>JBDRJN010000001.1:0-49877 GCA_043814965.1 Candidatus Omnitrophota bacterium
TGTTGGTTCGTCACCTTACAAAATAACAGATTTCAAGAGATATGGGGCATTTTTATTCCATTATTTTTCGCACTTATAATTACAATCTACCAACACTTGATCACTCTAAAAAAAGGTAGGGGAGCTTTAAAGCTCCCCTACCACTAGCCAAGAGTAGACAAAGCTATATCCTGGCTACCCGTGAGCATTGCTTGAGAGGCCTTTTTCTTTTGAGCGTATTTTCGCAGGCTTGCCAGATACAGCCAAACTCATCAGCGCTGCCTATCATTGAAAGTATTACACAAATTGATAGAGTTTTATATTTTTTGAAAAAATAAGCCCAGCAATGTAAAACACCCTGCCCATACCCTCCACATCCATAAAGGCCTATCAAGCCACCAGTCCAGGATCTTCTCAGATGCCTTGGATGTCGCAAAGAACACTGCCTTTATAATACCTAGTAATCCAAACACAAGAAACGCTTTACCTAAGGCCCCTCCTGCGTATTTAGCAGCTGAAAAGAAAAGTACGCACGACAATATAATAACTGCTAACAACATCTTACGCCTTGCCTTTTTCACCTTCTTAGTAAAAAACCTCTTTAGCCTCTGAGGCTTCATCATCCACCATATACCAAAGATCATCCATAATATACCCACGAATCTAAAGAACATATCTTCCTTTTAAAAGGTGTCTGACCCCTTTTAAAAGGGGTCAGACACCTTTTTACTATTTTATTTTTAAAGTCTTGCAGAGCTTTGATGGTTTTTCATTCTTATGTACTATCTCTCGAACAGCCTTTATCATGCCTACAGGGTCTTTTGACTGAAAAATATTCCTTCCCATGTCTACACCCACGGCTCCATCATTTATCGCATTGTACGCCAGTTCCAACGCATCTTTTTCAGGTATCTTCTTTCCTCCAGCTATCACAACTGGTACAGGAACGCTCTTTACAAGCTTATCAAATCCCTCGCAATAATAAGTCTTTACTATACGGGCCCCGAGCTCAGCTGCGATCCTGCATGCTAAACTCAGATATTTAATATCTCTTGTCATCTCTTTTCCTACAGCAGTGACAGCCAATACTGGTATACCATACCTTTCACACTTACTTATCAAAGTTGCAAGGTTCTCTAATGTTTGATGTTCGTATTTACTTCCTACATATATAGAAAGAGCGGCTGCGCTGACATTGAGCCTGATAGCATCTTCTACGGATACTGTAATAGCCTCCCTGGAAAGGTCCTCGCCTACAATACTGTTGCCTCCGGACACCCTAAGTACTATAGGCGTGTCATTTGCAGGGCAGACTGAACTACGAAGAATGCCCCTTGTAAGCATCAAAGAATCTGCATACGAAAGTATCGGCTTTATGGTCTTTCCCGCGTCTTCCAGGCCTGTTGTAGGCCCCAAAAAATACCCATGGTCCACTGCAAGCATTACAGTCTTGCCTGTATCCGGCTTTATGATCCTTGAGATCCTATTTTTCATTCCCCAATCCATGTGTTCTCCTTTCGATCTACTTTTCTCGTACCCCGCACACCGTAACCCGAACTTATGGCCTTATAATCACCTTTATAGATTCTTTTGCTTCCCGCACAAGATCAAATCCTTTTTGAATATCATTGATCGGCAAGGTATGTGTGATCATATCTTTTACATTGATCTTGCCCTTACTTATCAACCTTAATGCCTCACGGTGCTCATCAGGGCTTCCCGCATAACTCGATATTATACTAGCTTCATTTCTCCAGAAAAATTTATTGACGTCTATATCCAATCTGTAGCCTTCCTCAGCTGATGCAAACACCAGGACAGTACCGCCCTTTTCAACGGATTCGAATGCCTGTTTAAAAGCCTCTTTAGCGCTTGCTGAGAGTATCACGCAATCAGCGCCTTTCCCTAAAAAAGACTTTAGCTTGCCAGGGACATCATTCAGGGCATTTATTACCAGATCCGCTCCAAATTCTTTTGCCTTATTCAGCCTATATTCGCTTATGTCTGTGCATATTATACTACCAAATCTCTTTGACTTAGCAAGTTTTAGATGCAAAAGCCCTGATATACCGCTTCCTATTATCAATAGATCCTGGCCCTTTTTGTATCCTGCTTTTTTCTGGCCACGTATCGTACATGCCAAAGGCTCTGTGAAAGTAGCCTCATCAAATGATACATCCTCTGGTATCTTATAAACGCCTTTCTCTACATTTATAGGCGGGATCCTAAGAAACTCTGAAAAACCTCCTGGGTCAAAACTTGTCTTACGCAAGGTATCACATACACTCTCGTGATCAAGCTTACAATAATGACATTTTCCACAAGGTACATGATGGGATACTGATATCCTATCTCCAGCCTTATACCCTCTTACACCTTTGCCTGTTTCTACTATCTCTCCTGCCACTTCATGGCCCAACACAAGAGGTATCTTTGATTTTCTATACCACCCGACAATATCAGTGCCGCATATACCGCTGGAGACGACCTTTAAAAGCATCTCTCCCCCATTGATCTTAGGGATAGGCCTTTCTTCTATGCGAACATCCTTATTGCCATAATACATTGCGATTTTCACTGCCTAAGCCTTTCTTTCATCTGCGCTAGCGAGTATTATAGGATAACTCCTTAAGACTTCATCGTTCAATAAGACCTCTACCTGATATTTGCCTGGTTCAGGAAATACAACATTTATAAATTTCGATATCACAGTGTGGGCTGACTCCATTGACTTCAGTTCAAAATTCACCTCTCTTGTCTCGACCACCAATTTATTGTCTTTCAGGTTCATCACTCTGGTCTTTTCATTAAAAACACCCGTCCCTTTTATCCAACGATTAGCAATAAAAAGCTGGTGGTGTCTTGCGGGGAATTTTTTTGCCCCTATCACCTCAAATATACCTATAAACATGAGCTTCCCGTTGTCTTCCCTTCTTATGCTATCACATACTATGGAAAACTGCAGGTCCGGCTTTATAAGGCTGTTCTCATTCATTTAGTCACCTCTATTATCCGAAATTATAATGTTTCTTTATAGGTTCTAAAACATCCCATGTACACTTCACGCCTTTAGTAAAAGTCACGATATCGCCTTTTCCAAACTCTACTTTTTCCCCTTCCGTAGTGACTACCTTTGCCTTGCCCTCTATCACATAAAATATCTCATTTGTATCATATTCCCAATCAAATTTCTTTACAGGGGACTCCCATATAGGCCATTTGGTGACATCTAATTTCTTTAGATACGCGTCTGAGGGTTTCTCTACTTTCACTTTACTCATTTTCTACCTCCCTTTTTTCTTTACCCCATACCTCGGCAAGGATAGAAGCTGTAATCACGCACCATGTCGCAAAAAGCGCAGGGACCATCGCGGCTTCGCTTGTAAAATGCTTTAAGGCAAGTACTGCGCCTAAACCTGCGTTCTGCATGCCTACTTCCAGGGCTAACGTCCTTTTTCTTTTTATATCAAATCTATAGCCTTTACCAGCTAAATATCCAAGTATATATCCAAAAAGATTATGCAGGAACACTGCAAGAAATATCATGGCGCTTATATTGATCAGATGGCTTTTATTCAAGGCTACTATGAGGCCGCATATCAAAGCTATAAACACAGTTGAAAGCGCAGGGAATACATAGTTAAATCTATCTATAGCCTTTCCAAAATATCTCTTTATATAAAACCCCGCCAGAAGAGGCAATATCACCATCTTTATTATACTAAAAAACATAGGCCAAAAATGTATCTCTATTATAGTATGAGCAAATATATATGTGAATAAAGGTGTAAGGATAGGCGCCAAGATAGTTGAAGCTGAAGTAACTGTTATGGAATATGCAACATCTGCCTTTGCCAGATAACTTATCACATTGCTTGCCATAGCGCCAGGCACGCTTCCTACAAGTATGACTCCCAGCGTAAGCATTGGGGAAAGATCCAATGCCTTTGCTATGATAAAACCCAAAAGAGGCATTATCGAGAACTGGGCCAATGTACCCAGGAAAGCGACCTGGGGTTTTTTGAATATAGGGATAAAATCTTCATAGTTCAATACCGCGCCCACGCCAAGCATAGTAAGCATAAAAAGCCATTCTATGTGCGGCTTTAAAGGCAATAATATCCCAGGATAAATATATCCAGCCATACCCACAAGTATTGTCCATACAGGCAGCAGCCTGGTAAAATTCTGAAGAAGCCTATTCATGATCTTATATATTATACATCTAAATCCTATTAATTAAAATAAAAAATAATACCTGCATCTAATAAGCGAATTGAAATTTTGATACGGGGCAGGCGCGGTTCGCCCTGGCATACACCAGTAGCCCTGGCATATATCGGTAGGGGAGCTTTAAAGCTCCCCTACCGATATGTTTAACGTAGATTTGCTTAACGTAGGGGAGAGCAAAAAACAAGAGTAAAATTTCCACGCTGGGAAAATTTTATATCCTCGAAAGCAGTACACACGGACAGTTTTAACTTTAGATATAACTGAATTAATAAAAGATTAGGAGATCTAATATCAGCTTGAGTAACAGGCTTCGTGGGTCTCTACGATATTGGATATATGGACTACACTGCTTACTTTTCTGGCATCAAATAAACACAGGGCTTTTATCTTGGCATCTTTTATAGAGCTATGGACTATCCTTTCATACTCTATCAGCATATCCCAATCTTTGTCAACTGCCCAAGACGCGTCACCTACTACTCTTAATCCTGTAAAACCCTTGGAGAGCACTTCATCGTAAAGGCATTTCCATTTTTTGACCACGGTTCCTATGTCAAAGACTCCATCCGCCAAGTACCAATCATCAGCCGATACTGCCCTTATCTGGCCTTTTGCTATATAATGGTCTATTAATTCTATGTAGGGTTTGAGGCATATCAGGAAATTTTCTCTGTAGACTGACTTCGGCGCTGCCCAAAAGCAATACTCGCCAGCATCAATGCCTTCTTTCAAAAAAAGGGCTGCTGTTTTCATAAGCTCTATATTATTTTTGTATAGCCTATAAAAATGCTTCATGGCTCATACCTCTTTTATATTAAAAGTATAACACCTAATATTATATTTTCAACTCTTAGGCTTCTTTATATTTTTGACACCTCTTCTTTTAGAGAATCCGCTATAGCCTCGTATTCATCTTTTATACCTTTATCCAAACCTCTTTTCATAAGTTCTCTCGACGTGATCTTTTTACCGAATACTACCTTTATAGGATAGAATCTTGGAAATTTTCTTGAAGAAGGCCATGCCTCATATGAACCTTTGATATGTGTTGGTATATATACCAGGTCCATTTCCTTGCCTAACATGCCGATGCCTTTTTTGAAATCTTTCAATTTACCATCTCTTGACCTCGTACCTTCAGGAAAAACACACAATGCCTTGTTGTTCTTCAAGACATAATAAGAGGCCTGCATAGACTCTATTACGAATGAGCTATCAAGTGGTATGACCCTGGCTCTAGATACAAGCTTTCTTACCAAGGGAAACTCAAAATATTTTCTATATCCTATAAAGAACACATTAAGCTGTTCTTTAAAAGGTATACTGGATGTTATTATAAAACCATCCAAAAAACTAGTATGGTTTACACACAAGCAATAAGGGCTGTTCCTTGGTATATTCTCCACTCCCTCTATTTTCAAGCTATAAAAGATCTTAAAAAATACACTCAAAGACGCCTTTACTGCAATAAGCAATACATAATCTACAGGCCCTGGCTTTAGATATATCTTTTTTTTAAATCCATCATCGAGGTCTTTCCTTAATATCTCTTTCCATGAGACAGGTTTAGGCCCTTTGGATACCTTGCCTTTTTTCAATGCATCGTCTATCCTGACGACTATATCTTTCACTGTAAATATACTTCCTCCTATTATCTTTTCTTCCAGGTCTACGTCAAAATATTTTTCTACAAGGCACACCAGCTCCACCCTTCCCAGTGAATCTATGCCAAGGTCAAGCTCGATGCTATCTCCTATGGATATATCATCCTTTACAGCAAAGCCCTTCTTCAGTAACTTTTTAAGCTCTATCGCTGTCCTGGACTCTTCCAATGCCTTGTCCTGAGGCGCTAGGTCACTGCATATCTTTTTATCATTCAAAACAGCTTCCAGATATCTTTGTTTCACTTCATATCTTTTAAGTTTCCCAAGGGTAGTGCGCGGCAGGCTCTCATTTATAATAGTAAGGCCCATTACATGTTTATGCGGAGGCAGCTCCTTTGATAACATATCCATGGTATCTTTTATAGCCTTTCCCATATTGAGTTCGCCTTTTTTATTAAAAAAATCTATATCCGGGACAACTACTGCATGCAAAGAATCTATCTTTGATAATCCCCTGGTCTTAGTAATGCCTAAAACGCATATTTCTTTTACATAAGGAGATGCCTCGTAATGCTTTTCTATTTCATCCGGATATATGTTTTTTCCAGTAGAAAGCACTATTACTTCTTTGCTCCTTCCTGTTATATGGATATACCTGTCTTTATCTATATAGCCCAGGTCACCTGTCATGAAATACCCATCTTTAAAAGAGTCTCTTGTCTTTTTCTCGTCTTTATAGTAGCCTTTCATCACGTTCGGGCCTTTTATTGCCAGCTCACCTATTCCGCTATTATCCTCATCCATGACCTTTACTTCTACATCTGGCAAGGCTATGCCTACAGAGCCGAATCTTTGCTTATTTAAAGGATTAAAGCTCACCACAGGAGAGGTCTCAGTAAGGCCATATCCTTCAAGGACCTTTATGCCTATACCATCGAATGTCTTTGCGATCTCTCTATCCAGCCTAGCGCCCCCGCTGGCAAAAAAACGGATATGTCTTCCAAATGCATATCTTAGTTGCGGTATAAAAATAGGGGCTAGCTTCAAACTTATCATTGATCTGATATAGGCCTTTTTTAATATAGGTAATGAATCTATTTTCTTAAGCATCTTTACATACATGGCATTAAAGATCTGGGGCACTCCTACTAACATTGTAATATCAAAATCCTTAAGATGATCCGTGAGCTTCTCAGGCCAGTCACCTGACACATATATGATCTTTGCCCCGGATAGCATGGGCACCAAGAGCGTGACCATAAGAGGATATGAATGATAAAGCGGTAATATCGACAATATAATATCGTCAGATGTTATCAACTTGTCCTTTTTTATTGAATTACAGTTTGAGCATAGGTTCTTATGCGTAAGCATGACCCCTTTAGGGAGGCTGGTAGTACCTGAGGTATACAAAAGCAGTGCTATGTCTTCTGGATCTACTGTGTTTTCTTCTATGGATAGCAGATCTCTAGGGCTATCTATAGTGTCAGGGAAAGGCAGTATTTTCCCTTCTTTATTTTCTAGGCCGAGACTTATTGCATCATGGATATCGCTAAAGCCTGCAAGAAATCCCTTAAGAGATATATTACTATTTTCTATAAATATAAGGCCAGCGCCAGAATCTATGAGAATATTTTTTATATCAGTGTTTGAAAACTGCGGATCGAGCGGGACAACTATCGCACCTATATATACTGATGCAAAGAATATAATAGGCCACTCCATCCTATTAGAAAGGCAAATAGCTATCCTATCGCCTTTTTTGATGCCAATGCTCTTTAGATAAGCAGAAAGCCCCTTTACCTTCTCGAACAGCTCCTGATAGGTAAGGGCTTCTCTTTTGCCTTTTACGATACTTTCTATGCAAGTCTTGTCTTTAAAAAGGCTGGCTATATCTATAAAGTTCTTTTTTATATCATGATCATTGCCTGCCATCTAAAACTTATCCCTCCTCATAAAAAACTCTCATAATGCTATTATATAAAATAATATAAAATAAGAGGCCATTATACTAGCATGGCCTCTTATTTTTTCCTGATAGCTTTCACCACTTCTCACCTTACTGTATCGGAGGTCCTCCTGCGTCATTAAGCCTTATGACTCCTGTCTCATCAACAAAGAATATACGGGTACCTGTAGTGCCTATTAATGCAGGCCTAGCTGTACAGCTAAATTCGTTTACGCTGTCTAAGCTGTATTCAAAGTAGTACCCCTGTCTTGCTGTACCCGCTGCTGTCGCAGCCGCCAGAATTGCATCTATGTATGGCGGTAATGCTCCTGATAGAGCTCCCAGGGTAGCAGGATACGTTGTGGGAGTCTGCGCTGAACGAAAACTCTCACACGCAGTTGATATGGTCCTTATTGCTCCTATAGCTGCTGTTTCATTGGCGTTGTGGCGCGCTCGCAGCAAGTTAGGTATAGCTATTGCGGCTAATAGAGATATGATTGCGACTACTATCATTATTTCTACGAGCGTAAAGCCGGCTTTTGTCCTTAGCTTTAACATGTTTTTCACCTCCCTTCTTTTACATCACTCCTTTCCGGGCTATAAATAGTATAATAGTATGTATGATAAGTATATTTTGCCCTCTATTATAAGTGTACCACATACCTAGTTAATGTTCAAACTGTGCATGTCTTTTAAGAAGTCTCTTATGGAAAGAATGTAAGTCTCTTTTGAATCTATATGGCAGGAATTATGTAGTCCTTCTAACTCTATATGTTTCTTAGGGTTAGGTGCTATATTAAAAAGCTTTATAGACTGCCCAAAAGGTACTATATCATCATCCTTGCTATGCATGATCAATTTTGGGACATTTATTTTACTGATCTTACTAGTGGAATCAAATCTACTCTTTATGATAAACCTAGGGAACATAGGGTACAAGACCCTTGCTATATCCGTGATGCAGCTAAAGGTAGATTCTGTAATAAGGGCTCCTACTTTTTTCTTACTGGCCAGGTCAATTGCAACAGCACCTCCGAGAGATTCACCATAAAGTATTATCTCTTTATATGGTATCTTTTTTTCAAAAACCAGGTAATCATAGCTGGCTAAGGCATCATTATAAAGGTTCTCTTCGCTTGCCTTGCCAGCGCTTTTACCAAAACCCCTATAGTCAAATATAAAGACATCCAAGCCCAATTTATTGAGCATGGCTATCTTATCAAGCCTGTTACTTATATTGCCTCCATTTCCATGAAAATAAAGAATAGTATATCTTGAATCCATAGAGGGTATATACCAGCCATGCAGCTTTATATTTTTACCTACATTTAAAAATATATCCTGATATGTAAGGTCAAGATCCTTGGGAGCGGCCTCAAAGTCTTTTGTCGGATAATAAAGCAGATTATATTCAAAATACCTGAAATATGCAAAAAGCATCATGGCCAATAATATGAAAAAAATAATAATCCTTATCATAAGAACGCTATAATTTTGAAGCTATTATTCCTCCTAAAACCGCGATATCCTCTGTTGGAAAGATCAGTCTTGCGCTGCGATTAAAAAGCATATTACAATCTGCTCCGAATTCCTCATCTTTTTCCCATAATACAATGCCCACCTTGATCTTAGAAAACACCTCTATCGATATGGAAGAACTTCCTGTTGCCATCTTTTGGGCTTTAAAAAGACTCATCCTATTATACAATGCTTCTGGGTTGTCGCCATATTTTCTTATAATAGGGTCTATAGCCCTTTTACGAAATGCGGTAAAGTAAACACTTCCCCCATCCATCTCTTTGAATGACATCCAATCATCCCTGCCTATGTCACTCACCCTGTCTTCTTTTGCAAGATAATGAAGTATCAGGATCTTATAGTAATCCTTTGCCTCGATATTGCAGGAAAGAGACATCACGGTTCTTGTAGAGAAGTCTACTTCATACTCATTATTCAAAAAACTGACCGATAGGTTCCCCTCTCTATCGCCAAGCGCTTCCCACGCATTTTTTAAAGAAACTTCATACCCCATACATCCTCCTTCCAATACTATAATATCCCTCAACGCAAAGAGTCAAGGTAAAAAGGGGACAGACACCTTTTTACAATTAATATATTTATTTGACTATACTATTTTTTGAGGTACACTATATTAATAAATAGCCATGAAAAAGGCAAATATCACCTTTACAATCTCTTTCTTAGTAATATCCATAGGCCTAATAGCTGTTATATACGCCAAAGACCTTCCAAAGTTCTTCCCTTTCAATAAAGATGCTACTTTAAAAGAATGGCAGGAAAAGATATTTAAAAATAAAGTCCTATATACCCTGGAGTCTAATGTTAAAGAAGGCTATCTTATGGCCAAAAGTGACAGCGCATGCTCAGGCCTGTTTTATAGGATCAGCTTTAATATCAAAGATTTCCCTATGATGAGTTGGAATTGGAAGGTATTGAAATTCCCTGACAAATCTACTGTAAATAAGTCTACAGGAGGCTGGATAGAAAAAGACGACTATGCCGGGAGGGTCTATGTGATATTCCCGGGCCTATTTTTTAGCGGTACTAAAAGTATTGAATATATATGGGATGAAAACCTTCCCGCAGAGACAGTCCTCACCAGCCCATACTTCAGGAACATAAAACTCATAGTTGCAGAATCAGGTAAAGCTAGGATCGGGGAATGGGTATTTGAAAAAAGAAATATCTATGAAGACTATAAAAAGGCCTTTAGATCAGAACCTTTGTCCAGGGTAGGCGCGATAGCGCTTATGACTGATACGGATAACACGTTGTCTACAGCGGAGACCTTATACAAGGACATAAAAGTGGGGTATAAAAATGAATAAAAATAGAAGAAAAACTTTTTTTGCAAATAAGCTGCATAGGGATATCTTCTTCATGGTGGCCTTTGCTTCGATAATACCTTCAATAATAACTACTATAGCCCTGTATTATCTTATATTCAATATCACCGCGGATGAGATAGGCATACCTGAAGTCATTGCTTATCATATACTGCCTGCTTCTCAGAAAGTAACTAGTATACTTTTAATAACAATACCTATAACTATAGTGATCATACTTATGATCGCCAAAAAAGTAAGCCATGGGATAGTCGGGCCATTTGACAGGATAATGAGGGCATTAGACAAAAGACTGGAAGGCAAAGAAAACTCTCATATAAAAATACGCACTAACGACAAGTTCTTTCCATTAGTAGACAAGATCAATAAACTCCTGGATAAAGTCAAGTAGGGATACTTTTATCCAAAACCTCTTCTATCTCTTTTAAGAGTTCATCTATCTGAAACGGCTTTGTAATATACGCATTAGCCCCGATCACCCTTCCTATTATCTTATCAGCCTCCATGCTTTTACCTGTAGCCATTATAATAGGTATATTTTTCGTCTCGTCATCTTTTCTGATCTGTCTACAGACCTCTTCACCTGGAAGCTTCGGGAGATTAAGGTCTAGTATTATAATATCCGGGTGTATAGATCTTGCTTTAGATAGCCCCTCTTCTCCATCATGGGCTGCGAATACCTCATACCTTCCGCTACTTTCCAGATTCATCTTAATCAGCATTAAAAGGTCTTTTTCATCCTCTATCATCAAGATCTTCTTTTTATTCATCTACGGCCTCTCCTTCATAAATAACAACAGTATCAGAAAACCTATCATGCCAGCCAATAGGATTTTTTGAAAATAAATAACTAACGGCCTCAAATGGTATAAATCTACATACTGACCTTATAAAAATGTCCCTAAACTGAGGCCTTCCTCCATCCTGGAGGATGACCCTGGTCTTTGTGAAAAATTTTCCCGGTGACCTGTTCCAGATCAACTCTGATATCAAGTAATAAAATAGGTATAAAAATGCCCCTATGACCGTGCTTTCCTTTTCCAGTATATGCAAAAGCCCAAATGCACCCATCAACATGCCTACGATAAAGACTACTATATTTAAACATAAGAGATCTATAAGTAGATTCAACAATCTCTTTTTTTGAGGTGCTGCTTTTATATCATCCATATTTAATAAAATACTCTTTCCAGGCATAGGCCTTTTGCCGGAACAGTCTCGCCTGCGGAAGACCTGTTTCTGCTATTAAGGATATGCTTAAGGTGTGGACTAGCTATCCTGCCCCTGCCAACATCTATCAATGTACCGACTATATTGCGGACCATATTATACAAGAACCCATCCGCGTCTATCAGGATTTCTATTATATCCCCCTTCTTGATTATATCAAGCCTTTTAATGGTCCTGACAGAGCTTCTCTCTTTTTTATCAGATGCTTGAAAAGACTTAAAATCTTTTTTTCCTACCAGATACTTAGCTGCTTTTTTCATCTTAGATATATCCAGGTCATAAGTAATAAATGTACTGTATCTATCATTTAAAGGAGATCTTTCTTTTCTATTAAAAATAGTATACTTATAGAGTTTACCCTTGGCGTCAAACTGGGCGTGGAAATCAAGCCCCGCTTCTTCTACCTTTAGTACACATATCTCCTTTGGCAAATATGAATTAAGGCCTCTTTTTATATTATGCAAGGACAGGTTAGACTTAGTCCTGAAATTTGCGGCCTGCGCCTTTGCATGCACTCCGCTATCTGTCCGCCCCGAACCTATCACAATCACTTTTTCACCCAGAAGTTTCTCACAGGCCTTCTGTATCTCTTGTTGTATGGTCTTCTTCCTGGCCTTAGACTGGATCTGCCATCCGGAAAAACGAGTACCATCGTATTCTATCAATAGCTTTATATTACGCATCCAGCTTCAGCTCCAAAAAAGTATCCAGATGTTCTTTTTCTATATCCATTGCCATATTAAATATCTCGCGGCTTGAAAAATAATAGTACACTATGAGTATCCTCTTAATGTATGCCTATTGGATAGATTGGTTTTTATAAAAGCTCTGCGATCTGGACTGCGTTTAGAGCTGCGCCTTTTAATAGATTATCGCTTACGATCCATAGATTAAGGCCATTTTCAACAGTTTCATCCTGGCGGATCCTGCCGACATAAGTCATATCTTTTCCTTCTGCATCTATAGGAAGAGGGTATATCGATCTCTCCACATCATCCAAAACTTCTACCCCATCTGCGTTCTTCAACAGCATCACTGCGTCATCCGCCTCGAGCTTTCTCTCGAACTCAATATTTACAGCTTCAGAATGAGAGCCTACTACACCCACCCTCACGCAAGTTGCAGTAACCTGGATACTGTCATCGCCCATTATCTTCTTGGTCTCATTGGACATCTTCATCTCTTCCTTGGTATAGCCATTATCCTCGAAGACATCTATATGAGGAATGACATTAAATGCTATTTGAGACGGCAAGACTTGCTTTACTTTGCCTTTTGGGATCTTGGAATTTTTGCTTTTGACAGCAAGTTCGGTCTCTTGCCATAACTGGTCTACTGCTTCTTTACCCCAGCCAGACGCTGACTGGTAAGTCGCGACCACTATCCTTTTGATCTTAGCTGCGTCATGAAGAGGCTTTAAGACTACTACCATCTGTATAGTAGAACAATTGGGATTTGCGATTATTCCTTTATGCTTCTTTATGTCTCCTGGGTTTACTTCAGGTACTACCAATGGTACGTCAGGGTCCATCCTAAATGCGCTTGAATTATCTACTACTACAGCTCCGCTTTTAGCTGCAATAGGCGCAAATTCCCTGCTGATGCCGGCTCCTGCAGAAAACAAAGCTACATCTATACCTTTAAAAGAATCTTTGGTAAGTTCCTCTACATCATAAGCCTTGCCCAGGAACTTCAGTTTTTTACCCTTTGAACGGCCTGATGCCAAAAGACGGATATTTTTGACAGGGAACTTCCTTCTTTCTAATACCTCCAGAAATTTCCCTCCGACCAAACCAGTAGCGCCTACTATAGCAACATTATAACTTTTACCCATTTTTTCCCCTCTTATAGATTTTCTACTACCAGATCCCCTACTTCCTGCGTTGAATAACCCATCTTGCCTGCGGAAAGGCTCTTTAATTTAGTAGCTGTCACTTTCATGACCGATCGTTCTAATATATCAGCTGCCTTTTCCTCACCCAGATGCTCCAGCATCATGCCGCCCGCGCATATTGCAGCCAATGGATTGATAACATCTTTACCTGTATACTTTGGAGCAGACCCACCTATTGGTTCATACATGGATAGGCCTTTAGGATTTATATTGCCTCCTGCTGCTATCCCCATACCGCCTTGTATCATTGCGCCCAGGTCAGTGATGATATCACCGAACATATTATCTGTCACTATGACATCAAACCACTCTGGATTCTTTACAAACCACATGCAAGTCGCATCCACATGAGTATAATCTGTCTTTACATCAGGGTAATCACTTTTGATCTCATTGAAAGTCCTGTCCCAAAGGTCCCAAGCATATGTCAATACATTGGTCTTTCCTACCATTGTAAGCTGTTTGCGCTTGTTTCGCTTTTGTGTATATTCAAAAGCATACCTAAGGCAGCGCTCTACTCCCTTGCGAGTATTGTGGGATACCTGTAAAGCAACCTCATCTTTAGTGCCTTTATTTTTGAATTCTCCCATGCCCTTATAAAGGCCTTCAGAGTTTTCCCTGACCACTACAAAATCTATCTCATCCGGGCCTTTATCTTTTATAGGGGTCCATACTCCAGGATAAAGTTTCACTGGCCTGAGATTTATGTATTGATCAAAATGAAATCTCAGCTTTAATAAGATACCTTGTTCCAGTATCCCGGGTTTTACATCAGGATGGCCTATGGCACCCAGATATATCGCATCAAATGTACCCAGCTCCTTTAAAACTGAATCAGGGACGAGTTCTTTTGTCTTCTTGTACCTTTCTCCTCCCAGATCATATATAACAGTCTCGTATTTGAAACCGTATTTTTTACTTAATACATCTATTACCTTTAAACCTTCTCTTACTACTTCTGGCCCTGTACCATCCCCTGGAAGCACTGCTATCTTATACATCTACTTTCCTCTCTTTCTAATCCATTTTAAAAGCCCGCCTGTCCTGATGATCTCCTGGATAAATCTAGGAAGCGCCTGGGCTTTATAGGTCTTTTCTTCGGTTAGGTCTATTACGATGCCCTTCTCCAGGTCTATCTCTAAGTAATCCCCTTCTTTGATTTCCTTTACATCTTTTATCTCCAGTATCGGTAGTCCCGCATTTATCGCATTTCTATAAAATATACGCGCAAAGCTTTCTGCTATCACGCAGGAGACACCCGAGCCTTTGATCGCTATCTGGGCATGTTCTCTCGAAGACCCGCACCCAAAGTTCTTTCCTGCTACGATAATATCGCCCTTGGAGACTTTCCCTGGAAAACCAGCATCTATGTCTTCCATGCAATGGCTTCCGAGTTCTTTTGGGTCCATTGTATTTAAAAATCTTGCCGGGATTATCTCGTCTGTGTTTACATCTCCTCCAAATTTCCAGACCTTGCCTTTAAACTTCATATCTCTCCTTATTCCTACAATCTTAACCTGGTTAGATTTGCCAGATTAGACTTCGTCCGGATGGGCGATCCTCCCTTTTATAGCACTCGCTGCTGCGACCGCTGGGTTCGATAAATATACAAAACTATCCGGATGCCCCATCCTTCCCCTAAAATTCCTATTGGTCGTCGCAATAGCTGTCTCACCACTTGCCAATATCCCCAGATGTCCTCCTAGACATGGGCCGCAGCTAGGAGTTGAATATACTGCTCCTGATCTTATAAATATATCCGCTAAACCCTCTTTTATCGCCTGTAGATAGATCGCCTGTGTCGCGGGTATCACTATAAGCCTTGTATTAGAATTTACCTTTTTTCCTTTCAGGACCTTTGCAGCTACCCTTAGATCACTGATCCTGCCGTTAGTGCATGAACCTATGACAGACTGGTCTATCTTTACTTTTTTAAACTTACTCGCAGGGCCTGCGTTGCTTGGTAAATGCGGAGCAGACACCTGAGGTTCTATCTTAGCGACATCATAATCATGAACTTCGCAATACTTAGCGTCTTTGTCGCTCTTGTAGAATTTACCCTTGAACTTTCTTCCTTCGCTGGATATATATTTTTTGGTGATCTCATCCGGCTCTATAATGCCTGATTTGCCACCTGCCTCGATCGCCATATTACACATAGCCATCCTGTCATCGATCGGAAGCCTTTCAATGGCTTCGCCCCTGAATTCCATTGCCTTATATAATGCCCCGTCCACACCTATATCCCCTATAGTATGCAATATCAGGTCTTTTCCACTGACCCATTTATTAAGCTTTCCGTGATAGACAAACTTTATAGTCTCCGGCACCCTCAGCCATACATGCCCTGTTATAAAACCTGCTGCCAGGTCCGTAGAACCGACTCCTGTTGAAAATGCTCCAAGGGCTCCATAAGTACAAGTATGCGAATCAGCTCCTATGATAAGGTATCCAGGCCCTACAATACCCTTTTCTGGAAGAAGCGCATGTTCTACGCCCATCCTGCCGATCTCAAAATAATGTTTTACATCGTGTTTCCTTGCAAAATCCTGAAGTATCTTTGCCTGCTCCGCGCTCTTTTTATCTTTGCCTGGCGTAAAATGATCAGGCACAAGGGCTATTTTTTTGTTATCAAATACCTTTTTTGTGCCGGTCCCTTCGAATTCCTTGATCGCTATAGGCGCTGTGATATCATTACCGAGGGCCAGGTCCAGCTTCGCATATATAAAATCCCCCGGTTTTATGGATCTCTCTTTGGTATGGTTCAATAATATCTTTTCTGTTATTGTATACGGCATCTATGCATCCTTTACCAATGCTGTCTCCTGGCAATCCGGAAACTTAACGCATTTTATACATTCTGACCATATTTTGTGGGGCAGCTCCGCGTGTTCTATTCTCTTGAATCCAAGTTTCTTAAAAAAATCCGGCACGTACGTAAGCGCGAAGACCCTTTTTATATTTAGCTTTTTTGCATCTTCAAAGATAGCCTCTATGAGCTTTGTACCGATCTTGTGTTTTTTCTTTGTCTCATCCACTGCGAGGGACTTTACCTCAGCCAGGTCATCCCATGTGACATGAAGCGCAGCGCATCCCAATATAACTCCGTTTTCTTCATATATAAAAAAATCCCTTATATTTTCATAGATCTCATTCATCGAACGAGGAAGCATGAGGTCTTTTTTTGCATAAAAATTTATCAGGTCCAATATGCCTTTTACATCTTTAAGAGTAGCCTTGCGTATCATCTAGAGTTTAGCTCCTTTAGGTATAGCTATTATTCCCGAACTTGTGACCTTAAAACGTTTTTTATCTTCCTCAAGGTTATACCCTATTTCCATGCCTTTTGGTATCTTTACATATTTATCTATAATAGCTCTTCTTATCTTGGCATACCTACCGACATTAACTCCCTCCATCAAAATAGAATCCGCTACTTCTGAAAAACTATTTATCCTTACATTTGGAGAAAGTATGCTATGGTAGACCTTGCCTCCCGAGATAATACAGCCATTGCATATAAGAGAATTAAAAGCTGTCCCGACCCTGTTTGTACCTTCCTGCGCGAATACTGTCTTTGCAGGGCCAAACTGTTTCTGATATGTCCTAAAAGGCCATTCTGTATCATATAGATTGAATGGCGGCACTATCTCTATAAGGTCCATATTAGCCTGGTAATACGCATCCAGGTTCCCTACATCTCTCCAGTATCTCGGCTGGTTGTTTTCCTTATTTATAAAATTATAGGCATAGACCCTGTATTTTGAAAGCATCAATGGTATGATATCTCTTGCAAAATCATGCGAGGACTTCTTATTGCTCGCGTCTTCCTGTAACATCTTTTCCAGTATCTCCCGTTTGAATATATAGATACCCATAGAAGCCAGCAACATACCTGAGCTATCAGCCAGGCCATTGGCCTTTTTGGGTTTTTCAACTATACCCTCGATCTTCTTTGATCTTTTAACCTTGCATATCCCAAACTCGCACGCGCACTCTTTAGAAACTCCCACGACACCTACCGTAAGATCCGCGTTGTTTTCTTCATGAAAAAATATCATCTCTCTATAATCCATATTATATATATGATCTCCTGCTAATATAAGTACATAATCCGGCTTCTCATCTTCTATGGCATATATGTTCTGATAGATAGAGTCTGCTGTGCCTTCATACCATTTTTCCCCTACCCTCTGCTGGGCCGGTATGATATCTATATATTCTCCCAATTCACCGTTTAGTACATTCCAACCGCCTGATATGTGTCTTGTGAGAGAATATGACTTATACTGGGTCAAAACATGGATCTTGCGCAAGCCGGAATTTACGCAATTAGAAAGCGTAAAATCGATTATCCTATACACCCCTCCGAATGGAACAGCTGGCTTGGTCCTCTCCTCTGTAAGAGGAGAAAGCCTCTCCCCCTTGCCGCCTGCCATTATAAAAGTCATTACATTTTTCATATATATCTCCTAGAAAGTCTATATTATATAATAAAGCTATATGAATTGCAAAGATAAAAAATAGGATGTTAATAATAGGGACACATCCTATTTATTTTTATTTAAAAGAGTGTCTTATCAGTCAATATAAATCACTCTGACCCTTCTGCTCTTCTTCTTAATTGTATTTTTTAAAAAATACCTCTATAACTTAAAATGACAAAAATTTGTATTATAATAAAAATTACAAGCGGTAGAATTATAGCTATTATTAATCCTATTCCTAGCTTTGGTTTCTTAAGAAAGGAGGGACGTCCCCTACTCATGATCCTCCTGCAAAAATCTCCCTATATTCGCATCATAATACCTTGCCCTGTAGTAATAGAGCCTTGATTCAGGGTCGTATTCACGGCCTGTATAGGTATATGGGTTTATCAAAGAGCCTGTTTGCTCCATTATATTACCAAATGAGTCATATGTGTAGGAATTTATTATAGTTTGAGCTGAGTCTGTAAGGGCTATTATAGAGCCCAGGCCGTCTGTGTGGTAATAGTAGCTCTCTCCGTCTCTTTCCATGATGATAGGCTCGTCTATGCCAGGACCATGGGTGTATTTGGCTCTTAGGATGTGTATTTTAATTGATGTTGGATAGATCTTAGGTGTTAGAGGTAGTCCTATAACGTGAGATAGGCTGTTGCTCTGAATGTATTAAGAGATGTGGAAAATAGGTGAACTGTGGTTTAGATAAGAGCTTAGGAATAAATAGGATGTGTCCCTAATTATTCCAAATCGGATAGATTGTAAGTCCTAGAGCGCAGGATTATTTTATCCTTCTTATCCAGAAACTGCTTGGCTTTCCTCTATATCTTTGATATGAATTGAAAGCTTGCTCTAGTCTGTCGGGATGCTTTAAGTTCATATAACTGCTGGACAATAATATTTCGAAAGAATCATTAAAAAGAAGAAATGCCTGAAGAAGATATTGCTCTGTCCAAAATAATTTGTTATTCATTACATCCTCTTTCGGATAATCATTAGGCAGAAATATATCATGAATATGTATAATTACGCCTTTTCTGAGGCGAGGCAATATCTCAAGATACTCATATTTAACGTCTCCTCCTATATTCAAGACATGACTTGAATCAATAAAAAGGATATCGTTTTCTTCTAAAGCCTCAAATTTCTGGAATGAAATATTTTCAACTTTTTCCACAACCGATTTTGTCAAACCCGGGAATCCTTTTTTTAAAAAACCTCTAGGGTAAGGTTCGATAGTTTCTAATTCAGCATTATAAGAGCTATCCTCTTCTTTGTTTTTCAAGATAGCCTTTGCTGCCAGAAGCGTAGAAAACCCAGCTCCTATTTCGATTATTCTTTTAGGTTTAAAATGACATATCATGGAATAATAGATTTCTCCATCTACACATTCAAACCAATTGTTTTTTGTATAATAGCCTGCAGACCCGGACTGTTTTTCTTCAGGAAAAATATCGTATTCCTGCTTATACCTAGAAGAAAACATGGATAACAACTCAAGCTGTTTATCTTCATTAATACCTATGCCTATAAGCTCGGAAGGATTTTCCCATATATCATTCTTCAATGTCTTCGTATCTGGTATAGGTTCATAATAAGAAATAGGTACTATATGGTATCCTTTTTTCTCCCAGATAGAAAAGAACCACTTATTCCTCATAAATCTCGGAGGCAAGATCAAAGAAATAAACTTGGCTATAATTTTTCCTACTGTGATCTTTAAATTCATTCTTATTTTCTAGTTTATACGTTATCAATGATAAAGCTTATTTTTGACAATATATTTATTTTGAAGCTGCTAGTCCCTTAAAAAGGTCTTTATTGGCTACCAGGTCTGCTACGCTTAGATTTTTTAAATCTATATATAGTCCATCTCCTATCATATTTGCCCATTGTCTTGCTGATTCGCTATCTGCCTTAAGTAATGTAATAAATACATTGCCTGATTTAAGTTCATCCTTTAATATTAACTCCAATTCTTTTTGTCTGTCTTCGTCTGTAACCACTATACTTAATAATTCATTGCCCTTTAAGTTTTTTATTTTATCTATAATATATTCCGGGGTGCAATTATTATTGTCTCCATTTAAACCTACAAGATTAAGGTTTAGGGTGTTAGTTTCGGTGTTTACAGCGTTAAGGACAATCAATGCTTCATATAATTCCTGGTCCATAGTTTCTTTGTTTATCTCTTTGGACGCCATCGCTCCTGCCATGCCAGCTGAAAGAGCTAAATTCACGCCTGTCGGAACTAATTTATCGCCAGTATTATCCTTTTCTGCAAAATATTCAGGCTCTAATTTATATGCGGCCACAAAATTTATAGTTGCTTCTACCGAAGGAAAAGGCCAGTTAGTATCAATGTCAATAGCTCTTCCCTCATTTTCGTTTAACAAATATGGTATGCCGCCATTTTTATATTGGATCTTTGCGACTTCTTTTAATATCTCGTCATATTTGGCAGTATTCCCGAATATCTTGTATGCGCTTGCTACATGTAAACTTAGCGGCGGTGACACCTGGTTATTGTCCTTTGTTTTATTGTATAGGTTAACTGTCCTTTCTTTGCCATCCTTACCTTTAATAGTAATCGTATTTTTATAGTTATTTTCTACATAGTCAAGCGCTGAACTGAAATTAATAGGATTAAATTCAGAGAATTCAGGCTCTCCGCTTTTATAAAGCATATTAAAAAATGATAAAGTAGCTAGCTGCGCTTCGGCTTCTTCGTTCTTAATTTCATTTACATCGCCTGTTCCTACTTCAAAGTAATTTCCTTTCCACGTATTATTTTTAAGCCAATTTGCAATCTTAAAAACTCTATTCTTAAATTCATCTTTATGCTTATAATACTCCATATCAAAATCTTCTGCTTCAGTTATCTCTTCCCATAACCTAAATAAAAACATTCCTGCCCTTGCATTATCTTTTGTAGACGCTGCATTTATTGATATGTCATTTTTAATACCAATATTATAATACCCCTCGTTGTTGTTTTCATTCCAGCATGCAGGCAACCCTCCTCGGTATGAACGTAATACATTAAAAATCTCATCTTTTTTATTTTCAAAACCCGGAAGTTCTACATTTGAATAATCCATCTCTACTAAAAATCCATCTTTATCAACCAAGCCTTTTTCTTTTAAAACAGCTATAAGCGTATTAACATTTATTGTAACATTAAATAGTGCGCTTGGTAAGGAATCTTGGTTACCGCTATAATCATCAATATCAATATTTTGTCCTTTGACTAATCCGATTGCTAATCGTTTATATATCTGATCTCTATACTCCCTAAAAGGCCATGCTTTTGATAATTCTACCCAGCCTCTTCCAGCTACGGATAAAGCTCCTGATGTCTGAGTATTTTCATTAGAATCAATATCGTCATTCCAAGTATTATTAATTTTCTCATGCCAAGTATAAGCTCCGCCTACTGAATAAGCTACGTCAAGATTTTGAATGCCTGAAAAAACAGTCACCCATGCGCCGTGATCAAAAAGATTATACATCTCTGGACCTTTAACGCTATTAGAAAAATCGCCAAAACTTTTAACTAACTGCTTCTTACTGCCATATGCCTTTACCTGTTGGCCAACAGTCCAAGCCATAGCCTGCGAATAAACATTTTCTAAATCTACATTATCCGCAAAGTCATACTCGAGTTCCTTCACTGGTTCCGGCTTTACCGCATCATCACTGCAGGATATAAGAAATTCAGCTAATGTTCCACTCACAGCTAAACCTAATAAAGATTTCAAGCCCAACCCTAAAAACCCTCGCCTTGTTATGCCCGAATTTGATGTATTTTTCCCATCTTCTATATCTTTATAGGTAAGGCTTGTATCAGTTACGACTAAGACTATTTCATTGTCTTTTTCACCCGCAGTCAATGACCCATTTTCAGTAAATCCTACAGCTTTATCTATTTCTTCCTTGCTATTTGCGGCTATAATAGTCCCATCTCCTATAAAGATATTCACTTCTTCCATATTCTTGATTATATCTACTGCATCCTTAGGCAATAGCACCTTATCCAACTCATAATGCTGCGTAAGATTAGCTAACATATTAAAATCTTGGCTGCTTTTGGTTTTATCAAAATTAAAACCTTGAGGAGCCCTTAGAGCTATTTTAGATTGAGTTTCGTATGAGTAAACATTGGTAGTAAGAGAAAAAATAATTATAATCATAGTTTGTGCTAATTTATTAAAAAATCTGCTCTTTCTCATTTTTTCCTCCTTATTTTTAAAGCATAACAAAAAAATAATTAACTAAATAATATTTGAAAAAATATTATAATTTATTGTAACATAGAAGGTTATGGATATCAACAAAAATTGCTTCTTGCATTCTTTTAGGCATTTATTTGGAATTTTTGTTGATAGGGAGTTTTATTGTGAATGTGGTGCCGATGCCGTATTCAGAATCGCATGTAATAGTGCCTTTGTGCATCTCTACAAAGTCCCTTATTACATATAGCCCTAGGCCTGTGCCTTTGCCGGATGTAGCCTTGGTAGTAAAGTAGGGCGCGAAAAGCTTACGCTGGTTCTCTTTCTTTAGTCCTATGCCATTATCCTTTATATCTATCATGATAAAATTATCTTTTGCTTCCATCCTGACCTCTATCTCAGCCTGGTAGTTACTGCCTGACGCATCCTGGAGCTCTCCGTTTAAAATAAGCTGAAATTTCTCGCGCATGGCATCAAATGCATTGTCTATTAAGTTATAGAAACAATCCTGCAAAAGCGCTTCACTGCCAAACATGACAGGGATATTATTTACTGTGATTAACTTAAACTTAGGTGTCTTAAATTTAGCAACACCGGTCTTATCCTTACTTATAGTAATAAGCTTATAGGCATTATCCAGAATAGTCTTTACATCCACTTCCTGGAAATCAACCTTTGCTTTTGCCCTCTTAAGTATCGCTGAAGTGATCTCTTTACCTTTAAAGACCTCTTTGTCTATTAATTCAAGCGTACGTTTGGCATCTTCTATAACAGCTTTTATAGCATCTGATCCCATATTGTCTATTTTTACATCTTCCAGTTTCATCAACAGGAACTCCGCAGAGGATGATATGGCTGCAAGGCGGTTATTGAACTGATGGCTTGCGCCAGGCGCCATATCTGCAAGCGCTTCTCTGCGGGATTTCTCAGCAAGGACAGAGCGTTCCTTCTGGTGGAACTGGGCGTTTTCTATGGCAAGCGCTGCTTCATTGGATAAAAGCATTAGTAGGTTCAGGTCTTCCTGGGTAAAAGCTATATTGGTCCTTCTATCGGACAGTATCAAGAATCCCAGTAAACTATCTCTCATAAAACTTGGTATTATTGTATTTATCTTGAGATCGGTCAATGTAGTTACAAGCTCTCTCTGGTAAGGAGAAAATGTCTTTTGCTTAAATAGCTTAAACTCTTCAGTGACTATAGGGAGTTTTTTAGCCTTTATCTCTTTAATAAGATTAGAATCCTCTAGAAACTCGTGTTTAGGCTCAATATGGCTACCTACCTGCCAGAAACTTCTCAAGGTATAAGTCTTGAGCGACTCGTCATATAGATAAACCGCTGCAAATTTAAGCTTGAAGATCTTGACCAGGTTATGGACTATCAGTTTTAAAAGCCCGTCTAGCTTTGTAAAGCGTATCATATCATGAGAAAGGTCTCTTAGCTGGCTCTGGGCCTTAAACTCCTCTGCCCTGAGCCTTGCCTCGATCTTTCTCTGGATCGTCATATATATAAATGGGCCTGCGCTTGCTAGAATTGCCATTATAACTAATGGTAACACCCACCAACCCATGCCTTTATCGGAAACAGCTCCACCTACTGCAAAAGGAACCCCTAGCACCAATGCATAAACAAAAGTAAATACACCTACCCTGCTAATAGCAACATTTATATCCATTACACGAAAATGTATTATAGCATACGTAATTATAAGAAGAGAGGTGTGCACTGGTATAAAACCTAAAGGATAATATTCAATCCCATAATCTGCTATAAAATCAGTTGCGCCTATAGATGCAATAATCCATGTCAAGAAAATATATTTTATGCGATTGTACTCGATAAGCGATGTATGTCTTTCTTTCCTTAGTCCCCTATATAGCTTGAAAAAACAAGTTAGAAAAATATAAACAAATGACAATAGAAACAAAAAATGTAGTTTTCCTACTTTCGTGTGAAATCCATAAAAATAATTATAAACACCCGAGACTATAAAATCTGTATTAAATAATAAAATTACAAAAAATAAAAATTGCAAATAAACAAATCTAATACCTCTTTCTTTATTTTTTATATCAAGAAAAGATATTGTAAAATGGTAAAATAAAGTTGGTATAAGCATTACCCCTAGATAAGCAAATCTAGCAAACATTATAGCAAGCTGCTTATCTTTAGTAAGGATCATTAAAAAATAACCAAAAAACCATATAGCATCGCCTAGCCATATAAAAGCAAATATGGTACTAGGTTTTAATTTTAGTCCTTTGCTTTTTAAAAGCAAAAAAACTGCACTGCTAAAACCCAGCAAAGACGAGGCTAAAAGAGGTATGGCGTATAGAGACATCTATTGGCCTTTCATTTTGGATCTAAATATTTCTTTATAATATCTTAATCTATCCATATTTGCTTCATTGCTATATACTGTTTTATAAACATCAAGGAGGCCTCTTTGCAATTCATTTGCTGTCATATTTCTTGGATTATAGGTTACTGTGGTTAAAGAATAATCTTCCCAATTATTTGAAAATATCCTGCTCTCTTTTTCTAATCTTTTTCTAAGCTGCGTGCCTGGAAGCGGGGTCAACACAGTTATTTGGGCAGAATAAAGATGATTTTCTATAATAAATTTTGATGTTTCTTTGAATATAGAATTAAAATCCTCATCCAAACCTAAAATAAATGCTCCCAATATACCCATGCCATAAGACTGGATTTTCTCTATGCTTTTTTTATACTCATCATATCTTTTATATTTCCATAAGGTCTTGTCTATCTTTTGAAGGCTTTTTTTATTTACGCTTTCAAAGCCTATAAACACCATCATGCATCCACTATCAGCTAATGATCTCAATAAATCATCGTCTTTTGCTATTGATATATCGGTTTGGACAAACCATCTTATATTAAGTTTTTTTATTCTTTCTATAATGTCTTTGGCATATTTCCTATCGACCAGCATATTATCATCTGCAAAACCTATCATAATATTGTTCTTTAAACTCTTTACTGCTTTAATTTCATTCTCTACCTGTTCTACGTTTTTATGTCTATATTTATTACCAAAAACATTAGTAGCCGCGCAAAATTCACAATCTCTAGGGCACCCTCTGCTGGTCTGAATCCAGGCAGATTTATAATATTCTGGTTTTAGTAAATCATAGCGAGGCATAGGACTTTTAGTCATATCGACCAAAGAGGATTTGTAATAAGGGCTTAACTTGTTTTCTCTAAAATCTTCTATAAGTTTTGGCCATACGTCTTCGGCTTCGCCTATTACAACACTATTACAATGCTTCTTTGCTTCTTCAGGCAATACTGTCGCATGTATTCCCCCTAAAACTACTCTACTCCCTTTATTAATAAAATTATCTGCTATCTCATAAGCTCTATTAGCTTGTTGAGTCATGAAAGATATTGCTACTAGATCATATTTTTCCTTAAAATCTATTTGTTCAAAATTTTCATCAATAAGCTTAATTGTAAAATCTTTTGGAGTTAGAGCTGCTATAACTAATAACCCAGTATTAAAACCTGACCATACTTCAAAATTTGACCATAAGCGTCCTGTCTTTTCTTTTGTTTTTTCCCAAAACTTCAATAGCTCCATGTCTGTGCCGAAAAAAGCGGCTTTTGGATATATCAAGGCTAATTTAAATATTTTTTTATTCATATTCGTATGTTTATCCTATATCTTACGTTTTATATAATCTACATCCGCGCAATACTTAAAAAGCCTCTTTAATATAGCTTCATTTATAACAGGCCATTTAAAACCCTTACCCTCGATTGCCTTATTAAAATTTGTGTTATCAAACGTCAAAGCCTTATGATTAAAATATGGCAGGTACGGATCGATCAGTTTCCTCCCAAATCCCCTTAATAGTTCATAATCAAATTCTTTTTCAGATACCAGCTTAGGTTTTTTGAATCCGAAGTATTCACTTGCCGCATTAAGTAAAAAATCTATATCAATAGGATTAGGATTGGTCACGTGATAGTTTTTGTTATTGTCTTCGTTGGTAGATATCAGGTATATTGCCTTTGCAACACAGTCAACTGGCACTAGATTGTACTTCATTTCTCTATTTACTGGTATTTTATCGAATATCCCAAGCGAGAAAAAATGCAATGGCTGGTAAAGCATCTGGAAGTTACTAGCCTCTCCGGTCTTCGAGTCCCCTGTAATGATGCTGGGCCTATATACTGATATGGATAACCCCTTTTTCCTGTAAGATTCTATCAGCTTTTCAGCTTCGAATTTGGTTCGCTCGTATGTATTATTGAATTCCTGGCCTATATCAAGAGAATTTTCGTAGAACACCCCTCCGGTCTTGCCAGCTATTCCTACAGTACTTACATACTGGAATGATATGAATTGTCCGTTTTTACCGCATAAAAGAGCAAAATCAAGCATGTTCTTGGTGCCGTCTACATTTATCTTTTTTATTATTGGAAGCTCTATGCCGAATTCACATAACGCGGCGCTATGGTATATGACATCTATTTCTTTTGTTAATGAGTCATATTTATCCTTTTTAAGGCCAAGATTAATACCGGTGACATCGCCTTCCAGGACCTCTATCCTATTTACTATGGACATCCTTTTTTGTTCAGGATAGCTTCTTTCTAATAGGTCTAGGATCCTTTTTGAGCCTGATCTATCAGCCTTGCCCCTTACTAAGAGATATACATTGCTATCCGTATTATCCAAGAGGTTCCTTGCTATGTCCCACCCTAAAAAACCAGTGCTTCCTGTTATAAATATATTCTTCATAGCTTGTTTACCGTGATCTTTCTTGGTATTTTATACGGGCTGAGCCTATCTATGCAAAAAGCCCTTATATCTTTTTCTGTTGAATCGTTCTTGGCTTTAATATCTACCCTGGCCTCTATAAGATTTCCCCATAAATCATCTTTTATGATATCAAGCTCTATATCCTTTACTCCCTTAAAAGACCTTATAGTGTCTTTTATCTCATTTATATCAACATTGTAGCCGCCGACCTTTACAATGTCCTTTTTCCAACCTTCAAAATATATATAACCCTCTTCATCTACCCATCCCCAGTCACCCGTATAAAACCAGCCGTCCTTAAGGAATTCCTTATTTTCCTTTTCCCTATTAAGATAGCCTTTCATAACGCTCGGCCCGCCCACTACGATCTCACCTATCTTTTTAGGAGGAATATCATTACCTTTCTCATCAACGACCTTGACCTTCATATTGTGGCCAGGGATACCGAGAGAGGCTGGTTTATTCTTATACCTTGGATTACATGTTACAGGTACTGTCTCAGTAAGGCCATACCCTTGAAAAAGCTCAATGCCCATGTCCTTTTTTACAGACTTATATAGTTCCATTGATAGGCTGCTTCCCCCAGCTATGCCATACTTAAGAGATGATATATCATATTTATCCTTCTTGTAGTTCTTTAAAAGCGACATGTAAACTGTCGGCACAGCTATCATGAAATCTATTTTTTTTGCTTCTATTGTCCTGAATATATGGCTAGGAATAAATGTCTTTACTATCACTACTGTAGCGCCTCTTAAAAGAGACACTATGACACAGCTTATGAGAGTAAAAATATGTGACATGGGCGTGATCAAAAGCACCCTTTGCGCTGTCACTAGCTCTGTAAGCCTCACATATGCCATTGCGCCATAATGATAATTGCCATGCGTAAGCATAGCGCCCAATGGCTCGCCCAATCCCCTATATGTATAATTGATAGTTGCTATATGCTTATTACTGGTACTTATATTAGGGAGATTATCAGGTTTACCGAGCTTAAAAAGTTCATTGAACGTATAAGACTTTTTATCTTTTCCTTCGCATTCATCCACAAATATTACCTTCAAGCTTCCTTTTATCAGTGAAGATATCTTTTTCTTATATAAACTATCTATAGTTATGATAAACTTGGGGTTACAATCGTTGAAGATCTTTTTTAACTCATGGCTGGTGAGATATATATTTAAGGGCACACTTACTGCGCTTATCCTTGAAAGCGCATAGAAGCTATATATGAATTCACTGGAATTAGGCAACATGATAGCTACGCGGTCGTTTTCCTTTATGCCTATCTTCAAAAAAGAATCAGCTAGAAGCTCTATATTATCCCAGAGTTCTTTATAGGAAACCTCTTTTTCTCCCTCGATAATACAGACTTTCTCCTTCATCTTTTTTGACACCCAGTGTAGAGATGTCCCAAGATTCATAGATAACCCTTTTATTTTACCTTGTCAACCTGCACGGTTAACAGCGGCCTTACTTCTTTATATAACTCATCACTAGATCCAAAAGATCCTCTACTGTCACTACATCAAATGCCCTGGCCTCATCTATCACTATCCCGAGGCGTTTTTCTATGGCAGCCAGGATCTCCATGGCTGCCAGAGAATCAACACCCATATCATCCCTTATATTGTCAGTCTCTTTAATATTCTTAGAATCCATGCGCGCGATCTGGGCAATAAGGGTAAATATATCTTTTCTTATATCAGCGTCTTTTTTAGTATTCATAGGTAAAGCCTATGCCGACTATGTGCACGAACTGTTCATACTCGCCATCGATGCTGGCACCGCTTGCTGAACCAACATTATTATCTATTTTTCTATCATTAAAAAATACTGCTAGATATGAAGCATCCAGAGTAAAATCCTTGAACTTATACCCAAAACCAAATGAAAGGCCGTGTCTATCAGCATCAGGCAATGATGTATCCATAGTCATCTCAGGTATAGGATTTTGTTCAAATAGATACCCGCACCTTAGGTTAAGTTTTTCATTGTATTGATAATCAGCTCCTAATGCAAAAGAAAATACATCATCCCAGTCTTTTGGATCAGGATTAGTAGCATTTAAAATGCCGAGTATGAATGCATTCGACTCAGTCTCCCACTCTACCATGTCCTGCTCTATACATGACCAGCCAGTCCATTCAAGGTCAAATTCAAGATTCAATTTATCATTAGGTTTATAATTATAACCAAAGCTTATTACCTGAGGAAGATTAAGCTCTGAGGATACCTGCGTCCCATAACTAGTGCCGTTAAAAACTAATGCACCCGTACACGTTCCAGATAAACCAGTTATAGTTAAGGGAGAGTTCTTGTATTTAAAATCAACCTCACTCCTGTAAGCCAGTCCTATTGTATGGTCTTCCCATGGTTTATACATAACGCCTAGGTTGTAAGACCACGCGTCCTTATTGGCTTTTAACTGGAAATCAGAATCTGCAGCACCAGCGCCTCCGCCAAGGCTTACGTTAGTTGCGGATGTATTGAATTTCTTTTTCTTGTTCATATCGCTCATTATATAATCGATACCAAAACCCACTGAAAGCTTGTCGCTGACCTTATAAGCAACGCTCGGATTGATACCATAAAAATACAGGTCTGATTCAGTGGATACATACTTTGCAAAACTGTCATCTGCCCAGTCAGTTGCCAGGCCATAATCAGATGTCACTCCCAAGCCGAATGAAAATTTTTCCATCCCAAAATTATCAACTAGATAAAGGTTAGGTATAAGGAATGTCTGGGACTGCATGTCTGTCTCTGTGCCATTCGTAGCAGTATGCTTTGTCTGGGGCGCCTCATAGGTATAGCCAAGGCTCACAGCCCTTCCGCCCAGTTCTGTCATTGCCGCGGGATTATAGTGCACTGCTGCTGCATCATCGGTCTGAGCAGTTCCCGCGCTGCCCCTACCCATGGTCTTTGCGCTTACTACCTCATTCCTGAAGCCTCCTGCACCTATTGAAAATGCAGGTGTTGCCATGAATGATATTAAGGATAATGCCACAACAACTACAAATACCTTACGCATTATTCACCTCCATTGGTTTTTTTCTCGTTCTGTTCGATCCATTTATCTATAGAATGCCTCTTAACCCTCCAGCTGGTACCTATCTTGAACGCTGGAAACTTACCACCCTTCACGTATTTATAAATAGTCATAGGATGGACACCCAGAAACTCTGCCACGTCCTTTATGGTCAAGATTTCTTTACGTTTAGCCATATTAAGCTCCTTTAAGCCCCCTTAAGTCAGGGTAATATAAAAGTATAATGATTAAATCTCTCTTGTCAAGGTAAGCGCTTACTTACCCTAGAGACGTTTTCCGAACCAATCGGGAGACGTCTTCCAGCCCAATAAGGAAAGTGTCATACAAAAAGGGACAGTTTCCTTATTGGCTTAGGTACAGGTTCCTTCACGGGTTGGAAAACGTCTCTAAGAGATTAGGGATTGGAGATGAGAATGGACTGAATTTGCTAAGGCTATGAGGTTGTAGCCGCCTTCAAGGACTGAAACCAGCTTATTATTTGAATATTTTTCAGCTAGCTCCATAAGAATAGAGGTTATTTCATAATATCCTGATCCTGTTAGAGTTGTGGAAGATAATGGGTCGTCTTTATGGCCATCAAAACCAGCTGATATCAATATAAATTCAGGCTTAAAGTCATTTACCCTGGGAATTATCTTTTCTTTGAAGGCTTCAAGGTATTCCTTGTCACCCGCGCCTGCTTTCATAGGTATATTAAGATTAAAGCCCTTGCCTTTACCCTCCCCCACATCAGACTCTGAGCCTGTACCAGGGTAATGGGGATATTCATGGAGACTTATATAAAAGACATTATCGTTATTATAAAACACCTCTTCTGTGCCATTGCCATGATGTACGTCAAAATCCACTATCAGCACACGCTGGACCTTGTGATATTCTATTAGGTATTTAGCGCCTATAGCTACATTATTGAACAAGCAAAATCCCATTGCTTTATCTGGCCTTGCGTGATGCCCGGGAGGCCTAACGAGGCAAAAAGCATTATCTACCTCTTCATCGTATACCATATTTATAGCTTCAAGCACCCCTCCAACTGCATATAATGCTGCTTCATAAGAGTCTTTTGATATAGGAGTATCAGGGCCTAGATTTAAAGGCGCATGGCTGCAAGCATGTTTTACGCTCATTATATAATCCCTGGAATGCACTAGCTCTACTTCAGCCAGAGGGGACTTGGGAGGCTCTATAAGCTCTACTTTATCTATGGATGAAGTCTGCTTAAGCTTTCTTAGTATCGATTGAATGCGTGATGGACGCTCAGGATGGCTGTCTCCAGTATCATGGCGTAAATATATAGGATGATAAAGTAACGCTGTGCTCACTCTTCTCTTGTTCTTCTTACTTCTCTTATGAACATCTCCATGAGCTCAAGGTTTTTCTTGCCTGGAGATGATTCTATGCCGCTTGAGACATCTACTGCGTAAGGAGCTGTCTCTTTTATAACATCATACACGTTTTCCGGATTCAAGCCGCCTGACATGATAAGATGCCTGCCATATTCCTTTGCAAGCACTGCAAGGGCTCTATCAAAAGCCTTACCAGTCCCGCCGTATGCATCTTTTTTAAATGTATCGAGAAGTATAGCATCTGCCGGACAATCCTCTATCGCGTGAAGGCTTTCTTTATTGCTTACCCTAATTGCCTTTATAAGTTTTACGTCTTTAAAACGCAAATTCTTAAAATTAGAACAATATTTTACATCCTCATCACCATGTAATTGCACAGTGTTCAAGCCGCATCTTTCTATTGCCTCTGATATGGATTCCAGGTCTTCATTTACAAATATCCCGACACTCGAAACAAAAGGAGGAATACTTTTTATTATCTTTTCAGCTTGTTCAAGTGTAACATACCTGGGGCTTTTTTTATAAAACACAAATCCCAGGGCATCAGCGCCCACTGTCACCGCATTTAGGCCATCTTCTATAGAGGTGATCCCGCAAAACTTGACTCTTACGTCTTTCATAGCTTACTCTCCCCCATTATCTCTTCCATGCTTGATCGGATATCGCTTGAAGACAAGAACGCCTCTCCTATAAGCACTGCATTTACTCCTGACTTCCTGAGCTTCAAGATATCTTCATTTGTCTTTATCCCGCTTTCACTTACCCTTACTATCCCTTTCGGTATCTTTGAGCTAAAATTTAAAGTCGTATGAATATCTATCTCCAAAGTATCCAGGTCTCTATTATTGATACCTATGATATCGACTTCACTTACTAAAGCCTTCTCAAGGTCCCATTCATCATGGACCTCTACCAATACATCCATGCCTATATTTTTGGCAATATGCGTAAACCCTTTTATCTGGTCTTTCGAAAGTATCCTGGCTATAAGAAGTATCGCGTCAGCTCCAAAATACCTGGACTCGTATATCTGGTATTCATCTATTATAAAGTCTTTTCTCAAGACCGGCAGGTTCACTGCCCGGCGTATCTCTCTTATATGAAATATATTCCCCCCGAAAAACTTTTTGTCAGTAAGTACTGAAAGCGCCTTTGCGTTGTTCTCCTGATAGGTCTTTGCGATAGAGACATAGTCGAATCTTTTAAAAAATCCTTTTATCCTGGAGGGGGATTTTTTCTTGATCTCCGCTATGAGGTTTATCCTGCCAGGGTTCGAGATAGCTTCCTTGAAAGGCCTGATACCTCTTGCGAGGCCTTTTGACTCTATGAAATAGCTTATAGGTTTTTTGGATTTACGTATCTCTATCTCTTTTTTCTTATTGTTGATTATTTCTTTTAAGACGTCTTTCATATTTTACCTATTGGTAAATTCTATCAATTCATCCAGTTTTTTCTTTGCCTTTCCTGTATCTATGGAACTTTTGGCGAGTTCTATACCTTTTTTAAAGTCCCTTACTTTATTAGCCGCTACCAGAGCTGTCGAAGCATTTACAAGCACAAGTTCTCTTTTTGGGCTGCTTTTCCCAGAAAGAATATCTTTTATAATATTTGCGTTCTCTTCAGGGCCAGAACCCTTGAGGTCTATAAGCTTTGCCCTCTTTACTCCAAAATCTTCAGGACGCACAAAAAATGTCTTAACAGAATTGTCCTTCAACTGAGAGACCTTGGTCTTGCCGGTAGTCGTGATCTCATCCAGCCCATCTTCACCATGCACTACAAATGCCCCAATGCTACCAAGGTTCTTTAATACATTTGCAAGTACTTCGACCAGATCCCCTCTATATACACCCAATACCTGTACATTTGCGCCTGCAGGATTAGTAAGGGGCCCGAGTATATTAAAAATAGTCCTTATACCTATCTCTCTACGAGGGCCAATAGCATATTTCATAGCGCCATGAAATAAAGGGGCGAATAAAAATCCTATTCCAATAGCGCTGATACATTTTTCTACCTTGCCAGGTTCTAACTCTATATTTACGCCTAATTCCTTCAACACATCCGCGCTGCCGCAAGCGCTCGATACGCTTCTATTACCGTGCTTGGCTACTTTAAGGTCAAGCCCAGCCAAGACAAAGGCGTTGCAGGTAGACACATTAAAGATATTTTTCCCGCTTCCGCCTGTGCCGCATGTATCGACTATGATATCACTCTTCACCTTAAGCCTTGTTGCTTTTTCGCGCATCACCATGGTAGCGCCAGTGATCTCCTCTACTGTCTCACCCTTCATCCTTAAGGCAGTAATAAAACTAGCTATCTGGGAAGGAGTCGCCTCTCCTGTCATGATCTCGTTCATACACAGGATCATCTCTTCGCGGGTAAGATCGGATCTTTCAGCTAACTTACCTATCGCATCTTTTATCATATAAACACCTCTTTTTATTTATTTAAGACCTTGAGCTGATAAAGCTCTTCAATAGATTTTTCCCGTAATTAGTAAGTATTGACTCGGGATGAAACTGCACCCCCCATACAGGGTAAGTCTTATGTTTTAGCGCCATTATCTCGTTATCCTTAGTCCAGGCAATAAGCTGAAGCAGCTTTGGAAATACCTTTTTATCCACTATAAGGGAGTGATATCTGGTAGCTTCGAATGGTGTAGGAATAAATTTAAAGATCCCGTTCTTTGTATGATGTATCATAGAAGTCTTTCCATGCATGAGGTGCTTTGCCCTGACAACTTTTCCTCCAAAGACCTCCGCGATACATTGATGGCCCAGGCATACGCCAAGTATTGGGGTCTTTTTACCAAAATGCCTTATAACATCCTTTGATATACCCGCGTCATTAGGCCTCCCCGGCCCAGGCGAGATAACAATATGGCTCGGGCCTAGTTTCTCTATCTCTTTTAAAGTCACTTTATCATTTCTGAACACAAGCAGTTCTTCTCCCAGCTCAGATAAATACTGGACCAGGTTATAAGTAAACGAATCGTAGTTATCTATCATCAAGATCATATGTATCTCCTAATTTGATTCTCCTGCTATCTCTATGGCCTTGAGCATTGCCTTGGCTTTGTTGACTGTCTCGTGGTACTCCCTCTCAGGCACTGAATCAGCTACTATGCCGGCGCCCGCTTGTATATATGCAGATTTACCTTTTACAAAAATAGTCCTGATGTTTATGCAGGTATCCATATTTCCTGAAAAACTAAAATATCCTACTGCGCCTGCATAGGAAGACCTCTTTACATTTTCAAGTTCATCTATGATCTCCATTGCCCTTATCTTGGGCGCGCCTGATACAGTACCAGCAGGAAATGTCGCCTCTAATACATCAAATGCATTTTTATCATCCGAAAGCTTTCCTACACAGTTGCTTACAATATGCATTACATGGGAATACTTCTCTACAGACATAAACGTGGACACCTCTACGCTTCCGGCTTTCGAGACCCTTCCTATATCATTCCTTCCGAGGTCTACCAGCATCACGTGCTCTGCTCTTTCTTTTTTATCTTCCAGCAGTTCTTCTTCGAACGCCTTGTCTTCTTCTTCATTTTTCCCTCTAGGCCGCGTACCAGCTATGGGACGGGTCTCTACAACTTTATTTTCGCACCTCACAAGCAGCTCAGGTGAAGAACCTATAAGCTTTATATCGTCAAAATTGAGATAATACATATAGGGGGATGGGTTGAGAGACCGTAATGCCCTATATACTTCAAAAGGGCTGCATTTAAGCTGTGTCTGGAAACGCTGGGACAATACTACCTGTATGATATCTCCGGAGCGTATATAAGTCTTGGCCTTTTTCACGGATCTTTCAAATTCACTCTTTGTGACATTAGATACTATCTTGTGATGTTTAGCTGTCTTTTTCCTTAGCGTCTCTTTTGGGAGCGGGCTATCAAGCTTTTTTATTATACAATCTATCTTTTTTACTGCCTTATTATACAACTCCTCGATATCTTTTTTGGATCTTTTATCTTTTATATAAGCATTTGATACGACCTTTATCTTATGAGTCGAATGGTCAAATATTATGTGGCTGTCTGCCATCATAAACATAGACTCCGGCGCATTGATAGTATCTATATTTTTATCAGGGATATCCTCAAAGAACCTTACTATATCATATCCCATGTATCCCACTAAACCTCCCCAGAACCTGGGCAAGCCCTTTACCTTAGCAGGCTTAAAGTCTCTCATGAGCTTTTCTATTTCCCTGAGAGGGGAAGCGGTATTGAAACTCTTTTTCTTACCTGATCTTTTTAGTTCTATCTTATTGCCTTTACTCTTAAAAATAATAGACGGGTCCATGCCTATAAATGAAAATCTGGCTATCTTCTCTTCGCCCTCCACAGACTCTAATAAATAAGAAAAACCGTCCTTGATCTTCAAAAAACTTGATACAGGCGTCAAGAGATCTGCCAGCATCTCGGTATAGACCGGTATTACATTTGAAGTCTTAGCTAATCTTATAAATTCTTTTTTTGTCGGATACTGTGTCATTATTTTGCATCCTTCGGAAGCCTTCTATAAAAACACGTCCTCTTTCCTGTATGGCATGCAACCCCGGCCTGCCTTACTTTTATAAGAAGCGCGTCTTTATCACAATCATAGAAAATACCTTTTACAAATTGAAAGTGGCCCGAGGTCTCTCCTTTTATCCAGTATTTCTGCCTCGAACGCGACCAAAAACACGTCTTTCCGCATTTTAACATCCTCTTTATAGAATCCTTGTTCATATAACCAAGCATCAATACATCATTGTTTTTATAATCCTGTATTATCGCTGGTATCAGGCCATTGGGATCAAACCTTAAACTTCCTACCTTAAGCTTCTCGCTCTTCACAATCTCACCTTCACGCCTTTCTTTTCCAGGTATGCTTTTGCATCCTTCACGGAATGTTCCCTGAAATGAAAAATAGACGCAGCTAGAGCTGCATCAGCCTTGCCTTCAGTCAAAACCTCATAGAGATGCTCCAGATTACCTGCTCCGCCCGATGCTATTATCGGGATATCAAGATTCTCTGAAAAGATCCTGGTAAGTCCTATGTCATAACCATTTTTAGTGCCGTCCATATCCATGCTCGTAAGAAGGATCTCTCCTGCGCCAAGCTCTTCAACTTTCTTTCCCCATTCTACAGCATCTATCCCAGTAGGTGTCCTCCCGCCATTGATATATACTTCCCACTTTACATCCTTCCCTTCAGGAGAAGACCTTTTGGCATCTATCGCTACCACAATACACTGGCTCCCAAATTTGCCAGCTGCCTTTTTAATAAATCCTGGGTTTTTAACAGCTGCGGTATTTATAGATATCTTGTCACAACCCGCGTTTAAGAGGTCTCTTATCTCTTCCAGCGTATTTATGCCCCCCCCTACTGTAAGCGGCATAAATACTGTCTCGGCAGTGCGCCTGACAACATCAAGCATGGTCCCGCGGTTCTCAAAACTCGCTGTAATATCCAGAAATACTATCTCATCCGCCTCTTCCTTGTCGTAGGCCTGAGCCACCTCTACAGGATCTCCAGCATCCTTAAGATCTAAGAACTTAACTCCTTTTACAACCCTGCCGTCCTTGACGTCAAGGCATGGGATAATACGTTTGGTTAACATAGCGATAAAAAAAATAAATCTCTTTCTCGGTAATGGTTAAGGCAATAAAGTCAATATCGTTATAATATCAAAAATCAAAGTGTACCCTTTTTCATTTACAAGCTGTTATAGCTTCCTCCAGATCGAGCTTTCCTTCATACAATGCTTTCCCAATAATAACAGCCTCGAGATTTTTATTATTGATCTCTCTGAGTTTTCTTATATCGTATAGCGATGATACGCCGCCCGAGGCAATGATCTTTATATCCACATGATCCAATATCTCTCTCAAGCTTATTATGTTAGGGCCTTTTAACGTGCCATCGACCGAAATATCAGTGACGATGACCCTCTCCACTCCTATATCCTTCATGGACTTTGCAAAATCACTAGCCTTGAACTCAGTCTTTTTAAGCCAACCTGCCTTTGCTGCGCACCCCTCCTTGAAATCTATACCGACCACTATCTTTTCTTTGAACCTAGAGATCAAGCTCCTTAAGAAATCCTTGTCTTCCAACGCCTTTGTACCCAAAACCACTCGCGCTGCCCCATTATCCAGATAATATTCTACATCACCTTCGGCGCGGATTCCTCCTCCTACCCCGCATCTCATCTTTACATTCTTTATTATGCTAGTTATAAGCTCTTTGTTCTTTGGGCTGCCTTCCTTTGCTCCATCCAGGTCTACTATGTGTAAAAATCCTGCGCCTTTATCCTGCCACCTGATAGCTGCCTCAAGAGGATCTTCCGAATAGATCTTTTCTTTGGCAAAATCCCCCTGATAAAGCCTTACTACACGCCCTTTTATTATATCTATTGCTGGTATGATTATCATAATTCCACGAAATTCTTAATAATATTCAGCCCTATTTTTTGGCTTTTCTCGGGATGAAACTGAAACGCGTAGACGTTGTCTTTATGTATGCCGGATGTAAATGGCTTTCCATAGTCAGTACTACAGAGTATTATGCTCTTATCCTCGGGTTCTACATAGTAAGAATGCACAAAATACATATAAGACCCGCTTTTGACATTTTTCAGGATCTTATTATCTTTCTCTGCGATATCCAAACTGTTCCATCCCATATGAGGTATCTTCAGATCACCTATATCTTTAAAGAGCCTTACTTTTCCTTTAAATACATCCAGGCCAAAAGGCGTCCCTCCCTCCTCGCTCTCCGAAAAAAGAAGCTGGAGCCCTAAACATATACCTAAAAATGGCACATTATTTTTTATTGTCTTAAGTATTGTATCTACCAGGTTTCGTTTGCGGAGCTCCTCCATAGCCTTACCAAAAGCACCCACGCCGGGAAGGACTATCTTGTCAGAAGAAAATATATCTTCAGGAGCTGAGGATATCCTTACCTTTTTAGAGAACCTCTCAAAGGCCTTTTCGACACTTCTAAGATTACCCATGCCGTAATCTATTATAGTGATCATTATCAGCTTTCAGCTATCAGTCATCAGTTATCAGCTGCTGAAGGCTGAAAGCTGATGACTGATAGCTATATTTACAATTTCCCTTTCGTGGAAGGAATACCCATTACTCTCTTATTGATCTTTACCGCAGAATCAATGGCTCTCGCCATTGCCTTAAAAATAGCCTCTATGAGATGGTGCAAGTCTCTATCAAAAGATAATATCTCTATATGCATGTTTATGCCTGCGTTTATGACAAATGCTGTTATAAACTGTTCACATGCCACAAACGAATATCCCTCACCTTTTCCTATCTTAGATGTATCAAGGAACCTTTGTATGTTCTTGCCTGTCTTTTGGTGTATGTGTAACGATGGGCGATTACTTATATCTACAACTACCCTGACAAGACTCCCATCCATAGGGACAAAACTATCTCCATATCTATTGATCTTCTTTTTATCACATAAGGCCTCTTTAAAGGCCTTGCCCAACGTAATGCCGATATCTTCATTTGTATGGTGCAGGTCAACCTCTAGGTCGCCCTTTGCAGCTATCTTTAGGTCCATCAGGCCGTGTTTAGAAAAAAGTGTGAGCATGTGATCTAAGAAAGGTATGCCTGTAATGATCTTTGACTTGCCTTTTCCGTCGATATTTAGGTCTACCTTTATGTCGGTTTCTTTGGTCTTACGTTTTATCAATGCTTTTCTTTTTTTCATATACGCCCCATATGCTAAATTTAAAATTTTGCATTGTAATTTTAATATTTGATATTTAATTTTTGATATTTACAACCTTACCTGCCCCTTACCTAAAATAATATATTTATACGTACAAAGCTCTTCCAAGGCCATAGGCCCTCTTGCATGTATCTTGTCGGTCGAGATACCTATCTCTGCGCCTAACCCAAACTGGTACCCATCAGTAAACCTGGTCGAGGCATTTAGATATACGCAGGAAGAATCGACTCTCTTCAGGAATTCCTCTCCTATCTTTTTATTCTTTGTGACTATAGCATCCGAATGTTTGGAGCCGTAATGATCGATAAATTCTATGGCTTCATTGACATCATCCACTATCTTGACAGCTAACTTTAAGCCGAGGTATTCCTCAAAATAATCAGACTCTGCTGCCTTTTTTATACCTTTCAGGATCTTCATGGTCTTTTTGCAGCCCCTTAATTCCACCCCTTTTTCTTTAAGAAGCCTGCCTATCTCTGGTAAAAACTTCTTTGCAATATCTTTATGTACCAAGAGGTTCTCTATCGCATTGCATACTCCCGGCCTCTGGGTCTTGGCATTTATAGTGATATCTCTTGCTTTTTTGATATCAGCAAATCGATCCACATATAGATTGCAGACGCCTTTATAGTGTTTTATGACAGGAATAGTAGAGGCCTCTACAACTTTTTTGATAAGCTTTTCTCCGCCCCTCGGTATCACTACATCTATGAGGCCATTCGCCTTGAGCATCACATCAATAGCCTCTCTATCTATGGTATCTATCAAGGTTATAGCTTCTTTGGGGACACCGAACTTATCAAGGTTCTCTGTGATAGCCTTATGTATTGCTATATTAGAATTTATACTCTCGCTCCCGCCCCGCAATACACATGCATTCCCTGATTTTAAGCACAGGCTCGCGCAGTCGCTTGTGACATTAGGCCTTGATTCATATATTATACCTACAACACCTATAGGCGTACGCACTTTCTTGATGAGAAGGCCGTTGGGCCTTTTTGATTCACTTATAACTCTTCCTACAGGATCACTAAGCCCTATGATGCTTTTTATACTGTCGGACATCTCTTGTATCCTCTTATCCGTAAGCTTGAGCCTGTCTATCATAGCCTCAGAAAGATCCTTTTTCTTTGCCAAGGCAACATCCTTCGCATTATTGAATAGTATATATCTAGAACGCTTCAAAAGATTTTCTGCCATAAAAGAAAGGGCCTTGTCTTTATCTTTTGTAGAAATAGCCCCCAGTATCCTGGAAGACCTCTTAGCGCCTTCGATTAAATTTAAGACCCTGCTTTTTATAGACACGGCCTGCCTCTTTCTGATCACAAAATTACTAGATTATCTCTATGGATAATTTCCTGATAAAAATTTTTATCAATTGCCTTCTCAATATCCTTCGTAGTCATGCCTTTTATCCTGTCAAGGTCCTCTGAGCCATAATTTGAAAGCCCCTTGGCAAACTCGGTTCCGTCCATACGCAACACCGAGACAATATCGCCATATAAAAATCTACCCTCTATTTTCTTTACTCCGCAAGCCAAAAGACTGCCATTCTTTTTTGTAAGAGCATTTTCTGCGCCTTCATCTACAAATATTTTACCCTGGCTCTTGGCATTATAAGCTATCCAGCGCTTACGAGCCTGCATCTTTGTCCCCTTTGGAATAAAGAATGTACCTATCTTTTCCCCATCTAACACTTTTGACAGGACGTCTTTTTTATGCCCATTGGCTATAACGCAATATATACCCGAGGACATGGCTATCTTGCAAGCCTCCAGTTTTGTCTTCATGCCCCCCAAAGAACACTCTTTGTTGGTCCCGCAAGCGGACTTCTCAAGCCTTTGGTCTATATCTTTTACCACGTCTATACAGTCCTTCATGCCCTCTGAATATAATCCATCCACATCCGTAAGCATGATCAAAAGATCTGCGCTCACCAGATTAGCCACCAGGGCAGAAAGCATATCATTGTCACCAAATTTGATCTCATCGACTGAAACAGTATCGTTTTCATTTATAATAGGCACTGTTTTTTTGCTAAGAAGCGTATGCATAGTGTTCTCTGCATTCAGGTATCTACGCCTGTCCCTTATATCTTCCCATGTAAGTAATACCTGAGCCACAAGAAGGCCCTTTTTCTTAAAGAGACTGTCATAAATATTAATAAGATGATGCTGGCCTATAGCAGCGCAAGCCTGCTGTTCAGGCAAGTTATTTGGCCTTTTATCCATCTTAAGAAGATACATGCCTACAGCAATAGCCCCCGAAGAGACCACTATTACTTCATATCCTTTTTTAATAAATCCTGCTATCTCTTCTGTAAGACCTTTTATTCTGGATCTATCCAATTCAAGGCCCTTTGATACAAGAGCGCTTGTGCCGATCTTTATGACTATGCGTTTTAACTTTTTTAAATCTTTTCTTTCCATAATTATTCTATTATTTGGCCTGGCTGCCAGTATATGAGGATCCTGTTATTTTAGTTTTTTATATGCTGCTTCGAGCAGCTCCTGGATCCCTTCCCCTGTCACGCAAGATACAGGGTAGGCCTTCTTTTTTACCTTTTTCCTGAATTTTACGAGATTTTCTTTGGCCTGGGGCAGATCCATTTTATTCACAGCGATAACTTGAGGTTTTTTTAACAGGGCCTGGCTATAAAGCCCTATTTCTTTATTGATATCTTCTAGGTCATTTACAGGATCTCTTCCTTCTAAACCTGCCATATCTACCAGATGGATAAGTATCCTGGTGCGTTCAACATGCCTTAAAAACTCATCCCCGAGGCCTCTACCTGTATGAGCGCCTTCAATAAGGCCGGGGATATCACATATAACAAAACTTCTTTCTGTGTCAAGCCTTACAAGCCCTAAAAGAGGCGTCTTGGTAGTAAATGGAAAATTGGCTATCTTTGGCTTTGCGTTTGATACACGTGAAAGCAGGCTTGATTTTCCTACATTAGGATATCCTATTATACCTACATCAGCTACTAGTTTCAGCTCTAGGATAATATCCTTCTCTTCGCCATCTTTCCCTGGAGTAGCATCTCTTTTTCTGGAATTACCCCTACCGCCTTCCCCGCCTCTTACTATGACAACAGAACGCTCAACATCCGTAAGGTCACAATAAGTCAAGTCTTCATTTTTATCTTTGATAAGCGTACCGGATGGAACCCTAAGCAAGAGATCTTTACCATCAGAGCCTTTTTTATGATTACTGCTTCCGTTTGAACCGGATTCTGCCTTGAAGTGTTTATTGAAATAAAACTCTATCAGTGTCTGGACATTGTTATCTGCTTTTATAATAATGTCCCCGCCTTTTCCTCCATAGCCGCCATCAGGCCTCTTGTATCTTTGAAGCCTACCCTTGGAGAAGCTGTGGCATCCATCACCGCCATCTCCTGCCTTTATGTATATAGCAGCATGGTCAATAAACATTTTTGTAGGATCAGATCACGCTGATCTTGCGTCCGTTGCCAAACTGTACGATACCATCTTTCAGCGCAAATAAGGTATTGTCCCTCCCCATTCCCACGCCTCTGCCAGGAAAAAATTTAGTACCGCGCTGCCTGATGATAATACTGCCTGCGCTTACAAACTGTCCTCCAAAACGCTTTACTCCTAAGCGCTGGGAATTAGAATCTTTTCCGTTTTTGCAGCTTCCTTGTGATTTGGTATGTGCCATGATTACCCTCCTAAAATAACTACGCTACGTTTATTTCCTTGACCTTAAGCACAGTGTAAGTCTGCCTATGCCCTATCTTCTTTTTTGAACTCGCGTGACGCCTTCTATATCTGAAAGATATTGTCTTTTTACCTTTTTTTTCCTTGAGCTCTTCACATAACACAGAATACCCTTTTAGATAAGGCTTCCCTATAGACACATCCTTTTCGTCCGAGACAAAAAGCACTTTATCCAATATGACCTGTTTGTCTTTCTTTACGGGTAGTTTTTCAACCTCCAGGACATCACCTTTTGAAACCTTATATTGTTTCGAACCACTTTCGACTATAGCGTACACCTTAGACCTCCCTTTCTATTCTATCCTTTTGAAAAGTAATATTTTATAACAATATGCCCACCCTGTCAATTATTTTAAAAAGGGGTCAGACACTTTTAAAAATATCTTTATAGATAAATGATAAAAAGTGTCTGACCCCTTTTTAAAATTACAATCATTTATCTATGCGGAACTTCTCTATATGGGTATCTGGGTCAGCTATGATGATGATCTTTGTCTTATACAAGTTTTCAAGCTTCGTAATATAAGGCCTGTCTTCATTTAAAAGATAGTTTGCAACCCCTGGATGCACATAAGAACGTATATCCTTGAACCTCTTATTCTCTAATTCCTTCTTTATAGCCCTCAATACTTCTATTGACATAGTGGTAACAGACTTTACCGAGCCTCTACCGACACAATAAGGGCAATTCTGATAACTGACCCTCTTGACACCTTTACGTATACGCTGCCTTGTCATCTGGACTATACCAAACTCTGACATCCTGAGTATTTTTATCTTTGCCTTATCTTTTTTTACAGAATGTATGAGTATATTGAATAGATCACGCCTATGTTTTTCCTGAAGCATGTCAATGAAATCTATTATGATTATCCCGCCTACATCTCTCAGGCGTATCTGCCTTGCGATCTCCCTGGCTGCCTCTGAGTTTACCCTAAACGCTGTCTCTTCCATATTTTTCCTAGAGAACGAACCGCTATTGACATCTATAGCTATGAGCCCCTCGGTCTCCTCTATAAAAATATAGCCTTTACATTTAAGCCCTACTTTTTTTCTATATAATGTCTCTATGTCTATTTCTATGCCGCGCGACTCAAATAGGCTTGTACGTTCCCTATAAAGCATGAGCTTGCTCTTCATGGAAGGCATTATAGAATTAGCGAAGTGCATTAGTTTTTTGTACTCATCTTTATCATCCACCAAGACCCTTATGACATCTTCACTGAATATATCCCTCAGTATCCTGAAGGTAAGCCCTTTCTCTTCATGAATAATAGAAGGCGCCTTGACCCTTGGGGATGTCTTTTCTATCCTCCCCCAAAGCGCAGTTAAAAACCTTATTTCACGCCTAAGATCATTCTCGCTTTTACCAATACCAGCAGTCCTGACAATGACTCCCATATTAAGCCTGGGGGCGATCTTTTTTAATGTCTTTAGCAGCCTATCTCGTTCTTTTCCATCTCTTATCTTTTTTGAAACACCTATATGCTTGTCGAACGGCATCAGGACCAGGAATCTGCCTGGTATGCCAGCATGAGTAGTAAGCCTGGGCCCCTTGCCTCCCATAGGTTCTTTGACTACCTGCACTATGACCTCTTGTTTTTCTTTTACAAGATTATGGATATCTGAAGGCTTAGGCCTTTGTACATACTTATTGGATTTATCTTCTTCCAGGATATCAAACTTATCTAAAGGCGGCATCATATCGCTGACATATAAAAAACCATTTTGTGAGTACCCTATGTTTACAAAAGCCGCTCCTATACCAGAGACAATGGAATCCACTACCCCTTTATAGATATTCCCTACCATAGTCACTTCAGTCGGCCTCTCTATGTAATAACTATCCAACACTCCTCCTTCGACAACAGCCACACGCGTCTCCTGAGGGCCAACATTTATCAGAATCTCTTTTTGCATTCCAACACCTTTATCCCTTCGGGTAATTTCTCATTTATCTTTTTTTTAAATTCCTCAGCTTCAATAAAACTGTGTGTCTTGAAAACTGCTTTTTCAGCATCGCTTTCTTTTCCCAGCTTAAGGGCATTTGCAAAACTGATCCTATAGCGCGGAGAATAACCCTCGCTAAGACTTACCGGGAGATCAGACCTTCTTACTGCTCTATGAAAAAGCCTCAAAAGATCCAGATGAGATATATATCTTAATATACCTTTTTTACAAAACGTTACTTCTAGATGCATATTATATTAATCGCATGGGCGGACACCAATGCGTCCGCCCATAAAGATCCAGATCATCTTTAGCTGCTGATGATCAAAATATTATTTATTTTTTCTCAGCAGCCTTCTCCTCTGCCTTAGGTTCTGAACCGACTATATTGACCGTCACAAAGAATAAGAGTTCAGTCCTCTCGATGCTCTTTTCTTTTTTCTTAAACACGAGGCTCAAAAGCGGTATGTCTCCTAATATAGGTACCTTGACGACCATATCCGTATCAGTCTCTTTTATAAGCCCTCCTATGACTATGGTCTCTCCATCCCTTATCATGACTTGAGCCTGTGCAGTCCTTATGTCAACAGGCCACGCATATACCTCATCTCCGCCAGAAGTAGTAAGAAGCGATGATTTAGTTCCAAGAGTGCTGACCTCCGGAATAATATCTACCACTATCTCTTCCTTTGAATTTATATGAGGCGTCACCCTGAGCTTTATACCTGTCTGAAGCTCTGTCTTTTTCATGTCTTTAAATACAGGCGTTCCTGTATTGGTAGATTCTGAAAACTCAGGTACATATATAGTGCTGCCTACGTGTATGGTCGCTTCCTGGTTATCAAGAGTCATCATACTGGGGTTCGAGATTATCTTTGTATCTGTCCTTGATTTCAATAACTGGAACACTGCCTGAAGCGAGGTAAAATCAAGCGTTCCAAAAGTAAAATTACCTGGTACAGCCAAAGGCCATGTTGCCCCAGGATCAGTAGGGAATTTACCCACAGCGCTTGTTGCAGAGGCTGAGGTATCTCCTCCCGGGTACCAGATACCGCCTTTACCAGTCCTGTCAAATGGAAAAGTAGTAGGCCGCTTGCCTCCAGAAGCTGTCACTTGCGTTGTCCAGTTGATACCAAGTTTATCATCTTTATCAAGTGTCGTCTCTACGATCTTAGCTTCTATCTTTACCTGCCTTGTCTTTGTATCAAGTTTTTCAATGACCTGTTTTATCTTGTATAGATTAGTAGGGATATCTGTCACTATCACGAGATTTGCCCTCTCGTCGAATTTTACACTGCCGCGGCTTGAAAGCATCTCTTTTATGACATCAGGTATCATGCCTGCTTCAGCATAATTCAAAGGAAACACCTCGGTAACAAGCTCTTCTTTTTCCAGGTTCTCGGTAGTCGTGACCCTTATGATATTCCCTTCTCTCTCATACGCATATCCATAGGTCCTCAATATTACATCAAGGGCCTTTTCCCATGGTACATTTGTAAGCCTTATGGTCACAGGGCCAGTGACATCTTTTCCTGCTATGATGTTCATGCCGCTTTTGTAAGAAAGCACCCTAAGGACATTTGTAATATCAGCATCCTTAAAATCCAAAGTAACATTTCCCGGGGCATCTGTAGTTTCAGCTGCAGGAGCCTCTTCGGCTTTTGGCAATGCAGGCCCTGAGTTTTCTTCTTCTGCGAAAACTCCTCCCAAGGCAAAGAAAACACTCAATAATAAAACCATTAGATACTTAGGTACTTTCATAGGGTTTCCTCCATTTTTTATCAATCCTCTCTTAGATCGATCTTTACTTCTTCTCCAGAGTTATCAAATATAATACAATTCTTCTCTATTCTCAATAACTTAAAATTTCCTACCTGGTCGCCTTCTTTAACCATCTCACCATTTATTATAGCAATGGACGACTTTCCCTCCTCCCAGACAATGCCTTCCAGTCTTATATCCTTCATATCATTCACGGCATAAGCATCAGAAGCATACCCCGCTAAAGGCACAAAAGGGTCTCTTTTCTTGGCCGTGGAATAACCGGCTTTATTAAATACGCCTATAACCAAAACAAAGATCAAAAATATAAATATTATAGGCTTACATTTATTGCATGACATATGTCCTCAACTTAAGTTCTAATTTATGGTTTCTATAATCCTCAGCCCTGGACATCATCTTTATGGAATCTATCTTAATAAATCTATCAAGGTTCTCTAGTTTCTTTATAAACAGCACGGTTTGATGATAGCCTGCTATAGCTTCTACAAGTATCGGAAATTCAGAATAGGCCTTCTCTGAACCAGTTATTTCCAGGCCTGCAGGTCTTTCAATAGGCTCTATCCTCACTATCTTTACATTGGACTCCTTGGCTATATTGGAAAAACTCTCTAATAAGTTAGGCACCTCGTCATGTTCCGGCAGCATTTTTTCAAGGCGCTGGGATTGGTTTTTTAAGTTCTCGAGGTTCTTTTTTATTGTATCTTTTCTTGAGAGAATATCTTCTCCAGCCCTGACCTTGTTTTTAATACGGAAATATTCCTTGTTGGAAGATATAAAACCTAAAAACTGCGGCCTCAAAAGCAGGTTATAATAAAGAAGGATAAGCGCTACCCCAAATATCGCGAATAAAACCATTAATTTTTGTTTTTCTTTATTATCCATAAAGTTTAAAAATACAGTACTATCTCAAAATCCACGACTTCTCTTCCTTCTCCGCTTTTTATTTGAGCTGATTCAAGCTTTATGCTGCTGAAATCCTTAAAGAAACTTTTATTATCTTTTATATTCTTCATGAATTTTCCAACAATAGCCATAGCCTCTTCTTTTTTTGATATGACACTTCCTGTTATGATCAGTTTTTCTTTAGAATCAACATAAAGCCTGTTGAACCATATACCAGGCAATACCAGGCCGCTCAATTCATCCAATTTATCTGACCACAAAAGGTCTCTCTTCGTTATCTGGTCCAGGGTAAAAAGCTTTGCTGAAAGCATGCTTATCTCTCCCTGTATCTTCTCTGCTTCTTTTCTCTCCGGCTCTGTTATTTTTTCCTTTTTAGACCATCCCTGGACCTGCTTATTTCTAATGCAGGACATCAAAGAAAAAATAAGGGCCAAGGATATCAAGCCCCCTACAACACCGCCGGCTATAACAAGCTTTAGGTTCTTAAGGTCTAGCGAGCCCAATTCAAAACTATCGAGGTCAAACTTGAACTGGCCTTTTCTTGTTTCTTTTATCTCATCTGGTAATAAGTTTATCTCTATCATTTTCTCAGTGCCAGCCCCATGGCTACAGCAAATACCGAAGGATTCAGGCTTATCTCTTTTTCATTTATGGTTCCTGACAATTGTATGCCCTCGAAAGGATTCCACATAATCGTATCTATGCCTAGCAAATCTTTGAAAAAATCCGTCATATTAAAAAGATATGAAGTCCCACCGCTTATATAAAGAGTCTCTACGGTCTTCCCGAATTGTGATTCAAAGTAATCGAATGACATCCTGAGCTGCACGCTCAATCTTTCTAAAACAGGCGCTATTATCCCTAGCATCTCCTCTTTCTTATCTACGGCATTTTCCTTTATCTTTTCTGCCTCGGAAAAATCAATTCCCATAATATCCTTTACCCTATTTGTAAGGTCTGAACCTCCCCACAACACATCCCTTGTAAAAAATACATTGTTATTTGTCACTATATTCATATTGGCTAATTTGGAGCCTATATTAAGCAAGGCGTAAGTACTTTTATCAATACCTGCGATATTCAATCTCTGAAAAGAATTAAAAAACGCGAAACTATCGATATCCACGATATTTATATCCAGGCCTACATCCTTAAAGAGCTGTGTCAGCTCCCTGATCTCGTTTCTCTTGACAGCTACCAATATCACTCTCTGCTGGCCTGAAGCAGTCTTATCAAGCATCGCGCAATCTATAATAGAATCTTTTATATTAAAAGGGATATATTTTTCTGCTTCGAATTTTATTGAGCTTTTTAGCTCCTCCTTTTTCATGGCTGGCATCTCAATATAACGGACAATGACAGAAAGGCCTGCCAAGGACACATTGACCCTCTTTGTAGTCAAATTTTGGGAAGAGATGATTTCTTTAAGCGCTGATTTTGTATCAGAATTGAAGATACGGGCAATGCCGCATTTTGTCAATTCAAGAAAATGTCTTTTTTCTTCGAGTTCTATCAACTTTATGCTGTGATTACCTACATCTATCCCTACAGCTCTTTTCATTATTATAGCTCCTATATATAAAAAATATATATTATACTGCTAAGCTGGCTTATGTGTATCATTTCTGCTGTAACTATACTTATTGCCTTCAGTTATAATAAATTTATACTACTATAATTAAAAAGTCAAGAGAAATATCCTAATTTCGAGTGTGCATAGATAAAAACCTTACAGGGGAGCCTTAAGGCTCCCCTGCGTTTACACACATTTACATCGCGCTAGCTAGGAATACATATATCTCTAGTCTATATAAATAAAAATGGTGCCAGTATATTAAAATACATGGCACCATTTTTAAAAAAAACTAACAATATCTCACCTTACTGTATCGGAGGTCCTCCTGCGTCATTAAGCCTTATGACTCCTGTCTCATCAACAAAGAATATACGGGTACCTGTAGTACCTGTTAATGCAGGCCTAGCTGTACAGCTAAATTCGTTTACGCTGTCTAAGCTGTATTCAAAGTAGTACCCCTGTCTTGCTGTACCCGCTGCTGTCGCAGCCGCCAGAATTGCATCTA
>JBDRJN010000002.1:0-164514 GCA_043814965.1 Candidatus Omnitrophota bacterium
TCTTCACCGATCCTCGCAGTAAGCGATACATCTATCATAGTCCCAAAAGTAGACGGAGTGATACTTGTCTACAGGTCAGGCACTACATCACGCATGGCCTTACGCAGGACCAAGATGCAGGTAGAAAGCTGTAAGAAGGATGTGATAAAGGGTGTTGTGTTGAATAATGTCACCCCAGAGTCGAACGCAGATGCGTATTACTACTATTACAGAGGGAAATATTATAACTATAAAGAAGAAGAAAGTTAAAGATACTAGGAGATAAGTTATGTATGAAGAATATTGGTCATTAAACGCAAAACCTTTTGAAAATACGCCTGACCCTAGATTTATATATTATTCAAAAGAGCACGAAGAGGCGCTTTTAAGGATGATGTATGCCATAAAAGAAGAAAAAGGCGCGGCTATGCTTACAGGGATCTGGGGCAGCGGAAAGACGCTTCTAAGCAGAGTGATAATAGACGAGCTGATAAAGAACAAGATCTATGATATAGCCTTGATCACATATCCTCAACTTACGGCTTTACAGTTCATGCAGGAGATAGTATATCAATTGGGAGAAAATTCCTCCAGTAAGGACAGTAAGCCTATGGTACTGCATCAGCTGCAGACAAAGATATACAAGAATTTTAAAGAGGGAAAAAAGACTGTCTTTATAGTAGATGAGGCGCAGATCATTAAAGATGAGGAGACGTTCGAAGAGTTGAGGTTGTTACTGAATTTTCAGCTCAATAATAAGTTCCTTTTGACATTAGTCTTAATAGGACAGCCTGAATTGATACAAAAAGTCAGCAATATCCCACAGCTTGAACAGAGGATAGGTATAAAATTCCATCTCGAAGGACTTAGCAAGGCTGATACAGAAAAATACGTAACGCATCGTCTTTCTGTGGCGGGGCTAGAAAATAATATATTTACCCAAGAAGCTATAGATATTATCTATGATTATTCCGAAGGGCTGCCCAGAAAGATCAACAATGCGTGTGATCTAGCGCTCTTAATAGGTTTTGGGCAAGAGGTAAAACAAGTAGACAAGAAATTAGTAAAGTATGTCATAGATGACCTAGGTAAAAAGGCGGATAATTATGCCAAGAATGTTTGATATATTAAAAAAGGCGTCAAATAAAAAAGAAAATAACACTAAGAAAGACTCTCTTAGTTTTCCCAGGAAGATAAAAGATGTCTTTAGATTAGGAGATAAGCAGGATATAACTTCCAGCTCTTCAAAGACTTACATAGACGCGTTGAAAAGAAAAGACATAGATAATAGGCCTTTGGCAAAAGAAAAATATAATAAAGCCCTGGGTGTAATAGAGATATTATTTACTAAGATAAAAAACCGAGAGACAATAGATCTATACTGCGATGAGGTCTATAAGACTGTGGATGAATTGACAAACCAGCTTATATTAGGTGACGCGCTTTTAGAGAATGTGGGTTTTTTAGATATAAAAGAGGATTATTTATCTACCCATACACTAAATGTATGCATCCTTTCTTTAGCAGTTGGGTTATATATGAAATTCAATAAATCACAGCTTCATACGCTGGGGATGGCGTGTATGCTGCATGATGCCGGGCTTTTAGATATGCAGGATATTATAAAAGAGCCCAGGATCTTGACAGAGGGGGAATTTTTAAGAGTAAAGCGCCACGTATCAAAAGCTGTTGAACTAGTGCCAAAGACAAAAGATTTTTTTGACGGGGTCCGTGAAGCTATCAAGGCTCATCATGAAAGGATCGATGGAAGCGGGTATCCTCTATGTTTAAAGGATAACGAGATAAATGAGTTTTCAAAGATCATCGGCCTGGTAGATGCATATGAAGCCATGACACATAATAGGCCTTATAAGAAAGCAAAGATGTCCCATTTTGCCATGAGGGACATAATAGGCCCTGGAAAATCTGTATTTGATCCTGAAGTCATAAAGGCCCTGGTCGATAAGATATCTATTTACCCTTTAGGCAGTTTTGTAAAGCTAAATAGCGGGGAGATAGCTAAAGTGATATCTTCTAACCCTAATTCACCATTAAGGCCTCTTGTTTTGGTCGTTCTGGATTCATATAGTAAAACTGTCCCGGAGATAGCGACCGTGGATCTCTCCAAAAGTAATTCTATTTATATAAAAGAACCAGTTTATATAACAAAATAGAAGAGCGTAAAAAGGAGTCAGGTACCTTTGCCATATAGTAGAGAAAAAAATATTTTATTCTTGATCGTTGTTTCTATAGCCGCGCTGATTACAATCGTCTTTTTTGTTAATTCTTTCCCTGCCAGCTTTTCTTCGCCTTCCTTTCTTATTGTTGTCGGCGCGGTGATAGTTATTTTTACTCTTATTAATCCTAATATAGGCTTTTGTCTTATTATTTTTTCTATGCTCCTTTCCCCGGAGACTAAAGTTGGCCAGGTCTCCGGAAGAGAAATTATCTTTCGCGCAGAGGATTTTCTGTTAATCATAGTCATATTTACCTACTTTGTCAAGACGGCCATACAAAAAGAAATAAGAATTCCTAAGCAAGGCCCGATCAATCGCGCTATATTCGCGTATATTTTTGTCGCTGTTATTTCGACTTTAAACGGCGCATTAATTGGAAATGTCAATTTTTCCAAAAGCTTTTTTTATTTAATTAAATATATAGAATATTTTTTACTTTATTTTATGGTAGCCAATCATATAAGTTCGAAAAAGCAGATAAAGATGTTTATAACAGTATTTCTTTTGACCTGCGTCATCGTATGTCTATATGGAATTTTTTTTCCAGGAGCAGGCTCCAGGGCATCTGCCCCATTCGAAGGAAGCGGTGAGCCCAATACGCTTGGAGGGTATCTTTTGTTCATGTTCGCAATATGTCTGGGTATTTTTATATATGCGGAGGATTATAGATGGAAGATTAGCGTATTTGCTGTGTTAGTATTTATAATGCAGCCTTTCTTAAATACTCTTTCAAGAGGAAGTTATTTGGCTTTTATTCTCATGTATGTTACCATTGTCATATTTTCTAAAAAATTAAAGACAATATTAGTCTTTATTTTTATTTTCTTAGCATTGTCACTGCCATTTATATTACCTGAGAATGTTATCCATCGTGTAACCTCTACATTTGTGCCTGGTATCACATATAGCACACCTATTGGAATGGAGGTAACGCTAGATGCGTCTACATCACAGAGAATAGAGATATGGAAAGATGTCCGTAAGGCCATTTCCAGGAACCCTATACTAGGGACTGGCGTAGGGGGGGTCGGGTTGCTTGATTCACAATTTCCTAAAGTTATTGCTGAGACGGGGATACTGGGTATTTTAGCTTTTCTTTGGTTGTTGTCAGCCATATTTATGACAATTAAAAAGGTGTACAAGGAAACAGAATGTCCTTGGTCAAAAGGCTTATCATTGGGTTTTTTAGCGGGTTTTATAGGCCTGATCGTTCATTCGTTTTCTGCCGAGACATTTATTATTATACGCATAATGGAGCCGTTTTGGTTTATCCTAGCTATGGTAGTAAGTTCGCTGAGTTTTACCGATATACAAAACCCAACTGTACAAGGTAGCTGAATGTTGTTATGAGAGAGATAGCATCAGGCCTAAATATCCTAAAGAATATATTTTTTTTAAACACCTCTACTGTATTGACCAGGGGGTTGAGTTTTATTAGTTCTGTGATCATAGCGAGATATTTAGGTGTTGCCTGGTTTGGCAGCTATGCTTTCGCTTTATATTTTTCAGGATTATTCATGTTTTTAACAGATCTGGGATTGGGATATTTGACTGTAAAAGAGGTCTCCGGAGACATTTCTAAAGCTGGTAAATATCTCGGATACAATATTACGATCAGGATTTTTTTTAGCCTAATAGTTTTTATATTGGTATTTTTTGTAGTAACCGCCGCTGATTATCCCTTGATTGTCAAGACGGGTATTTATCTAATAGCGATTTATAATATATTGAAATCTCTAGGCGGGATCTTTAATTCTATATTTATGGCATTCGAGAAAATGGAATACATGTCGTTTCTGACTATTTTTTTGAATAGTTCTATATTGATAGGGATATTCGTAGTTACGAAGATGGACTTAGGTTATATAAGCATAGCGTATGTGTATCTCATATCAGCTGGTATTTATTTTTTATTTGGTTTATCCATGGTCTTTAAAAAATTCGTCAAACCGATTTTTGATTTTGATGTGAGTTTTGCTTATGGGTTGATAAAAAAGAGCCTGCCGTTTATTCTGGCCACTATATTTTTGACTATCTTCAATTCTATTGATGTTGTGATGATCAAGGCTATAAAGAGCGATCTAGCCGCAGGATATTATGGGATCAGCAGGGTTATGATATCTGCCTTTGTATTTATTCCTGCCAATTTTATAGTAGTTATGTATCCTGTGTTTTCAAGGTTATACCAAAATTCCAAAGGTTCTTTAATGAAATATTATGAGGAGTCAATGAGGTTTTTGATGATCTTGGGGATCCCCATAGGCCTTGGCATGGCTATCTTGGCTGGCAGGATAATCGTGTTGATATATGGCAAGGAATATTTGCCAGCAGCCCTATCCCTGCAGATATTGAGTTGGGCGATGATCATACAGTTCATGTCTTCCGTTCCTAATATTCTTATGTTGGCTATAGACAGACAAAAAACAGTTGCTATAGTAACTTTCTCCGGGATGCTTTTGAATATAGGATTAAATTATATATTAATATCTAAATTTAGCTATGTAGGGGCAAGCGTTGCCACATTGATAACGTATCTATTCTTATTTGTTGTATTTTTTAATATTATCTCTAAAGATGTAGGCAGGGTAGGCTTATTAAAAATTATAAAAAAACCTGTATTGACAGCTATATTTATGGCGCTATTGATATTTTTATTAAAGGATGCGGATCTCTTTATCTTGATCGCGATATCTGCATTTTCCTATTTTTTTATCTTATATCTAGTCAAGGAAGTCAAAAAAAGTGATTTTGATCTAATAAAAAGATTTTTTAAAGGCCCAGAGATACTGACATAGGCGTATAAAAGATAAACCAGCGCTATCGACAAGGCTTTACGATGAAAATTTTTTTAACTGGCGGGACTGGCCTTTTAGGTAACGCCCTGATACAGACAAAAAAAACAAGAGATACTATCTCCACTGTCTATATAGGTGATTACTCGATGGAGGACAGAGAGGATGTAACTTATCATAATATAGATATATGTGATGAAAAAAAAATAAAAGATATTTTTTTTCACAGTGAACCTGACATTGTAATACATACTGCTGGCATAGCTAATGTAGATCATTGTGAAAACAATTACAAAGAATCATATTATTCAAATGTTATTGGGACAAAAAATATCATATCTCTTTGCGAAATGTATCAAACAAAACTGATATATGTTTCCACTAATGCTGTTTTCGATGGGAAGAATGCCCCTTATAAAGAGACCGACAAGCCCTCCCCTATAAATATATACGGAAAGTTAAAATTAGAATGCGAAGATATGGTCAGAAACAGCGGTCTTAAGCATATAATAGTAAGGCCTATTCTAATGTACGGATGGAACAATCAAAACGAACGTTCGAATACAGTGACGTGGTTATTGCACAATCTGTTAAATGGAAAAAGAGTAAATATAGTAGACGATATTTATGAAAACCCGCTATTTAATAATAATTGCGCTGAGATCATATGGTCGCTATTATCATTAAATAAAGAAGGACTTTATCATATAGCAGGAAGAGATGTGGTAAGCCGCTATGAATTTGCGAAACTCATATCAAAGGTATTTTGTCCTGAAAAAGAAGACCTGATATCACCTGTCACAAGTGATTTTTTTAAGGAGATTGCGCCTCGTCCGAAAAATACAAGTTTTAACATAAGCAAGATAACAAAAGAGCTAAATACAAAACCATTGTCATTAGAAGAAGGCCTGTGCTGTATGAAAAGAACAAAATACTGATATGAAAAGAAGCGCTGCTTGTATAATATGCAATAGCGGGAACAATAAGGTATATCGAGAACTCAAAAGTTATTCTATTCTCAGATGCTCGGAATGCGGATTGTTTTTTATGGATCCTATACCAGATAAAGACAATGCAAAAGATCACTATAAGAATATGGATCCAGAATATCAATGGAAGTATAAGGAGCAGGTTCTAAAGCGTGGAAAAAAGATATTATCTATTATAAAAAGATTTGGTAAGAGTGGTTACTTACTGGATGCTGGTTGTGGATATGGAGTTTTTCTTGATCTAGCTTCAAGGGCTGGTTGGAAGGTATCAGGAGTAGAATTATCAGAGCCTGCTTCTAGTTTTGCCAAAGAACATTATGGATTAGATGTCATATCAGCCGATATAAGAAAGGCTGAATTTCCAGATAAGACCTTTGATATAATAACGATGCAGCATATATTGGAGCATATGGATGATCCAATATATGTGCTTAAGCTTATAAGGCGCTTCCTGAAAGATGACGGATTCCTTGTAATAGTCGTCCCTAATGTCTCTAGTCTAATGGGGATGTGCGGTTCTATAAATTGGCTTTGCCTGGCTGAAGATACACACCTTTTCCATTATAATAAGCATACTTTAAAAAAGCTATTGGCAAAGAGTGGGTTTTCTGTAGTAAAAGTTAAGACATTCCAATGGGACATAGGAAGGGTCTTGTGGGCTTTTAAAATCTTATTCTTTAATCCTAGGGAGAAAGAATTAATAAATGTTGCAACAATTGAAGGAAATTGTAAAAATACTAAGTATAGTTTTTTAAAAACTGTTATTATAAAAGTCCTGGAGCCGCTTAATTATTTTATATCAAACTTTGGACTAGGTGAAGAGATATTAGTAGCAGCAAAAAAAGATGTAACCAATGATTAAGATATCAATCGTTATACCTGTCTACAACGCAGTCGATACTATCGGGCTTTGCTTAGAAAGCCTAATAAATCAGACTGTAAATAAAAAGGATTATGAGATCATAGTCATAGATAACGGTTCTGATGACGGCTCGTTCACTATTATTAAAGAATTTGTAAAAAAACATAATGAAAACAAGTTTATTTTATTACAGGAGCTTAAAAAAGGGCCTTCTGAAGCAAGAAATAGAGGTATCAAGAGTTCGTCAGGTACTTTTATTGCTTTTACGGATTCTGACTGCGTAGCGGATAAAGATTGGCTTAAAGATATAATATCAGCTTTTGATGATGAAAAAATAGGAGCTGTAGCTGGCAATATAAAAGGATATAAGCCTCGCAATATAATACAGAAACTACTTTCGATCACAACATTAAAAGGATTGAAGGAAGAAAAGATTTTCGATGAATTTACTTTGACTGAAGGGGGTTTCTCGACAACGAATCTCTCGATAAGAAAATCTTTATTTCAGGAATTAGAAGGTTTTCTAGGAGAACAATATGGCGAAGACCATGATCTATGCGCACGTGTATATAGAAAAGGTTTTAAAATAAAGTATATAACTAATGCCTTAGTGTATCATATACACAGAGACACTTTATGGGGGTTAATAGTCCAGGGTTTTAATTTTGGTAAGTCGCACCCGCGTAATTTAAAAAAATGGGGTAAAAAAAGATTAATAATTAGCCTGCCTCGGTATACTTATAGTAACAAAAATTTTATTTTTCCTATATGGCTGGATTTTAATCCACTGGATAAAAAGGCAATCATAGCTATATTTTTGGGCTTTTATAATAAGGTTTTCTTTTTATTTTTTATTGTTTACCTTGTATATTTTTTTATCAGCCTTAAAAGACAATATAAAAAGTTATGTATTAAAGTTTCTTATATTGAAATATTATTATCAATCTCTCTTCTTTTGCTTAAGTCTATATCTATGACCTTCGGGAGGATATATGGTTCCTATAAAAACAAAGTTATCTGTATTTAAAGGACAGCCTTTTATCTTAGTTATTCTATTTACATTGATTATTATTATTAATTTTATTCTTTTGCAAGCTAACCCACATATAGAAATAGACGGCGTATTCTATGCAAAGGCAGGAGAACAATTGATTAAAGGCGAAGGATATCCTATTTCTTGTATTTATCCTCCTTTTTATCCTTTTATGATAGGGATGTTTTCTTTATTGTTTGGTGGACTTGAGATATCAGGTAGATTGGTCTCTATTCTCTACAGTTCTCTTTTAGTAGGCCCTTTATTTTTAATTGCAAGATGGGCCTTTGGAAGAAAGATAGCGCTTGCTAGCTGCTCTTTAGCTGTTATTTATCCAGGTCTGTGCGAATTTTCGACCAAGGTCCTTGCAGAAAGTACCTTTGTATTCTTTTTTCTTATGGGATTGATAATAACCTGGGAAGCCCTATCGCATGATAAGGCTTTTTTTTATTTTATCTCAGGGTTAATCTGGGGCATAGTTTATTTAACGAAGTCCCAAGGTATAGTCTATATTTTATTTTTGGTTTTAATAATTTTAGTTATATTTTTTAAAAAAAGAAAGATTATTTTTATTAAATATATATGTTTTACTATAGTAGGTTTTTTAATAATATCGTCCCCTTATTTATTATATCTTGAAAAAAAAGGAGGCAATTCTCGCCTTGGAAGCAGAGCTGTTTTAAGTTTAGTTTTCGGAGAGAATGTTGGCAAAGAGAACCTAGGTAGTGCTTTTGAGAAGTATCTTTTTAGTTTGCCAGATAAAGGTACACGGCTCAATATGGAAATAGTTCTAGAAAATAACAAAGGCGTACTCCATTATATTTTATCTAATCCAAAGGAGCTGATTAGGAGATATATTCTTAATATCCATTTAATAAATAAGTATGTGATTCCAGAACTATTTTCTCCTTTTATACTTATTGTATTTAGCGCAGGCTTATTTCTAGGGGATATAAGAGAGACAAGAAAGGCTCTGGTATTATTTTTGGCATTTATTCCTTATATTCTTTCCTTGCCTTTATTTGAAGTTGCCCCAAGATATTTTCATTCGTTTATACCTATAGTGCTTATTTGGGCAGCAAGGGGTATTGTTGAAATATCGCAATGGTTTGGCAAGGCTGTTAAGGCCTCACAAAAAAAACAGAATCTCATAGAAATAGGATTACTAATTTTAATCGTGCTTAGCTTTATACCTTTCACCTTCCGTCCGTTTTTTAGAGATATCAAGAAGAAAGGTATTTATCAGGAGATAGGAGGATGGCTTAAGGATAATACTTCCGAAGGTTCAATACTTGTCTCTAGGAAACCTTGGATACCATTTTATGCTGAAAGAAACCAGATCGCGTTACCTTTTGAACCGCTAGATAAGGTTTTAAGGTTTGCGCGTTATAATAAAGCTGATTACTTGATCGTAGATGAGAGCGTGATCAAGGGCCGCTTAGACCTTATGCTTCTCTTAGATCAGGATTATAGTTCAGAAGACCTAAAAATAATAAATAGATTCAAAGATAAAGCAGGCCAAAAAATATACATATACCAAATATTGAAAAAAGATGATAAAGAAATTTAAGGTAGCAGCTGGCATATTTACCAGAAAAGTTTTTACAGGGCCGCTAGAGGTTTCGATAGATGTTACTAATAGATGTAGCTTAGGATGTCTTACGTGCTGGTTCTATAGCCCGCTACAGGCTGAGAAGGTCAGTAATGAATGGGTAAAGAAAGAGATAGATTTTGAATTATTTAAAAAGGTAGTCGATGAATTGAAAGATATGAAGGTCAAGAACATTATGCTGGGAGGCAATGGAGACCCATTCATGCATCCTCGCATAATAGATATGATAGAATATACAAAAAAAAGAGGTTTTATAGTAAATACATCGACTTGCGGAGTTTATTTTAAAGAAAGAGAGCTGAGAAACATGCTTGATCTAGGAATAGATAGTATCAATGTCAGTATTTTAGCAGCCACTCAAGAAACATATCTTAATATGCATAATGATAAAAAGAGAGAACTATTCGATAAAGTCAAAAAGAATATCTCCTTGATCTCCGAATGGAAAAAAAAAGAAAAAAAAAGGCTGCCTTGCATAAGACTGGTCAATGTGATATGCAATCTCAATTATTTCGAGATAGATAAGATGGTAAACTTGGCCAAAGAAATCGGAGCAGATGAAGTGGGTTTTAAAAGATTAGCGATCATGCCGTTTACTAAAAAATTGCTTTTGACTGGGGATCAGATCAAGGAATTAGCCGAGATATTGGATATAGCTGATAAAAAAGCTGATTTGTTACGTATAGCAACCAATATAAATGATTTTCGCCAAAACATAATGCCTGGTTTGATCTCAGGAGATTATACATCAGATATTTATTCTAGGATGCCTTGTTATATAGGGTGGATATACTCCAGGATCTTATGTGATGGGAACGTAGTTCCTTGTTGCGGATGTTGTAGTTATATAATAGGTAATTTACATAATAATACATTCAAAGAGATATGGAATTCCGAAATATATAGAGAGTTTAGAAAAAAGACAATCGAGATAGTAGAAAACCCTTCCATAAAGGCTGAATGCGCATGCCATACATGTGTACATGTTGGTTCAAATAGAGGTATTTATAGAAGAATGAATTTTTGGAAAAAAGTATGAAAATTTTATTATTAAATCCGAATAGGAGCAGGGGGTGTTGACAATGTATAAGAATGACACTTTTCCGAGTGTTTCGATAATAGTAAGCTCGAAAGATCGTAGATTGGACCTCAATAAAGCCATAGATTCTTTGAAAAATCTGGATTATCCTAAAGATAGATTTGAAATAATTGTCGTGGAAGAAGGAGACAGTCCCCAGCGCATAGAAGGGGTAAAATATATTTTCATTCCTCGAAAAGACAAAATAGATTATAGTTATCCCAGGAATCTAGCTATAAAGGATGCCGAGGGGGAGATAATAGCATTTGTAGATGATGATTGTATAGTTGTAAAAGACTGGCTCAAAGAGCTTGTGTCTTGTTTTAAAGAAGGCATAGGAGGAGTCGCAGGAGGAGTTTTTGTCAAAGATTGCAATTCAATAGGTTATTGTGAGACAGTTTTAGGGTTTACCGGAGGAGGATTGCAAAAGATAGTCGAATCCAAGGGTAATATTATACCTACTACGAAACTTTCAACATGTAATTGCGCATATCGTAAGGAAGTTTTGCAAAAGCTAGGGTGTTTTAAACCAAGTTCCAAATATAGTGGAGAAGATTTTGATCTTGCTAAGAGAGTTTGTGATAGTTATAAGTGTTTGTATAATCCTAATGCCCTCGCTTATCACAAGACTAAATCTAATTTGTTAAAAATATTCAAATGGTTTATAAGAAGAGGTGTCTGCGAGATATATCTAGTAAAGATGAAAACCAATAAATTCACGACTTATCTCTGGTATAATATAACAAGGTCCATAATTATCAGATTCGTTCTAGTGGTTTTGTTGCTTGTATCAATAAAAAAGAATACGCCATATGTATATATCGGCATTTATTTAATATATTATCTACTTATTTTTATTAGATATTCTTTTCAATGGGAAAGGATAAAAAATATAAAAAGCCTTTTTTTAACACCTATTGTAAAGCTGATTATGGATATAGGGATGGATTGCGGGAGAATCGCGGGGCCGTTTATATTATTAAGAGAGCCACTAAAAAAAGAAAGATAAATCAGGTGAAAATGATCAATATCCTATATATAGCTGCCTCAGGAGACCTTTCCGGAGGCGGGCCTATAAGCCTGTTAGCTCTTTTAAAAAAGATTGACAGCCAAAGATTTAGGCCTATTGTAGTCTGCCCTTCCAGGGGGACTTTGGTTGACGCATTAGAATCTTTAAATATCAAAGTCAATATTATCAGGATAGGGTCCATCAGGAAATTTCATATATTTTCATTTATTGCTTCGCTGGTTAAATTATCAAGGATGATCATGGAAGAGGAAGTAAGTATAGTACATTCTAACGCGGTTTATTCAAAGGAGTCTCTTTGCGGCCTTGTCTCCGCCAGGATCAATAATATCCCGTTTATCTATCATGCCAGGGTATTAGACCCTATAAGCTTTATGGAAAAAGTCCTGGCCAGTTTTTGTACAAAAGTCGTGGTTATTTCTGACGCAGTAGCTGAAAGATTTTCCTATATTAAAAATAAGGAAAAAATAGTCAAGATCTATAATGGTGTTGATCTAGAAGAATTTGATCCAAATATCGATTATGGCCTATTAAGAAAGGAACTCGACATAAAACCCGCTACGGCTATTGTTGCTACAGCAGGAGAGTTAGCGTCTCATAAAGGTATCCATTATTTTTTAAAGTCGATGCCAGAGATCATAAAGGAATGTCCCGATGTCAAATTTTTGATCGTAGGAGAAACCTCGGCTATATCTAAAGGATATAAAGAAGAGTTAAGGATTTTAGTTGATTCATTAAAGATCAACGAGAAAGTGATTTTTACTGGATTCCGGAAAGACTTTGCCAGGGTATTAAGGGACATAGATGTATTTGTTCTCCTTTCAGGCAGAGAGTCTTTTGGCAGAGTATTGATCGAGGCCATGGCTATGGAAAAACCTACGGTGGCTGCACGCATAGGAGGGATAAAAGAAGTAGTAGAAGACAATGTGACAGGTATATTAGTGCTTCATAGCGATATAGAAGCCGTATCAAGGGCTATTGTTAGCTTGCTTAAAGATACAAAAAGAACTAAAGTTATGGGCCAGGCTGGCCGGAATAGAGTAAAGGCACTTTTTGATATTAACGAGAATGTAAAAAGAACAGAAAGGCTCTATAAGGATTTAGTATGAGATTGTCAGTTACTATTGCGACTAAAAACAATGAGAGCAACATAAAAGAATGCCTGGACAGTATTAAGTGGGCTGATGAGATAATAATCATAGACGATATGAGTAAAGATAAGACATTGGGTATTGCAATGGCCTATACGGTCAATATATTCAAGCAGGATAGCCATGGGATCGTCCATAATAATAAAAATCTGGCTATAGAAAAAGCATCAGGAGAATGGATCTTAAGCTTGGATGCCGATGAGGTCATTACCCAGGAATTAGCCAGCGAGATCAAAGAAGCCATCAAGGATAAAGAGATACTGGCATATTATCTTAATCGTAAAAACTTTTTTTTAGGAAAATGGATAAAAAGTTGCGGTTGGTACCCTAACCATATCATAAGACTGTTCAAGAAGGGGGTTACCAGGTGGCCATTATCTATACACGAGACACCCCAGCTGGAAGATAAAGAAAAGGTATCTTATCTAAAAGAGCCTTTTTTACATTACAGTTATTATAATTTTAATCAATATATAGAAAAATTTAATATATATACATCTCTTTTAGCCAAAGAAAAATATATTAAAGGAAAAAGGGTTGATAAAAAGAGCTTTTTGCTTTGTTTTTTTGTGGTTCCTATAGTAGTTTTTTTAAAGAAATACGTTATTTTAAAAGGCTATACTGATGGTTTCAGGGGATTTTTTATAAGCCTTTCTTCCGCGTTGACCGTGATCCTTAGTTCTGTTAAATTATGGGAAATTCAAAATAGGCCAGGATATGAAAGAAACGTATAAGAAGATCCTCTTGATAGAGCTTGCTGGTATAGGCGACGCAGTATTGTCTACCCCGATGATAAGGAATTTGAGGAATGCATATCCTGATGCGTTTATTTATTATTTGTGTTTTCCAGGCCCTTCAAGGTTCATAAAAAAGTCACCGTATTTAAATAAAATATTTACTATACATAAAGGATTCTCGGGATTTTTTTATAATATTATAGTTTTGAATAACTTAAGAAATATGCGCATAGACGTTGCTATTAATCTATATCAACATTATACATTTATTGGCGCAATAAAGATGAATTTGTTGTTGAAGTCTATAAATGCCAAAAAAAATATAGGACGCAATACTGACGGTAAAGGATTTTTTTATGATGTCAGGATAGAGGACAGGATAGAAACTGGCAAACATGAGGTGGAATATAAGCTGGATCTAGCAAGGTCATTGGATTGTGAAATAAAAGATAAGAAGCTGGAAGTATATTTTGATGATTGTGCTGAAAAAAAGGCAGAAAAATTTTTAGAGAATAACTCTATTTCTAATTCAGATATTCTGATCGGGATAAATCCAGGAGGGAACAGGCAGGTGTCTCTATGGGACCCTAAAAATTTTTCTAATGTAGCCGAGGCGCTAATAAAAAAATATAACGCAAAGATCATTATTACTGGCTCTAAAAAAGAAAGTATTTTGGTAAAAAAGATCAGGCAAAATATGTCTTTTGATATAATAGACGCGACTATAATGTCTTTAGAAGAATTAGCCGTTCTTATAAAAAGATTTAGACTATATATAAGCAATAATACAGGCCCTATGCATATAGCAAATGCCCTGGAGGTTCCTTTGATATCCATTGAAGGCGGGGTACTGTTCAAAACAGCGCCTTATCAAAAAGATAAATGCATTATTTTACGTAAACATATTGAATGTTCCCCTTGTTATAAGCAGAGGTGTAGTTCTATGAAGTGCCTTAAGATGATCAGTCCGGAAGAAGTAATACAGGCATCGATAAAATTGCTGGAAGATAAAAAAATATAGCTCATGGATAAAAAATTATTAGATTTTATAGTATGCCCTGAATGTAAAAGCAGCATTAACCTAAAAGTTTTTAAGGAAGACGCAAAGGGCAGAGTGATGGAGGGAACATTGACATGTTCCTTGAATAATAGTCATTGTTTTCCTGTAACATCAGGAATACCAAGGATCTTTAAAAGTAATCATAAAGAAGCAATATTTGATAGAACTGCGGATGTGTTTGGTTTTGAATGGAATGAGTTTTATGATTATTCTTTGGATAATCTAGAAGGCATGATCAAGCCGCATTCTTTGGAGCGATTCAATGGAAAGCTGGGGCTAGATGCTGGCTGTGGAGGGGGTAGGCATGTTGTTAAATGCGCAAAATACGCGTCTAATATAATCGGAATAGACCTAAGTAAGGCAGTAGAAGAATCAAATAGAAAAGTTCAGAAGCTGAACAATGCGCATATATTGCAGGCAGATATTCTTAGCCTCCCTTTTAAAAAAGAGACATTTGATTTTATATATAGTTTAGGAGTTTTACATCATCTGCCTGAACCGCGGAAGGGATTTGAATACTTGGTTGACCTATTGAAGAAGGATGGGGATATATACGTGTGGGTCTACAAAAAGAGCTTAAGGAAGGTTATTCTGCGTCAGATCAGGCGCATCACAACAAAGCTGCCTATATCTATTATTAAGCATCTAGCAGGAATATTTTCATTCATAGGATATTTTTTAATAATACACCCATCCAGGTTTTTTATAACTAGATATCATATTTTTAAAAAAATTACGCCGTCCCATATTATTGAATATTCAAAACATGATTTTAGGATCTATTTTACTGACTGGTTTGACAGGCTGTCAGCTCCGATATCCAATCATTATCTGCCTGGACAGGTGGAAGAATGGTTCAAGAAAAAAGGTCTGTCAGAATATTATGTGACGACAATAGGTGATTTTTGGTGTTATGGATATGGTAAAAAATAAAATAAAAATTTTACATGTGCATACTCTGCCTATAGTAAGCGGATCAGGCATAAATACGTTTTTAACAATAGAGGGCCTTGATAAAGAAAGATACGAAGTAGAACTTGCCTGTGCCCCTGAAGGCGCCTTGATAGATAAAGTAACAGAAAAAGGCATAAGGTCCCATCCTATAAAGAATTTAGTCCAGAGGGTCAGTATCCATAATGATATTGCAGCGTTATTTCAGCTAGTACGCTTAATAAGGAGAGAGAAATACCGTATCGTCCATACTCATAATTCCAAGGCGGGATTTATAGGCCGTTTGGCCGCGAAAATAGCCGGGACACCTCTAATAATACATACTATACATGGATTTTCTTTTCATGAATATGAAGGCTTATTATTTAGAAAATTGTTTATATTTTTAGAAAGATCAGCTTCTAGATTTACTGACAAGCTGATAACTATCTCGGAACCTCTTAAAAAATGGGGCTTAAGTTTAAAGATAGGGTATCCGGAACAATATATTACTATATATAGCGGGATAGAGATCGATAAGTTTAAAAAAGCCCAGGTAGATGCTTCTAGAAAAAGGCAAGAGTTTGGGTTAGAGCCTAGGGATATTGTTGTCGGGGTGGTAGCAAAATTATGGAAAGGAAAGGGCCATAAGTGCATATTGACAGCTGCTAGGAACATCGTTAATAAAGTACCAAATGTTAAGTTTATGTTTGTTGGAGAAGGATATTTAATGGAAGAACTGAAAAGAATGGCCCAGGAGCTGGATCTAGAAGATCATGTAGTATTTACAGGATTTAGGAGTGATATTCCAGAGATCACAGGTATTTTTGATATAGCCTTACTTATCTCTTTGTTCGAAGGCTTAGGAAGAGTATTATTAGAAGCAATGGTTCTTGGCAAGCCAGTTATAGCTACTAATGTAGGAGGTATAGTCGATGTAGTAGATGATGGCAAGACCGGTATATTGATCTCTCCTGGAGATACTGCTGGCCTCGAAAGAGCTATAATAAAATTGCTTGAAGATAAAGAATTAAGAGTTAGAATGGGAGAAGAGGGAAGAAAAAAAATAGGAGATAAATTCAGTTCTTATGTAATGGTAAAACAGATAGAAAAGCTATACGAGAGCTTATTATAAGAATGGAAGTATATTATGGTGGATTATAAGTTACCTTTTTTTACATTTTGTATCGCATTAGGAGCAGCTTATCTATTGACCCCTATCTGTAGGCGTATCGCTTTTAGAACAGGAGTATTATCCAAGGTTAATGAAAGAACAGTCCATAAGAAACCAATACCCTATTTAGGAGGGGTAGCGATATATATTGCTTTTTTTGTAGCAGTATTATTTGTATTTTTTGTTGATAGGCAATTTAATACAGAATTTCTCTATAAATTAAAAGGGCTTATCCTGGGCAGCACTTTAATAGTTATGTTAGGCCTGTGGGATGATATCAGAGACATAAGCCCTATTATTAAATTTATAGGGCAGATATTAATAGGCCTATTGCTATTTAAGTATGGATTTAGGATAGAAAACGTAACTAATCCTTTTTTTGGAGGAGAGATCCACCTGCCATTATTATTGAGCGCGTCTATAACTGTGTTATGGATCGTTACGTTGGTCAATGCAATGAATATAATAGACGGATTGGATGGTTTGGCAGCCGGCATAGTATTTATAGTAGCTATATCTCTTATTCTTGTATCATTTTTTCTTGGAAACTATGTCAATATATTTTTACTGGCAGCCCTGGCAGGATGTACGCTGGGGTTTCTTAAGTATAATTTTTATCCTGCCAAGATCTTTATGGGTGATTCAGGAAGCATGTTCATAGGTTTGATATTAGCGCTGATAGCTTTGATGGAATCCCAATATAAGTCTGCGACTGCTGTGGTGCTATTGATCCCGATCACTGCTTTGACTATACCTATGTATGATACTTTTATAGCTATTGTCCGCCGTATTTCTAACAAAGGCTCTATCTTTAAAGCTGACAAATTACATCTGCATCATAGATTACTAAGCATGGGATTAAAACAGAAGCAGATAGTGCTATTTATGTATTTAGCCACTCTATACCTCGGGATATTTTCATTTTTATTTATCTTGATATCCCAGGAATACGCGCTTATTCTTTTGATCTTGTTGGCGTTATGGTTATTTATGGGGGTTAGAATAATTGGTTTTATTGAAAGAAGGATGAATAAAAAATAGGTTATCGATATGTTTAGTACAATATTGATCTATATCTTAATAATTGTTTTAATATTCTGGGTCTATAGCGGATATGTGCTGATGCTTTATGCATTGATCATAGTAGGGAAGAGATCAGGTAAAGCGAGTCCAGAGGGTGATCATCCTTCTGTCTCGATCTTAGTCCCTTGCCATAATGAAGCTTCATTTGTGAAAGAAAAGGTCAAGAATCTAGAAGCGTTGGATTACCCTAAAGATAAACTTAAAATTATCTTTCTTGACGGCAATTCGAACGACGGGACATTCGATATCTTAAGCGAAGAAATAAAAGATTTAAGTTGTATGGAGCTGGCCCAGACAGGCTGCCGCGGAAAGATCAACCAGCTTAATCATATATTGCCAAAAATAGACAGCCAGATCATTGTAAACACAGATATGGATACTATGTTGAATGCGGATATACTAAAAGAAATGACAAAGGTGTTTAAGGAAGATAGCGATATATATGTTGTTGGAGCTCATGTGATACCCAAAAGCCATCTATCCTTCGAGAGAGAATACTGGTATTTACAGAATCGGATCCGTTTCTTAGAAAGCAAGGTCTACTGTTCATCTATAGTCGCTGCCCCGTGTTATGCGTTTAAAAAAGGCTTGATCAAGAGTTTTCCGAAAGATTGCGTGGCTGATGATATATATATATCATTTTATGCGAATACAAAAGGGAAAAAGACAAAATATGCAGAAAAGGCGATAGCTTATGAGATGAGGTTTCCAGACAGGATGGTGTCTTTATTACAGCATAAGTTCAGAAAAGGCAATGCTTATATAACAGAATTATTGAGATTCGTATATTTACTTCCATATATGAATCTATCATGGAAGGTAATATTCTTGACAAAATTTTTACAGGTAATAGTCTTGCCTTGGGTGTTGCCATTTTTCCTGATAAGCAGTGTATCTATGTTTTTAGAAAAAGGGCCGGCTTTACTGGTATTCAAAAGTTCTATGGCATTTCTTTTGGGTTCTTTTTTAACAGTACATTTTTTATTTATAAAAGGGAGAAAGGCTGCTATAGGAACTGGAAAAAATTTTCCTTTCCATGTATTTATAATCACAAATGCGATATTACTCCTGGATAGCATAGGCTTCCCTTTCTATAGGCAGACAAGCAGCTATGAAAAAGTTGACAGCAAGAGGTAAATATATATTGCCTATTAATAGATATATTATAAATTTTAGATATGCATTTAGGCCGCGTAAGCCCCTCTTAATATTAAGATTATTTTCGACATACCTCAAAATACTTTTCTTGAAAGCCAAACCTCTTAGATATATAGATTTTGCCATAGATTATGGATGCAATATGCGATGTGAACATTGTTTTGCGACAGCTCTGGAGAAAAAGGATAAAGAGGCTATAAGCCCAGCGCAATTTGGTCAGATCGTTAAGAACGCCATGAAATTAGGAGCTTTGAATTTTTCTTTCCAGGGAGGCGAGCCTACCTTATTCCCGAAATTATTTGATTATATAAAAATGGCTCAGCCTAGGAATAATCTGATATCGGTTACTACTAACGGGTCTTTACTTACCGAGGATATGATAGATAAGTTAAAAAAGGCCTATGTGGATATATTGACGATAAGTTTGGATAGCGGTATTCCGAAAGAGCATGATGATTTTAGGAGAAGCCCAGGGAGTTTTAGCAAGGCCCTGGAGGGCATAAAGCTAGCCTTAAAGAATAAAATGAATGTTACTATAGGTACAACAGTGACTCATGGGAGTCTTTATTCAGAAGGGTTTATTAAATTAATAGATATGGCGCATGAATTGAATGTTATAGTATTTGCTGCGTTGGCTGCGCCTTTAGGCAGATGGGAAGATAACAGCAAAATATTGATCCGTCAGGAAGATAGAGAGTATATAAATAGTTTATCTAAAAAATATCCTTTATTCAGGACAGATTTCGAAGCTAATTATGTAAATTATGGCTGCGGAGCAGTAAAAGAGATTTTATATATTACTCCTTACGGAGATGTCTTGGCTTGTCCATATCTACATTTTTCATTGGGTAATATTCTAAAAGAGAGCTTGAGGAATATAAGAGAGAGGGCATTGCGCAATCCCTATTTTAAAGACTATTATAAATTATGTTTGGCTGCGGAAGACAGATATTTTATTAAAACATATAGCATATCTTCCAATAAGATCACAGGTCTATTATGACAAAAAGACTTGCTTTTATAAGACCCAAGGCCCAAGATAAAAATTTTGTTCCGCCTTTAGGCGTTCTTATTATGGCTTCTATTATGGAGAAAGAAGGTTGGACAGTCCGATTTTTTGACGAATATATAGAAAGAGAAGTTTTTGACTCTTTGATAGATTTCTGTCCAAGTATAATTGGTATTACTTGTGTAACGGCTAATGTATTAAGAGGCCGTGAATTAGCAGGAAAGATAAAAAAGGAGTTACCTGGTATAGTTACTGTTTTTGGAGGGGCTCACCCTACTTTTATGCCTGAAGAAGTATTGGGCTGGGACGAGGCGGATTTTGTTATCATAGGTGAAGGAGAATACCCCCTTAGAGATCTATGTAACTATCTTATTTCAGGCACAACATCTTCGCAGTTAGAAACAATATCAAATATTTGTTATAAAAGAGATGGCAAAATTATCAAGAATAAGATACGCTCATTATTAAGCCCAGAAGAGCTAGACGGCCTTCCAAACCCTGCTTTTCATCTTTTAAATATTGAAAAGGTTTTTAGAAATATTCGTCATGGGCTATTCCAGAAAGGACGGCGAATATTGCCTATAATGGCCAGCCGTGGATGCCCTAATCATTGTATGTTTTGCTTCAGGATGATGGGTTCAGAGATGCGTTATCGTAATTATGAATTGGTTCTCAGGGAAATTGAAGATATGATATCTGATTATGGAGTTGACGAGATATGGTTTGAAGACGACAATTTTACAGCAGATAAAAATAGAGCTCATATACTATTGGATTTGATTATTGAACGGAACTATGGCATATATGTAAAGTTTGCAAATGGCATCAGAGCGGATAGCTTGGATAAGGAATTGTTAGAAAAGATGAAAAAAGCTGGTTGTTATTCGATCTCATTTGGCATAGAGTCAGGTTCACCCAAGACTTTGAAACTGATGCGAAAACACCTTTCATTGGATAAGGTCAGAAATAATGTCAAGATTGCTAAATCTATGGGTTTTCTGGTAGGCCTTAACTGTATCATTGGTTATCCCGGAGAGACAATAGGCGATATAAATGTGTCATTGGATTATATGATGGAGCTGGATCCTGACAGTATGGCAATAGTCAACCTTATCCCTTTTCCCGGGACTGAAGTGAGGAATATATGCGTGGAGAATGGTTATTTGACCAAAGAAGCATCGAACTGGAATAATTATATATTTGATATAAACAATCCTAAGATACTTATTGAAACTGAGCTTTTGAATGGTAAGGCTATTAAGGGTATGATAAATCATGCATATCGTAGGATGTATCTAAGGCCGCAGAAGATATATAATATAATACGGCATATGAAACCAGGCGATATTATAGAAGCAGCGAAAGTGATGTTGTTTAACAATTAATTTAATAAGGTAATATAATGAACATATTATTAGTGAACCCTCCTTTTATCTTATCAGAGAACAGCCCTTATAGTAAGACAGGAGCAATATTACCTCCTTTAGGATTATTATATATAGCCAGTTATTTAAAATACAGTAATCCTGAAATGGAGATTAATGTCTTGGATTCGCCTGCGTATAAAATTGGCTTAGAAGGGTTTAAAAAAAAGTTAAGTTATTTTAATCCTGATATCGTAGGCATTAGTATTTATACTACTACGTTTTCTATGTCATTAAAAACAGCCGAGTCTGTCAAAGAAATGTTTCCCAAAGCTATAGTTGTCGCCGGAGGTCCTCATGCTTCAATATTACCCGAAGAATGCCTCAGCTCTTCCTGGATAGACGTGGTTGTCATAGGGGAAGGAGAGAGATCTTTCACGGAGTTAGCGCAGTGTGTCAGCAGAAAAGACGATCTTGATAAAGTAGTTAATATAGTGTATAAAAAAGATGGCAGGATTATACACACGCGCCTGGACAGTGCGAATGTTGACATGGATGCACTGCCTCTTCCTGCCAGGGACCTCGTGGATATGAGATTATACCATCCTGCGCAGGGCACATACAGGTGGCTCCCGGCCACAAACATGATCACTTCGAGAGGATGCCCTTTTAGATGCAGCTTTTGCTCCAAAATCATATTCGGTTCGTTTTACAGGACTCAGTCCTGCAAGAAAACTGTCAAAGAGATAGAGTCGCTGATAAGAGACTATGGTATAAGGGAGATAATATTCAATGATGACGTCTTCACCATGGATAGGAAAATGACCGTGTCTCTATGCGATATGTTGGTAGAAAGAGATCTAGATCTTACCTGGAGTTGCAGTACAAGGGTGAACTTGGTAGACAAGGACATTCTCGGAAAGATGCGTGAAGCTGGATGTATATCTATAGGATACGGAATAGAATCAGGCGATAAGGATATTCTGAAGAAGATAGACAAAGGTTCTTCTCTAGAGAATGCGAAGAAAGTTATCGCTTGGACCAAAGGGAGCGGCATCGAGACAAGGGCTTTTTATATCCTGGGTTTTCCGGGAGAGACCATGGAGACCATAGAAAAGACCATAGACGCGTCCTTAGAACTGGACGCAGATTTCGTGATCTATAACTTTGCCATACCGCTCCCCGGTACGGAATTATATGAGGAGAGCAGGAAAAACGGCGTGTTGCTTTATGACGGGGTAGAGCTGTATGACAGGACAGACGGAGCCCATCCTTTGATAAGACTGCAGGACGTGCCGTCTGAGACATTATCTCGGCTTTACAATTCGGCATACAGGAGATATTATATAAGGCCACATTATATCCTGAATCAGTTTAGACATATTAAGTCTGCTGAGGATATAGCGCGCTATCTAAGGGGAGCATTGGCTTTCTTCGGATGGTATGGAAAAATAAATAGAAATGTTCAGAAAAGGATTTAGGTAATGATAAGAGAAAGAGCATCGTTTTTAGCAAACTATCTCTTTTGTAAGTTATTAAAGAGACCCAGGATTTTTTGGGCGACTATATATTTGACTTATGCGTGTAATTTCCGCTGTAAGCATTGCTATGGGAAATATGGAGAAAGGTATGATAACAGAGAAAGTGACGATTTCACGATGCATTTTGATAGAGTTGAATATATAGTAAAAAAACTTGCTAAATACGGATGCCGTTATATTGCTTTATTAGGAGGGGAACCGCTTCTTCATAAAGATATAAGCAAGATAATCAATATAATTAGGACCTATGGTATTGAAGTTGCAATAGTGACGAATGGTTCTTTGATCGAGGCCAATGTCGATAAATTAAAAAAAGTTTCTACTTTAACTATCAGCATCGATGGAGACGAAGAGGCCAACGATTTTTTAAGAGGAAGGGGCCGTTACAGGCGTTCTTTAGAGCTTATAAAAAAACTAAAGCAATATAGAATAAATCTCCATATAAGCACCACCCTTTATAAAAAAAGTATAGATAAGATTGAAGATCTGCTTATCTTTGCCGGGAAACATAATGTCTTAGTTGGATTCTGCCCTTTGATGTACCAATCTTACCTGGATAATGACTTAGCATATTTGCATCCCTCTGACGAGCAATATAGGAGTTTTTATAATAAAGTAATAAAATTAAAAAAAGGAAAAAAATATCCCATAATGTATAGTAAGGAGTCTTATAAAAGTATGTTGAAATGGCCGGATTTTAATAAGCCTCTAATACTTAGGGACGAGAGTGTTAGTTTGAAAGATATGAATTTTCCCGAATGTTTAGCTGGAAAAAAATATATATATATAACCCCAGGAGGAGATATATATCCATGCAGCCAATTGATAGGGACAGAAAAGTTTCTGGCCAAGAATATATTTGAAGACGGATTTGAGGAAGCGTGGAGGCACGCATGGCCTATTCCATGCAAGGCATGTACAAATATAGGATTTTTGGATTTGAATATGATGTTATCTTTTAGATTAAAATCTATACTTTCTATGGTTAAACAGACATTTTGGGAGTTTCTAAATAGATGATAAGGAACAAGAATATATTTATTACAGGAGGAGGCTTCATAGGCAGGAACTTGGCTGTTAGATTGTCTGAGAAAAATAGCGTAACTGTATTAACCAGGAAAAGAGAGGATATAAAATCTAGTAATATGTTAGTTGTAGAGGGAGACATACTGAAGCCTGAGACATTTGCCTTTGCTCTGGAAAAATGTGACATTGTGTTTCATTGTGCTGCATATATATCTTTTGAGGAACGCGGGTTCAAAGATGCATATAGAATCAATGTAGATGGGACAAGGCATATTTTAGAAGCTTGTCACAAAAAGGGCGTAAAAAAAGTCGTGTATTTAAGCGCCTGCAGTGTATTGGGATATGTCAAAGATAAAAACAAGGTATTGAACGAGAGTTCTGATCCTGAGATACCGAAGTCTAATGCATACGCTTATACGAAAAAGCAGGCAGAGCTTATAGTCAGGGAATATGTCGGGAAAGGCCTTAACGCCTCTATAGCTAACATCGCCACTGTATACGGTCCGGGCGATAGGAAAATGAATTCAGGGAGCATCATCAAGGCGATATATGAGAATAAGGTCGGGTTTTCTCCTCCTGGCGGGACGAGCTATGTAAGCGTGACAGATTTAGTCAATGGACTGATGCTTTTGGCTGAAAAGGGAAAAGCGGGTGAGCGTTATATTTTCTGTAGCGAGAACCTTACTTTTTCAGAATTGTTCAATCGCATAGCAGAGGCAATTGGCAGGAAGAAGATAGTACATAAGCTGCCACGCTGGACATATCTACCTATAATAGCCGCGGCCTATATAAAGAGTAAACTCCCCACAGCAAATAAGAAGTCTATAGACCTTATAACTCCTCAGATAATAAAAGAGGCCTTTTATTATAAGTATTATGATTCAGGAAAAGCCAGGAGAGAATTGGGGTGGCAGCCAAAAGAATTACTGGAGAAGGCTGTGAGGGCAGCACTAGATTATTATATTAGAGAAGGATTGGTCAATGAAAGAAGATAATAAAAAGAGACTGGAAGTCAAAAGGGCGAACAGGTCTTTATATAATAAAATAAAAGGCGATTATGAGAAGATAGACGGGAGGCGTTCGGAGGAGCTTTTTTCCTGGCTTAGGGATAGACTTAGTGTCCTTTCCGGAAGCCTGCCGCAGGCCTCAGCGCTTTTAGACATAGGGTGCGGCAGCGGGTTCGTAATAAGGGCTGCGAGGGGACTTTTCGCTGCTATATACGGTATTGATATATCAGAAGGTATCCTAAGAAGTATGGATGCTGGCGCAGATGGCCTTATATGCGCTGACGCAGATTCTATCCCTCTAAAAGACGGCAGCGTGGATATGGTCATATTGTTTTCTACCATGCACCATCTTTATGACGCAAGGTCTGTCTTAAAGGAGATCACCAGGGTATTAAGAAAAGGAGGGGTGTTATATATAGACCATGACATGGAGAAGGGTTTTGTCAGGCGGTTCAGTCTCCTGGTCAGACTTTACAGGTTATTTTCCCGTAAAGAGGAGAAGTATATAAACGCTGGCATAAAGAGGGAGACTTATGAATTATCGGAGTTCCGCTCTGAAGGTATAGATAAGAAGGAGTTGGAGGAAAGTATAAAAGGGGCAGGACTTGATATTATAGAAAGTTATGTCCATTGGTTTGGCCTCAGCAGTATTACGAACAGGATATTCGGCCGCAGGAAATATCCCTTGTCCTTTGCGCCTCTATTAAATGTGGTTGCCAGAAAGGATTAGAATTTGAAAAAAGTATTATTGTTGAGCCCGCCATACCTTAAATATTATATGCGTAACGCGCGCTGTGATTTTGTGTCTTTATCCAAAACACAGTGGTACCCTATATGGCTTGGGTATTGCGGGGCATTTTTGGAGAAACATGGGTATAAGGTCAGGCTTATAGACGCGCCATCATATAGATTGAGCTATAGGGAATGCGAGAATATGGCGATAGAATATGAACCAGACCTCTTGGTTGTATACAGTTCTACCCAAAGTGAAGACAAAGATATAGAGTTTGTAGAGAAATTAGTAGATAAGATGCATTGCAGAGCGGTCTTTGTAGGTCCTTATGTTTCGATATCACCCGAGATGGTACTTAAAAAGACAAAAAGAATAGACCTGGCAATCAAAGGCGAGTTTGAATATCCTGTATTTGAATTATTGAAAGGCACTGACTATAACCAAATAAAAAATCTGTATTATAAAATAGACGAAGATATAAGACATAATGAATCAAGGCCTCTTCTCGATACCAAAGAGCTAGATGGCATCCCTTTTGTTACAGATTTTTTCAAAAGGCATCTTAATTTTAAATATTATAAAACCCCTTCCGAATATTATCCTTTTATAGACCTAATGACAGGAAGGGGATGTGAATGGGGGAGGTGTACTTTTTGCCTGTGGGTACATTCTTTTATACCAGGCCCAGTATATAATTGTAGATCTATAAGTAATGTTATAGGAGAATTTAAGTTTGTAGAGACTAAGATGCCAAGGATAAGATCTATTATGGTCCAGGATGATACCCTTACGTCTGAAAGGGCGCGGGAGCTATCGGAACAACTTTTAGAGAATAATATAAAAATACCCTGGTCGTGTTATGCTAGGCCTGACATGGAATTAGATGTATTAAACCTCATGAAAAAAGCAGGCTGCAGGAATCTGCATGTAGGATATGAATCAGCCAACTTAGAAGTCCTTAAAAATATAAGAAAAGGTATTACAAAAGATAGGATGACGAGATTCAATGAAGACGTAAAAAAGTCTGGTTTAAGAATACACGCTGATTTTGCTATAGGCCTGGAAGGAGAAACCAGAGAGGGAGTTTTTGAAACCATTAAATGGGCAAAAGAACTGGATCCAGAGACCGCGCAGTTTCAATTGATAATCCCTTATCCTTCAACACCTTTATATGATTCTCTGAAAGAAAAAAGGTTTTTATCAGGAAACATACCTGACTATCCAGGGCTTTCAAAAGAAGAGATGAAGTCTTTAGCTAAGAGAGCTTATAGGGAGTTCTATTTAAGCGGGAGGTATCTTAAAAAAGCCATCATGAATCCTTATGAGCGTATATTTACCAGAATAGATACAATATTAAGCGCCTTAAACTCAATATTTTTCAGCAAAGAGATATTCGGTTTATTTAATATTAGGATGTGGTTTATAAGAGCATGGGTAATTTTTAGTTATATTATGTTCTATATTGTATTTTTTAAGGATTTTAAGAATTATTAATTAGTTGGACAAAAGGAACAATGATCGAGCTTATTTTTTTAATATCACTTGTATTGATAACAGCTGGCATAGGCAAGAAGATCTATAGGGCGTCTAATATGGTTTTTTCTTCTCTATTAGAGGAATTGGTGTTTTCTTCAGGCTTAGGATGGGCAATATTAAGCGGCCTAGCTTTATATATATATCTTTTAGGCCTATCGAGCAGGCTTTATTTTTATAGTTCAGTCCTTGTTGTTTTATTTTTTGTCTTTCCTCAGATAAAGACGATAATATTAGATCTAATATCCTGGATTAAGGCTTTCTTGAAGGAAAAAAGAGATCTATTTACATATATATTATTTGCGTTTATTGCGTCATACATTATTTTTGAGATCATAGGCGCGTTAGCGCCTCCTATAGAGTGGGATGAATTAGTGTATCATCTTACTTTGCCAAAAAATTACCTGAACCATATAGATATATCTTATAATAACCAGCCGCCCTTCGTTAACTTACCTCAAAACGCAGAGATGCTTTATCTATTCGGCATGGCTTTGAGAAATGACATATTGGCAAAACTTATACATTTCTCAATGGGGATAGAACTTTTTGCTTTAATTTTTTCATTTTCACGAAGATATCTTTCTTCAAAAATAGGGCTTTTGGCTGTTGGTATTTTTTATAGCATTCCTTTAGTAAATAGCTTTCTTTCGACAACAGCTAATAATGACCTTATGGTGTATTTCTTTGAATTTCTTTCAATATATGCTTTCTTGAATTGGAAAGACACCTCTTCTAAAACATGGCTCGGTATCTCAGGGCTTATGATAGGGTTTAGCATGGGAGTTAAATATATAAGCATAGTTTGTTTTTTCTTTATTATTTTAAGTATTATTACCGAAGCCTTGGTTCTTAGGAAAAGGGGCTTGATCTATTTATTTAGATCATTGGCCATATTTGTATTTCCAGCTGTAATATTTTCTTCTTATTGGTATATTAAGAACATTGTTTTAATGGGCAATCCTTTCTGGCCTGTATGTTATGATCTTCTAGGAGGAAATAAGCTGCCTATAGAGACATCGGAGCTTATAACGTATAATATTTTCATGAAATATGGAGTAAAAAGGTCTTTATTGAATTTTTTGATCTTGCCGTGGAGCGCTATCTTTGCTCCGGACAAATTCGGAGGATCTTCTCTGGGTCCTTTATTTATTATTTTCCTGCCTGTTTTATTGTTTATAAAAGAAAAGAAAAGAGTAATAGTCTATTTTTTGGTTTTTAGCATGTTTTATTTGACTGTATGGTTTTGGTTTTTAAGCCAGCAGCTTAGATTCTTTTCATCCGTAATTATTTTATTAAGCATTTGCACTGCTTATGTTATTGAAAAAATAATTTTTTTTGATGCCAAGTTTAAAAAAATTATATATATTCTATTGTTTTCATGGTTTTTTGTAAGTCTCGGTAATTTGATCATGGATCACAAAGATAAGTTAAGAGTGGTGTTTGGTAACGAGACTCGCGAGGCCTATCTTTCAAGAAAATTATGGTTCTATGATGATATGACCCATATAAATAATATTCTTCCAAAAGATTCAAACATGCTTATTTCTCCCGGTTTTGACAGGGCCTATTATATTGAACCCAGATATACATGTGGGGATTTGGTATTACAGTCGCATATATTATACAAAAGATATGACGCAAGAGGGCTTATCAAGCGCCTTAAGGAGCTTGATATAACACATATCTTGATTGGTAAGTATTTTTATAATGATAGGATAAAGGAAGAAGATAAAAAATATTATAGCTCCCTCATAGAATTATTAGATAATGAAGATCTTAAAAAAAGGTATTTAGAGCTTTTATACACGGGTTATTTTTATCTATACAAAATTATTTAAAATTGTGGATAGTATAAGTATGATTTTTTGTAATTAAACTTAAAGCAAGATTAGTTATGATACAAATAGGAATAGACGCAAGAGAGTTCAAAAAGGGCAATAATACCGGGATCGCCAGGTATATGGGGGAGTTCTTGAAATATTCTGTAAAGAATAAGGATGGATATGAGTATATATTGTTCTGCGATCAGTCAACAGATGTTCCCATAGAAGGATCTGGCATAAAAAAGGTAGTTATTCCAGGATACTGTACTTTTGTATGGGACCAGATACAGCTTCCCCGCTGTTTAAAAAAAGAAAAAATAGACATATTTCTCACCCCCTATTTTAAAGCGCCTTTATTTGCGCCTTGCAAGGTCGTAGTGGTCATAAATGATCTTATCCCTATTAAGTTTAGCGGCTATAGAACTTTGACAAGCTTTTTTAGAAGATTATATTTTAAATTATTAGCATATATTTCTATTAAAAGAGCAGATAGAGTTGTTACTATATCCAATTATTCTAAAAAAGATCTGATAGATACATTTCATATAAAAAAAGACAAAATAAAGGTGCTGGCCCTGCCTGTCGGTGAAATTTTTAAAAAATTATACTCTATTCCAGAAGATGCTCTTAAGAAATACAATATCCATAAAAAGTTTATTTTTTATTTTGGGAACTTTAAACCTCATAAAAATGTTAAGACATTGTTAGAAGCTTATAAAGAATTGCCGTTAGAGACAAGAGAGGAGTATAGTCTAGTAATAGGAGGCAAGCCGGATAATTATTATAAGAACATTGTAAGGTCAATAAATAAGCTGGGGTTAAAGGATGATGTGATATTTACAGGATTTCTTAAGGATCAGGGCCTCGTGTATCTTTATAATGCTGCGAGCATATTTGTTTTTCCTTCATTGTATGAAGGTTTTGGATATCCGCCGCTTGAATCAATGGCTTGTGGTACTCCAGTAGTAGCTTTTAAAAGGACATCTTTGCCCGAAGTAATAAAGGATACAGGGGTGTTATTAGAATCCAGTGATTTTAAGGATCTGAGTAAGGAGATCAATAATTTATTAATAAATAGTAGAACAAGGGACTTATTATCTGTAAAGTGCCTGGAAAGAGCAAAATATTTTACTATAGATAAGATGTCAAGGGAACTACTAGGGATATTTCAAGAATTGCATCGTTAAAGATAAATAAAGAAGCAGCTATACTAGTATTATTTTTGCAGGCGGGAAGCCATTGAAATTCGGAACAGCGCTTGCGCATGAATAAGCCCCGATATTCTTTACATATACCACATCGCCTACATAAAGTTCAGGTATCTCTTCATTCATAGAAAGCGTATCAAAGGAATCACATGTCGGGCCAGCAAGAGCGCTTATGAACCTTGGCCCGCGCCTTAAGGTCTTAAACTCATATTTACAATGGTCAAATACCATACCTGAAAAGTCCTGATATATACCGTCATTTAAATAGTAATAGTTTTTATTGTTTCGAAATGTCCTTCCTATTACCTGTGTCACCAGGATCCCAGCAGGCCCTGCCAGGAATCTACCTGGTTCAGCTATAAATTCTACACTTCTATCAAATAGCGTTTTTAACATAGGCTTTATCTGGCTTGCCATTCTTTCAAAATTTATCCCTATCTCATTGTCAAAATGCTGGATCGGAAAACCTCCTCCGATATCCATTATCTTTAGTTTTATGCCATTGGCCTTGGCTTCTTTGAAGATATTCCCTGATATCTCAAGCGCCTGGAGGTAATTTTCAACATTGGTAGACTGGCTTCCGACGTGAAAACTCACTCCCATGGGTACCAGGCCGAGAGATTTTGCCTTTCTAAGTAATAAGAATGCCTGGTCACTGTCAGCCCCGAACTTAAGAGATAGCTCCACGACACTTCCTTCATTGGCTACTTTGATCCTGACAAGGACTTTTGCTCCAGGATAGTGTTTCGCGATCTTGTATAGTTCAGGCTCATTGTCAAATGTCATGAGCCGCACCCTGCGGCGCCTGGCAAGCTCCAGGTCTTCTGATGTTTTTATAGTGTTAGCGAATATTATTTTTGAGGGAGACGCGCCCAGGCGAAGTACTTGTTTCATCTCAACTCCGCTTGCTACGTCAAAGCTAGCCCCAAGCTTTACGAATGTCTTGATTATTCTTGGGTGAGGGTTTGCTTTTATAGCGTAATACGGCGTGACCTCGGGAAGGCAATTGCGGAAACGCTTGTATTGCCTTTCAAGCACACCCTTTTTTATTATCATGAAAGGAGAACGATGTCTTTTTAGAAGGGTCCTTATGAGGTTTTCTATACTAGAAGTATCCAACCTAGACTTTTGCAGTTTCTGGCTGGGTTTTTCTTGAGTCATATACGTTTGACCTTTGTTTTGCGTCAACTAAGAATGTAGCAAATTGCCACTTATCTTCTTCTTTGGGTTTCTGTACATCATATTTTGTGAATTTGGTGTTCAGGTTCTTTAATGGCGTCCAATCGCTTGCCTGAGATACAAAAGGTTTTATATATGGCATAGATATCTTTAATATTTCTTCGTGGTCTAAGTCATCCGGCAGCAAGAACCCTCTTTTTGGGTTTTTTATCATCCACATACTGGCTGCGACTACTGATATTGCTACTTGCAGTGTAGTTGCATTTTGGTGAGGGACAAGCTTTCTTGCCTCATTTATATCCAAGAGGCTTCCGCACCACCATGAATTAAAATCATGGCCCATCAATAGGACCCCTAATTCGTCTCTGCCATCTATGATCTCATCATTCATTATCCTTTGTTTTTCCTGCATGTTGAACTGTCTCATCTCAAGCTCATGAAGTGAGTTTATAGCGACATCAGACGGGCAGTAGGCGTAATGGACTGTTGGCCTGTAAATAGCTAAGCCATTTTCCCATACAGTAAGCCTGTCAGATATGCTAAAGGCTTCACCATGCCTGATCACCATACCCGTTATCTCTCCGCAAGGTACCCATGAACGTACCCATGTCTTCATACCTAAAGAGGTAAGGCATATTTGGTTTTTAGGCCCTACCTTATGAAAGAATGCATTGTTGGGCACCAGGTATTCGTGTGTTCCCCAGCCTAGTTCTGCTGGAGCGATCCCTTCTTCAAAAAAACCTTCAATGCTCCATGTGTTTACGAACTCATTTACTTCTTTGGGTTTATCGGTTATCTGGGTGTCACGCTCGCTTATATGTATTGCCTTTACACCTTCCAGCTGAGCAAGCCTTGCAAAATCTTTGTTATTGAGGGCTTTTTCTATGTCAATTTTTCTACTATCGCTTGGTTTTTCTTTCAAGATCTTTTTAGCGATGTCTATAAGCGCGTGTTTTGTAAAGTGAGACACAAGGCCTGGATTTGCGCCATGGTCTACTATAGCTGTTGTGCCAGAATTGTCACCCCACCTATCTATCATCTTTCGGAGCTCCATGTGCCTTGCGTATAGAGTGTATCTTGTAGGGTCATTTCTTTCAGAGTCTTTGTACGGATCCCACTCTTCGAGGGAGGTGTTTACATATAAGACTTCATTGTTCCTGCACCATTCGACTATGGAAATACACTCGATATTCCATGCCAGGTCTATTATAAGGTCGCCTTTTCCAACATATTTACTAAGGAGCTCTTTATAGTTTTCAGGCGTTACTTTTTCCATGGTGTACTTTACGCCTTTACTAAGGGCTTCTTTTACCCTGGGACGGTTGTCCGCAAAATCCATGATCGTGATATTGCTGGCAGGCATATCAATTAATTTTAGCACTAGAGGAATAGCGCACTGAGATACAGACCCGCATCCTATTATCAGTAATTTTCCGCTAAATTTCATTTTGGAACCTCCTTAAAATTTTTTAGTTTTTCTATATTTTCTGGAATCTATTATAACATATAGAAATATATTTTCAAAAATAATTATTAAAAAAGAAATCTTTATGAATTTTATAATTGCATATTTTTTTTAAAGCTGTAGAATGGGACTATTGATAATGAGGTCAAAGACAAGGAGGAGCATATGGATTTTAATACACCAGATGATCTATTGGGAGGGGCTAAAGCGAAGGGCAAGCAGATCATGCCTGACGTTGCAAAGTATATATTTCCCGGGATAGCTGGATTCCTTATCTTGGTATTTATCTTTTCAGGGCTTTATTCAGTAGGGCCTGATGAGGTCGGTGTCATAAGGAGATTCGGTAAGTATACAAGGACTACGGATCCTGGCCTGCATTTTAAGGTGCCTTTCGGGATAGAGCAGGTCAATAATGTAAAAGTGCAGTATATCTATAAAGAGGAATTTGGGTTCAGGACATTAAAGCCCGGGATAAAAAGCCAGTATTCACAAAGAGAATATTTTGACGAGTCCCTGATGTTGACAGGAGATCTGAATGTCTTGGTAGTGGAGTGGATAGTGCAGTTCAAGATAAAAGACCCTGTTAAATTTTTGTTTCATGTAAGGGACCAAAAAGAGACCATTCGCAATATATCCGAAGCAGTCATGAGGCAGGTTGTCGGGGATAATAGCGTAGGAGAGGTCTTGACCACAAGGAGAGTCGAGATCAATCAGACTGTCCAGGATAAACTTCAAGAGATCCTTAATCTATATAACGCAGGTATACAAGTAGTTACTGTCAGGCTTCAAGATGTTAACCCCCCGGACGAAGTAAAGCCTTCTTTTAATGAAGTGAATGAAGCCAAGCAGGAAAAAGAAAAGATGATAAACGAGGCATGGGAGGCTTATAATAAAGCCATCCCAGCCGCAAAAGGACAGGCTGAAAAGACCATCAAGGAATCGGAAGGGTATGCCTTAAACAGGGTCAATACTGCAAAAGGAGATGCTGCAAGATTCTCGGATACATGGCAGGCTTATAAAGAAGCAAAGGAAGTGACCCGTAAAAGATTGTACCTTGAGGCTATGGAAGAGATTATTCCAAAGGCAGGAGATAAGTATATCATGGATTCTTCGTCAAGCGGTATTTTGCCTCTTCTTAAACTCAATAAAGAAGGGGGTGTGAAATGAAAAATATAGTCAGTCTATTAATAGGTATTTTTGTAGTTATAGTGATTTTCTTTATGAGCGGAGCGCTTTATATTGTCAATGAGACTCAGCAGGTGGTTATTACACAGTTTGGCGAGCCGATGGGGGATTCCATAGCAAAAGCAGGGTTGTATTTTAAGCTGCCTTTTATCCAGCAGGCTAATTATTTCGAAAAAAGGCTTCTTCAGTGGGATGGAAACCCGAATCAGATACCGACTAAGGACAAGAGGTATATCTGGGTAGATACTACTGCGCGCTGGATGATAAAGGACGCCTTGAAGTTCATGCAGTCAGTTACTAATGAAAGAGGCGCTCATGCCAGGCTTGATGATATAGTGGATGGAGTAGCAAGGGACTATATCACAAATCACAATCTTGTAGAGGTAGTGCGTGATTCAAATAGGATCATCGAATCAAAGATGCTAATAGATCAAGATGAGATCAAGGCTTCTGATGAGGCCCTTGAGAAGATATCCACAGGCAGAGATTCTATCACGAGGAGCATACTAAAAAAAGCACAAGAGATGGCCCCTCAATATGGAATAGAGCTGGTAGATGTGAGGATAAAAAGGATAAATTATGTAAAGGATGTACGCAATAAAGTCTATGAAAGGATGATCTCCGAGAGAAAGCGCGCCGCAGAACGTTATCGCTCTGAAGGCCAGGGTAAAAAAAGAGAAGTAGAAGGCCAGATGCTTAAAGAATTAAAAGAGATACGTTCAGGCGCCTATAAGACAGCTGAAGAGATAAAAGGCAAGGCTGACGCAGAAGCGATAAAGATATACGCAGAAGCTTATAATAAGGACCCGGAGTTCTATGCTTTTATAAAGACCCTGGATACTTATAAGAATTCAATAGATAAGGATACTACTATAATATTCAGCCCAGAGAGTGAATATTTTGAGTACCTCAATAAAACAAAGTAAGATTTTTATAAAAGGCCTCTTTATGACATTGAAGATCATAAAGAGGCCTTTTATCTAGCAGCCAAATGGATAAAAAAAAGGTCACAATATATCTTTCGATCATAATTATTTTAGGAATTTTATTACGATTAGCCATATTGCTTGCGTATGACCATAGCATTGATGGGGATGAAGCATGTTTTTCCTTGATGGCGAAGCATATTTTGACCAAGGGTGAATACCCTATTTTTATGTGGAACGCTCATTATGCGGGGACGCTGCAAAGTTACTTTTTAGCAATTGTTTTTTTTATTTTTGGAAGTTCTGGAGTTTTATTTAAGGCGAGTATGCTGATTTTTGTAGTTTTTAGTATTTATTTTGTTTTTCTTTTGACAAAGTATATCGCAAATGAAAAGATCGCATTATTAGCAGCGTTGTTTTACAGCTTTGCAAGCGGCTATATGTCTAGACTTTCCATAAAGATCTACGAGACATCCATTGCGCTAATGCTTCTTCCATTAGCGATGCTTTTTTTATGTAAGAGTATAAAAGAAGAGAGATCATATCAGTATGCAATATTGGGGTTAACGTGCGGTATTTTATTTTGGTTAACACCTACCACGGTACCTTTTTTATTTGTAGTAGTTTTTTCTCTATTTTTTAGGAAGAATAGAGAGCTATTTTTTAAAAAGAACAGTCTCTATGTCTTTTTCTTTTTAATAGGCGTCAGTCCTTTTATTTTATATAATACAACAACTAATTTTAGTTCTTTTACCAGATTGCCGGCTTCTTTATTGTATATGGACAGATCCATGATAGAAGGCAGTAATCCAGGAGCGGTAATTTTTTACACAATAAAAGGGGTTATAAATAGCCTGAATATCTTCTTTTTGAACAGTAAAAGCACCTTTTCAAGAGCTTTTTTAGTAGATGCAAGAGGCTTATCTATTCCGGATATAATAGTAAGTTGTATGTATATAATCAGTTTAATTTATTCTTTCTTTTCGCTATTTAAAAAATTGAATAATAACGCTAAAGAGACATATTTTAGAAGAACAAAAGTTTTTTATCTTTTATTGTTTTTGAGTTTATGGCTTTATGTGTTTGGTATAAAAGTATACTCACATAGATTGTTTATAGTTTATTCTATTTTACCGGTTTGTTTAGCTATTTCTATAGATAGAGTAAAGATATACTCTAAAAAGCTTATGTTTTTACTCGTAGTGTTTCTTATTAGTTACAATATATATTCTAATATATTGATAGGAGAAAAATATAAAGCCCCACAACTCCAACCTTTGATATCTTTTCTTAAGTCCAATAATTTATATTACGGATATGCAGCTTATAATATTGTTTATCCAGTTGTATTTGAGTCTAATGAGGATATTATCTTGTCACCATATGATCATTATTATATAGATAGATACCCATATTACACTAAGAAGGTAATGGGATCCAAAGATATATGCTATATTATGTCCAGTAAAGAGTTTGATAGTGTTTTATTCGAAGACAAGTTAAGGATCTTGAAGGTCCAATACAAAAAAGATAAAGTAACTGATTTTTTAATATACTATAGATTTTCTAAAGAATTTAGCTTTGAAGAAGTAGGTCTGCTGGAGTTATTCAATAAAGGTTGATAAGCGCCTGTTTTTTTTGCTACCATATATATCAACGCAGTATTTTTTGATATTAAAGATATTAAAAAATCAATGATCGCAAAAGGTAAAACAAAACCGCTTAATCCTGACCATAATAGTAGTTTTAAAATCGACAACAAACCCATAGGATTTTTTAATAATTCATAAAAGTCATTATTTTTAGAAGGATATAGCTTGTTGAAAAAGCTTTGTATGAAACCATATACATGCTGTGTTATTGAAGGGCATCCAAAAAACTTAACATTGAATCCATTTTTTATCAGGCAGTCTTCAATACTATTTTTTGTAAAATGATATGTATGTCTAGGGATATCTAGATGAAACCAGCTGTCTTTGAACAATGTAGATTGAAGGCTTGCGAAATTCGGTACCGCAACAACCAGTATTCCATTAGGCTTAATGATCCTTTGGATTTCCTTGATAGCTGATATGGGATTTGCCATATGTTCTAGTGAATACCACATTATGGCTGTCTCAAAGAAACTATCCTCGAATTTTATTTTTTCCAGATCTTTACTGTATAACCTAATATTATTTCCAGCATTCTTAATAGGCAAATTTGTTTTTTCGATCCCGTAGCATTCATATCCTATATGTCGTAATTTGGTGAGGAGCTTACTGCGCCCACACCCTATATCAAGCACCTTGAAGCTGGGATCATTGTTACGGTTTGACAATGAAGAAGTTATGGTATGTACTATTTTACAGTTTACCTTATCTAGGATTTTCTCTACTAAAGGTATAAATTTTTCCTGTTTATTACCGTAATACTGCTGGTGGTAATACTCGTTCAGTTCCTTATCGCTAAGTATAGGCTCTGTACGTATCAAATGACAGTTTTTACATTTAACTATATGGAACTTTTCATGTTTTTTTTTCGATATAGTAGTAGAGAAAATAATTGTAAAAAATATATGGTTACATAAATAACAAGGAGTGGATTTAATGAATTTAGAAGATGACATATTGTGTAGTTTGCTAAAATTTAATTAATATACTTGTTCTATTGGCATATACTGAAAGGCCCTTATCTATTATTTTAGCATTTAATTTTAGTTCACTTATAAGAGATTTTAGTTTTTCAGTAGTCATAAATAATAATTTTTCTTTTTTAAGTAAAGACCTATAACTTGATTTATTTAACAGAAAATAAATACTTGTAGTCAAGAATGACCATAAGTACATATATCGTATACTTTGAAAAAAAGAACAGGCAGCATCCCACAGAAAACCAGGCATATTCCTTTTGGCCGGCAGATCTCCGATAAACATTTTAGCTCCAGGCAAGGCTATTTTTTGCGCAGAAAGTATCAATTTTTTTATTTCATCTATGTCTTTAAAATATTCGATAACGCCTATACATATTATTACAGAAAACTTATCATTGACCATACTTAGGTCAGTATAGTCATTTCCTAAAAGAGAGGCCGTGACATTATCGTATTCGGAGCACCTACTTTTGCAGATAGCTAAAAATTGTTCAGAGATATCTACGGAGTGGATTTTTTTTACTTTAGGGGCTAATAATTCTTCCAAATATCCTGACCCGCATCCGATATTGAGCACAGAAGAGTTTTTGTCGAGATCGAAGAGGGCTTTACTTTTTGCAATAAAAAACTTTGCATTTTGCTTCCACAGCCCGGAATTTTTCCAGAGGCATTCTTTTTTCCAGTATTTTATCCAGTTAGTAGACATTTTTTATTAATGGGTTAGAAATATTAATAGAATTTCTTATGCAATCATCCGCATCCATATACATATATTCGCCCAAGCGTCCGAGGGTCGTAAGGTTTTTATATTCTTTTAGGTAGTCTATGATATTGTCGAGATTGGTCTTATAATCTTTGAAATATATGGGATAAGCGTTGGGTATTTTTATAAGAAAAAGCCTTTCCGCGTCCCCTGGCATAAGAAAACCCTGTTCGGCTAATGCCCCTATACATATATCAAACAATTCTTTTTTGTCCATACCCCATAGGGAACTGTTTTTTAAGCAAGTCATCTCAGCTAATAAGATATTCTTTCCTTCTGGGCTTGTATGGATGCTGAATTTATTGAGTTCTGTTATGCGATTATAGGGCCGGTTTAATTGATACATATAGCTACAGTTCAATATATCTTGCTTGCTAGTACCCATACCTAATATAAGGAGAGACAGAAACCCTAGTTTATCGGCTGAATCCAGTATTTCCCTGGTCGGAATAGGGTCCATGATTTTTATTAGTTCTGTTATGGGTATTGTAGAGATGACGCGGTCTGCGCCTATCGCTTTATGCTCGTCGTTAGATACGTAGTGTACCCTGATCTTTTTATCAGGAAGCATAGATATCTTTATTACCTTGGAATTAAGGTGGATATTGCCGCCGCTTTTCTCTACTATATCCGCTATTTTTTCAGGTATCTCGCCAAAACCAGTATCAGGATAATAAGTAGAAAGCATCTCTTTTTCGATAAGAGATCTTTTCATAGTCTCGGTATTTTTATTTAGAAGCACTTTCAGTGTATTTATAAAGCTCATGCGTGTGTGAGTAGGCAATGAACGAGGAGAAAGTTCCTTACAGGATATTTTCCAGAATTGTTCTGTGTATGGTTTAAAGAATGCTTCATATAGGTGCCTTCCAAAATTTGATATTGCCCAATCTTCAACTGTTTCCTTGTGTTGTGGATCGAGGGGCCTTTTAAAGAACAATTTGCTGGCTAAAAAACTCCAAGCTATCTTGATGCATGAAAAAGTCCCCATCTGGAACAAGACGTTTTTGAGTGTAAGAGGGTAGTCCAGGTATGATTTTTTATAGCAAAATTTTACTGTTCTTTTCCGGGGGTCTATTTTTTTATCAAATAGGCCCAATACCATATCTAGAACTTCTTGATCGTATGTATACAGAGAATGGGGACCATGATCTAGGTAATAACCGTCTTCTTTGATGCTTGCAGCTAATCCTCCGATAAATGGCTTTGCTTCAAATATCTCTACTTTTATGTTGTTATTTATTAGGTTCCAGCCAGCACTTAAGCCCGAGATCCCAGCACCTATAATGATTATTTTATCTTTCATATCTTATTAATTATAGTCTAGATAGGTATATATTGCAATAAAGTTTAATTTGATAAAATTATTTGACAATCAAGGTTTTATAATATATACTATTTTTATTAGTAATATTGGAATAATGTAATATGTTAGTAAATAAGGAAGTAAAAAACTTGAACCGTTAAGGTAGAGAAAGACTTGCCTTGACGGTTTTTTTGTTTAAGATCATTATTTACTATAAACTTTTTGGAAAGGAGGCAACGCAAGCAATGCCAAAGGGTAAAGTAAAATGGTTCAGTAACCAGAAAGGTTATGGATTTATTACTCCTGAATCAGGCAGCGATGTATTCGTACATCATACCGCGATACAGGGAGATGGCTTTAAGACTCTTAATGAAGGTCAGGAAGTAGAATTTGAAGTAGAGAAAGGACCTAAAGGAGATCAGGCTAAGAACGTAGTAAAGCTATAGTCTTATAACTAAATAATCAGGAAAAGATAAGGGCTCGATGAAGATCGGGCCCTTATCTTTTGTATTGTAAAATCTAGTTATAAGCTATACAATATTCTTAAAGAGGGCTCTATGAAAGAAAACTTAAAGAAAGAACTTAAACTTTTAGATATATTTTGTATTGCGACAGGAGCAATGATCTCTTCAGGCCTATTCATACTTCCCGGGCTTGCATTCAGTAAGGCTGGCCCAGCCGTAGTCATATCCTATATATTATCAGGTATAATTTGTATCCCTACATTATGCAGTATGGCTGAACTGGTCACGGCTATGCCTAAAGCAGGAGGGGATTATTTTTATATAATGCGCGGATTTGGGCCTCTATTGGGTACGGTAGCTGGATTCAGCTCGTGGTTCTCCCTGAGCCTTAAAGGCGCTTTTGCTTTAGTCGGCATGGGAGCGTACCTGGCGTTGATAACAAACATACCTTTAAATATAATAGCATCTTTTTGCTGTATATTATTCATTGCGCTGAACCTGTTAGGGGTGAAAGAGGCAGGGAGATTCCAAGTATTCTTGGTTTTCGGGCTTTTAGCGATACTTTTTTTATACATAGCATTAGGGGCCAGATCCATCAGTAGTTCAAATTTTTCACCATTTTTCTCTAAAGGCATGGGCTCTATATTTTCTACAGCGAGTTTTGTATTTATATCCTACGGGGGGCTTGTCAAGGTAGCTGCGCTTGCAGAAGAGACAGAAAATCCAGGAAAGAACTTGCCGTTAGGTATGATGCTTTCTTTAGCGGTTACTACTATTATCTATGCATTAGTTGTCATAGTTACCGTGGGAATTCTCGAGCCTATGGAACTCAGCAGTACTCTTATACCCATATCTGACGGCGCAAAAGCGCTTGGAGGCAGTGGGTTGACTATAGCTATAAGCATAGCAGCGTTCCTGGCGTTTATATCAACTGCTAATGCAGCAATAATGACAGCTTCGCGTTATCCTTTAAGTATGAGCAGGGATAAGCTGCTTCCGCCTTACTTCCAGAAACTGAGCAAGAATTCCAATATTCCATATATAGCAATATTATGCACTGGCAGTTTTATGATAGTTGCGCTTCTTTTTCTGAAACTTGAATTACTTGTAAAGGTAGCCTCAAGCATACTTATACTGCTTTTTATATTCGCAAATCTCACAGTGATACTTTTTAGGGAAAGCAAGATCCTTAGTTATAGGCCTAAATTTATTTCGCCATTTTACCCGTATCTACAGATCATTGGTATAATAGGGGGGGCATTTTTATTGATGGAGATGGGTACATTTATAATATTTCTTACGATGATATTTCTTTTGTTGGGGTTAAGTTGGTATAAATTCTATGGGCAGAAAAGATCTAGCAAGGATTCCGCTCTTATCTATGTACTTGAAAGATTGGTGGCCAAGGACGAGGAACTTGCTTCTGATAACCTGCTTACGGAACTAAAAGATATAGTCATAAAAAGGGATGAGGTCACTGAAGACAGATTTCATAGGTTGGTAGAAAATAGTCTTGTCGTTGATATAGAAGAACCTTTGAAGATGGAAGATTTTTTTGATAGGATCGCAGGGATGCTTTCCGATAGATTGGATCTGGATAAGGCAGAGTTATTTACAAAATTGCTAGGGAGAGAAAGAGAGTCAAGCACTGTCTTGAGAAAGGGCCTTGCTATTCCGCATATAGTCATCAAGGGTAAAAATATATTTACTATTATTTTAGTAAGGGCGAGGTCCGGTATTATATTTCCCGACGATAAATTAGCCCATATTATCTTTATATTAGCAGGCTCAAGCGACGAGAGAAACTTTCATTTAAAAGTTTTAGCCGCTATCGCTCAGATCACCGAGAACCCTGAATTTGATAGATCCTGGCTTGAAGCGCGGAACACCGATGAATTAAAAAATATAGTACTTCTCGCTGACAGGAGAAGGTCAGTCTAGCTCTTTTAAAAATAAATAATTTTTTTTACCATTTTTATCTCCCTATCTCTTGACAAATCATCTATATGTGATATACATATAATAAAGAAATGTTTTTATGATTTTTTGAAAGAGAGTGTGAAGGGAGGTGAATATGGCGACAAAGAAAAAAGCAAAGAAAAAAGCAAAGAAAAAAAAGAAATAAATCTTTATATTTTTGAAAAAGCTACATTTTTAGAAAAGGTTTTTATGATTTACTATGATGTAGCTTTTTCATTTTAGGATTTTATATGAAAGAAGAAGATCAAAAACAAAGAATAAAGGACATAAAAGAGATATCCATCGCGATAGATACGTGGGATGATATCTTCTCGGATTTTGACCCAAGGCCTATGAACGAGAGGGCATTGTCAGAGGATTTTAAGTCAGAGATAGCAAAAAGATATAGGGAGACCAGGAAGGGAGATTTTTTAGTCACTATATTTGCCCCAAATTCTTTAAATGACGGAAAATCCGAGAAGATCGTCATCCAGAGGCTTAAGAGGCATTTCAAGCACAAGGCGATGCAGAGTAAGAAAGAGATCTATGGTATAAGGATCAGGGGAGTCTTTTTTGTGATAACCGGGATAATGTTCCTGGGTTTCTTGACGCTCGCAACATACCGCAAGCTTTTTAGAGATTTTACTATAGACATGCTAGGTATAATACTTTTGCCTCTGGGCTGGTTCGGGGTGTGGGAAGGTTTTTCAAAGATAGTAGATACGTCCATTTCTTTTATACAGGATCAAACCTTGTACGATAAGCTCTCCAAAGCAAATTATAGATTTAAATATATAGAGGATGCTCCTAAAAAAGATGCTGTTTAAAGAGCTTATATCTAACCGCAGGACACTCAGGAAATATTCCTCGGAAACTGTTCCGAGAGAAATCATAGACAGATGCCTTGACGCAGCGCGTCTTGCGCCTTCTGCCTGCAACAGCCAGCCATGGTATTTTGTAGTCATAGATGACGAGGGCTTAAGGAAGCGTGTTGGAGAGGCTGCCTTTTCAGGCGTATATTCTATGAATAGTTTTGCAAGGTCTGCGCCTATATTAATAATAGTAGTGAGAGACTGCACAAAATATATAACAAAGCTTGGAGGATTCTTGAGGAAAGTTAATTTTAGCCTTATTGACATAGGTATCTCCTGCCAGAATCTTGTTATGCAAGGAGAAGAAGAATCGCTCGGCAGCTGTTACCTGGGGTGGTTTGATGAAAAAAGAGTAAAAGGTATTTTAAATATCCCGAAAAATAAAAAAATAGACCTAATGATAAGCCTCGGTTACCCTGAAAAAGAAGAAAGGCCCATCAAAGAAAAGCTCCCTCTCGATAAAATAAGGTCCTTTAATAAAATCTAGATCTTACTATATTATAAAGAGCAATAACGAAAACATTTTCGATGTGGATTGGGCACAGTCTTTTTTTATTGGTGAGAGTGCCTAGCAAAAAGCCTTTTTGTTTTGCGAAACACATAGATAATGCACTACAATTTAGATTGCCTGTCAAAACAAAACGGAGCGAAGCCCAACTTTACAAAACACTGATTCTGGCGCAGCGTCTTTTTGAAAGGCACTCTCACCAATAAAAAAACGAACAAGAGATATCATCTTGAGCGATTATCATCTCGTCCTGTCCGATCAGACTCTTTTCTGTTGGCTTTCTAGATAGACATCTATGTTATTAATTGGTCTATTTGATGTAAGCTTTAGGAAGGTTTTCTTTTTTATAGGCGTATCTTTTGCGATACGCTCATTTATAAGGACCTTTAATACTCTGTATTCTCCAAAATCAAGCCTCTCTGGATTGCGGTAGGTTATGTTTAAGCGCCTATTTAAAAAACTTGTCTCCAGGGAGATGGTCCCGGATGATTTGAACTGTTCTTTTACTAATTTCGGTTCTATCACAAGGTCTCCCATGTCTCCACGTACCCCGAAGACCTGTGTAATGAGCGTCAGCATAAACCAGCTTGCGGAACCAGTAAGGTATGAATACATGCCTCTACCATCACTATTAAAATATTCAGGCAGGCATGGATAGATATTGCTTAGCTTGGTATTTTTGGACATATTGTATATGGAGTTCAGGACCTCGAAACCTTCTTTTACGAAGGCCCTTTTATATAATGAATAAGCGAACATTACGTTCATGTGGCTGAAAAACGCGCCATTCTCTTTTTCACCATATGCAAAACTAAACGCTCTTCCAAGCTCAGGATATATATCCTTAAAATCAGTATTAAGCCTGAAGCCTTTAAGGCCTTTATCCCATAGATATCTTTTAACGCTTTTATATATCTTTTTTATTTTTATAGGCTCTGCCACCCCGCTCATAATGGGGAATACCTGTCCGGTAAGGGTCATCCTGACGCCTTTTTTATTATTGCCTTCGACTTTCTTTGAAGAGTTGTCGTAGTAGCCATTAAAAAAACTATAGCCTGACTTTACAGTAAGCCACTCATTTTTATTTATATTCTTTTTTAATCCTTCAGCTTTTTTTCTGAGCCATGTTATGGTATTTTTTTTATAATTTATCTTTTCAAGAAGGTTCGATAGCTCTATCATATTGCCGATATAGGCAGCTGTAAATGCTACGCTCTCGCCATATTTATCAGCCATATCAAGCCCATCGTTCCAGTCGCCCCCCTCCAATAGGAAATTACCATGGCGGGATATCTTGGAAAGCTCTCTTTTTATCTCTAGGAGTATATGATCAAGTACAGTATCTTTCTTTTTGCTTTCAAAATAGCCTACTTTTTCGAAGAGGATGCCAGTGTCCCCTGTCTGATTGATATATAGGTTGAGTGTTATAAACGGCCACAGGCCATGGTCCATCCATATCCTCTTGATATTATTTCTGTCGGGTATGAATTCCCCTAGTTTTTTGCCTATTATAGTGGCATTTGAACCATCTATACGTACACCCTTGAAGTTATTTAAAAGTATATTCCTGACGTCTCTGGGTGAGATAAGTAGGAGCGTAAGACAATCCTGCCATAGGTCGCGCCAGCCTCTCCCGCCCCTACCATAATCAAAATCAGGCAGGAATGAACACCCGAATATCTTCCTTAAGGTAGGCTGCAGCATCACCCAGTTTACCCATCTATCGAAATCATTGTCTTTTGTAGAGAGTTTTGCAGAGCTTACTACATTTTTCCAATATTTTTTAGTTGAGGCCAGGCTTGAGCGTATCTTCTGAACGGAGTTATATTTTTTTAATATCTGTATCGGGTCTTTTTTTTGGCTGATGCCAGCTATTGCTATATAGTAAACTGATCTATCAGGGGAGAGAAGGGTATTTTTAAATTTTAAGGCGCCTATAGCTTCTTTACCTTGCATGTTCTTTATGTCTATTGATTTATCTTTGATGAGAGACATGGGCCTTTCCAGGTTTCCGCTTTCCCCAACAAAACTCTCTATTGTAGGATAGATCTTTAAAGGAGTTTTTCCCAGGCCGCTCGCGCCTAGTACAAAATAAGAGGTGTGGTTTACTTTATGGCCTTTCTCATAAAAGCTCATAGTAGGAGTCACTATGACCCCGTTTTTATGTAATTTTATGCGGTTCAAAAGAGAACTTACATGCCTATGGTCTCGCAGCCTATCCGCAGAACGAGCGAATATAGGTATAGCTATAGTAGGTTGTATATTTAATCTCTTCCTAGAGGTATTTGTGATCTTTATTAGCTCTAATTCTACAGCATCATCACTGATCGGCGCAAAATTTGTAAATTCCACTTTAAGCCCTGATCTTTTATTTATCCTGGTAAGTTTATGGTATAGAAAGCCTCCTTCTACATAGGAATTGGTAACCTCTCCTGACGCAGCTGACCAAAGAGAGTTATTATTTATCATTATCCAGAGATTACGGTTGTACCTGGAATCTCTGAGGTCTTCAGTGGATTGGGGCACTGTGAGGAATGAATGTAGGCCTAGTTTTATATCGCCATGCAGCGTAGGGGTAATGGATGAAAGCACTCCGTTGGGGCTGCAAAGAGGGAAATAGAGCCTGCTTATCTTATGAGGGTCTTTTGCGATAAAAGTACCTAAATCATCTATAAAGCGCCAGAAAGGTTTTTTTGAGATATTTTTTTTCATTTTTTTCACCTTTACCATTTTTCCCAATGCAGCATCTCTTTAATAGCCTTTTTTGCCTTAGGGCCTTCCTTAGGGTCTTTGGGGTAACCTACAGATATCATGCTGACGAGTCTATGACCTGAAGGGACATCAAGCATACCCCTTATAGTCTCTACATAGTCTTTTTTATCCCCAGCTACCCAACACCCTCCCAGGCCTAATGCCTCTATAGCAAGAAGCATGTTTTGTGTAGCAGCGGAGCAGTCTTCTATGTAGTATTTTGTATCTTTTGAGAATACTGCTATAAGGCATGATGCATCTTTTATAAAAGGCCCGTTCGGGCACATGCCGCATATCTTTTTTAGTATTTTCTTATCATATATTACTATAAATTCCCATGGTTGTTCATTCCTTGCTGTGGCAGCAAGGCGGCCCGCGTCTATTATCTGTTCAATAAGAGATTTTTCAACCTTTTTATCAGAATATGATCTTACGCTTTTCCTGTTTTTTATTATCTCGAAGAACTCCATAAAACCCCCTTGTTAGGTCAATGAATTCATTATTTATGGTAGGGAAGGTTTAGACCTCCCCTACCATAGTTATAGATCGTTAAGCTTTATTTAGTTTTGATGTAAACCTTCTTATCTTTTGTATATTCTCACTTGATCTCGGCTCGAGTAATTCAGAGAATATTGCCTTATTGTGCCATAGTGGGTCAGTGTCCTTTTTTAAGGTGTTGTTCTTTAACATGTTCTTATAATCCATGGTGCCTGGTATAGAGGAATAACTTGCCAATACTACCTTTACTCCGAGAGAGTTTATAAATAATATATCTTTCATGGTCTTATCAATATTAAGCCAGTTTGCGCCTATTAATATGTATACGCCTAAGTCGCTTTTATTGAACCCGGCTTCTCTTAGATTGCGTATAGCCCTCTTTAAGTCTACATTAGTTACCTTTGCTCCTGTAAAGAACTGCAGGTCTTCATCAGATGTCTCAAGAGATAATCTGAGTTCCTTGAAATTTGCATGTTTAAATAGATGGGCCAGGTCTTCATCTATGAATCTAGCATGGAGGCCATTCGGTGTATGGAATGTAAGTTTGCGTCCCGAAGCTATAACCATCCTCAGGAACTTTTTTATGCCAATGCCGCTCTTATAAATAAGGGCGTCATCGTAAAAGACGAATTTATCCGTACCAAACGTATTATGATAATGCATGACCTCTTCAAATAGGTCTACAGGGTCTTTTAACATGAACCCTCCTGATATCATCCTGGATGCGCAGTAACTGCATCTAAAAGGACAGCCCTGAGTGAGCTGTATCGGGAGCATGTTTCTTTCAAATAATAGGTCGTAAGCTGGATAAAAACCTTTTTTAAAGAAGTAGTCTCTTTCGAGGTAATCTTTTTCCCATATAATATCTGCGCCACTATGTAGGGAGGCGTGTCTGGGGGAGAGCGTAGCGTATATGCCGCCAAGCGTGATCTTTATATCTTTAAAATATTCTCTTAATGATTTTATAGTAAGTTGTACCCCAGGATACCAGTATGTCATGCCTGATGTAACAAATATCTCATCAATATCCTTTAAGGCGTTTAGTTTGTTTTTAAACTCCTCTATGGATATACCGTATCTAAAATAAGGCCTTTTAATGTCTTTTATAGTATCTGGTTTATCAACATTCTCTTTTCTGATCTTTGAGAAACCAAATTCGTCTTTACTCCTTCCGCAGTTCTCAAGGCAATCTACAAGATAGACGCGGCTGCCATCTCTACGCAGCGCCTCTCCTATACGTAGTAGCCCTATTGGCTTTATGCCGTAGTCGTGAGCAGCAAAATCATATATCCAAGGGTTTACAAGAAGGACTTTTCTCATGTCATATTATGTTATCATGATAGAATTTTAAAGGCAAGATTTAAGTCTCACAAAAGCATAGATCATTATAACCATAGCAAGACTTCCCTATAAGCTCAGGTGAAATTTTTCCCGAGTCCCGAAGTCTCTAGACTCGGGGCCGTCTTTTAAGGAGGTATTTTATATAGGGCTAAAAAAACTCGTCGCTAATATATATAGCAGGCTCAGACAGTTTTTAGCCTATATTTAAAAGCTAAAATACTATTAATGAAAGACTAAACTTTCAATTTGCTTATATGGAAGCCTTACTATGGTTTATGGGTTTATTGCATGTTTTTGGCTGAGCGTCTTTTTGAAGAGCTTCTGTCAGTCAAGAACAATAAGCAGCATAATTATTAAAGGCTGGGATTTAAAGTAAGAGCTAATTCTTTCCACATGGATATGTGTTCCATACATAGGTATATTGGAAGGTCCTTGGAGTGTTTTCTCAAGGCTTCGAGTATCTTTTCATATATCGATCTTCTTAGCGCATAAGGATACCTTAGCTTATTATCAAAACCTTTCAGGAGTTCTCCGTCGAGGATGGTATTATACGGGAAGCGTTTTTCAATAGTTGTCTTTACCTTTGGGTTGAACCTTAAGGTCCCTATACTGATCCATGCTATGTGTTTTGGCTTTATCCTGGAGAATAGGGCATCTATGAGTTTTTTATATTCTTTTTCCCATCCAATAAAATATATCACTGGATCAAAATGTATACCTATCTTGTAACCTGCCTGAGCGCATAGTGCCATGGCCTCAAGCCTTTCCGAAAGAGAGGATGCGGAGAATTCATTTTCATCGATCATCTTTTGAGGGTTGAGCGACCAGGAGGCTACTATATTGCCTGCATGCCGGGCGTTTAATAGATTTTTTATATTTTTGCTCTTTGTCTTAAATTCAAAACGGATGTTCGTATGGTCTTTAAAAAAATCTATTATATGGAGGGAGTATCCTGTTATATCATCGAGCATCAGGGAATCAGAAAATTCGCCTGTACCTATGCGCATACGACATTTTTTAAAGCCCTTGAAGCTATCAAAGAACTTATCAAGGTTTGACGGGAATATGATGCCAGGCGTATTTGTATATTCCTGGAGGTAGCAGTAAGTGCAGTCATATATACACCCAAAGCTCAGGTTGAATATATTGTACCCGCAGCATACAGCTTTTTTTGTACAGGGGCATCTTTTAAAAAGATCATGCATCTCGTTGGTGATAAATACAGTATCAAGCCTTTTATTGTAGTCTTTTATCGAGAATCTCTTGTTGTGCTCCAAATAGCTCTTGAGGGAAGGGATCATCTTTATGCTAGACTCGGAAAATGCTTTTTTAAATGAATTTGCTAGCGAAGAGTCCGAGGATGCTTCTTCGATAAGTATATCTTTTGGATAAAAGTGTTTTTCGGGTTTAGCTATAGAGCCCGGATCAAGTTCTAACTTTGGAAGGTGCGCATTTAACTCCCTATTAAGATATCCCTGAGGGAAACGTGTTTTAAGAAGGATATCTTTTATCTTGTGGAAGTCTTTTGTTTCAATACTGCTTAGGATATTGGATGGTTTGCGTGAATCCCTTTTTGATATCTCAAAAACAAGCCTTACAAGTTCCTGGGCCTTGTTTACGCCGAGAGCTGGGAAGTCTTTTGATATGAGCTTTTTAATATCTTTTAAGAGCTCGATATTTTTTGTATGAACTTCCATATAAGGTCCAGTGAGAGTGATATAGAGCCCGAGAGCCTATCTTTTTCTTTACCTTCCAGCGGCACGTAAAATGGTTTTACATTTATGATATCTGTTATATAAAAAAGCGCCATGGCGTTTAATCCAGCTTTACTGGCTGCAGAAAATAACGCAGAGCATTCCATATCTACGACGTCTATACCAAGAGAGCTGAATCTATCAATATAACCTTCTTCTAGAAGAAGGGAAGCCAGTGTAGCGCATGTGACTTTTTTGATAGATGATGAAATGTTATCTTCCAGGAATTTTTCTGAGAGCTCTCTATCAGGGTAGAACATCTTCGGGCCTTCAATGTCATTTAAGAGCATGTCGCTGAAGCTTTCAAATGCATAGCATTTATCAGGCATTACGAGGCTTGCTACATCTAAGTCGGGCGTTTTTTGTGTAAGGCCGCACGAGCCCAGTATTATTACGTTTTTGCATCCTGTGTTTTTTAGGTGCAGTACGCAATCACCAGTCAGGGATGGGCCTATGCCAGTATGTATTACAGTAGAGAACTTATTCTCTGCAGATGAATATATCTTACCTCTTGAAAAATTTGTTATGTTGAACTTTTTTAGGAGATCTTTTGGTATAAGGGGAAGGAGGATGCACGTGTCTTTGACCTGGGAACTATCTATGCCAAATAAGGCCTTGAATTTATTCATAATTCAATAAGATTGTAATCTATGTTACCCAGGCCTATTTTGTGCGCGTATTCAAAGATCTTTTTATATGAGTTTCCCGGGCGTTCTTTTAGTATCACGTCACCAGCTTTATTCATGATATCTATAGTTGCTTTGTCCATGCTTAATATGTCGCGCGAGGCGATTATGCCTATATCATCCGATATCATGGGCTCATCCTTAGTGGATATACAGTCGCATTCTTTGGTTATATCGAATGCAAAATTTATAAATAGCTTGTTTTTGAACTTTGATAGTATGAACTTTGCTACATCAACAGTCCTTTTGATAAATATATCGACATCCTCGTGCCAGTTTACGCCTATTGCATCGAATTTGCAGGCGCAGAGGCATTCTCCACAGCCAACGCATATAGATCTATCTATAGCAGCCTTAGAGGTGTCTTTGTCCGAAGTTATTGCGTTTACTGGGCATATTTTTATGCATAAGCCGCAGGCAGTACACTTTTTTTGTATCACCTGTGGTTTTAGCGAAGAATGCTGGATCTGTTTTGTGGATTTCGAGGACATGCCCATAGCGACATTTTTGATACCAGCTGCAAATCCAGAGAGTATGTGACTAGTGACATGGGAAAGGACTACAACGCTATCGACCATGCCTATAAAAGATGGGATCTTGACCTTTTTTATGTATTCCGAGTCTATGTCATAGGTCGATCCATCCTGGCCAAAGAGGCCGTCAGCTATTATAAATGGGGCGCCTATCCTGGAATGTGAAAATCTTTTATTTAAGGCCAGTGTCAAGTGGTCTACTGCATTAAGGCGGGAGCCCTTATATATGACATTTGTATCAAATAAGAATGGTTTTGCTTTTTTATCTTTTATGTCCGATATGACCAGTTTTACGAGCTCCGGGTCGACGTGATATACGCATTCGCTGTCGCCTATAGTGATCTTTACAGGCACGAATTCGTCCTTTTTGTAGGCTATCTCAGGGCCTAATGCCTCTAGTAGTTTTAAAAGACAATTCCTGCGTGACTGTAAGTCCTTGCCGTTAGATCTAACAAAATAAACCTTGCTTTTCATAGTAGTCATTTTATTCCTATCGTGTTCTTAACTGGAGAGGCTTTTCAAAAAGACGTTCGGCCTATATTGTAATTTGTAAATGTGGGCCTCACCAGTGTTTATATATACTAGTAGGGGAGCTTTAAAGCTCCCCTACTAAAGAAAAGGTTTAGGCGAGAGCGAAAAAGAAAATAGAGTAACCCTGCACCATACTGGTGCAGGGCACGCTGGTGAAATTTAACGTTCTCGAAAACAGCGCTTGCCCGCAGACAAGGTTAATATCTTTTATACTTATTGTCAAAATAAGCATCGAGCTTATGTATGTATATATTGTGATCTTTGCCAGAGGACTTTGCCTCTTTTTTGATGCTTTCCTCGATATTATACCAGAAAGAAGTGTAATAGTCTTTATCTTTTGAGAGCTTGGCGTAATTATCCTTTAATTCAGGATAGATGCCTACTATGGCAGTTATTATATTTTTTATGTTTCCCACCATAAAATTCAACCCTTCAAACTCAACTGCTCTTGCCTTGGGAAATCTTGTAAATATGCCGCTAATATCTGATACATAAGGCAGGATCGGAGAAAAGTACGGCGTGACATTGATGCCTTTTTCCAGAAGTCCATTTATAGCATTAAATCTATCTACATATTCAGGGCTTTTTGCCTCCAAGACATTTTTAAGCATAAAAGGGATGTTATTTATAGTAAAATATATATTTTTACAGAACCCTTGAGAAAGAAGGCCTGTGTATTCTGCTATATAATTTGAACGCGTGAGGATGTTGTAATATACACCGTATCTATTTAATATCTCAAGGACCTGTTTTGTTATCCTATATTTTTTTTCAATATCCTGGAAGCAATCAGTGGTGGAGCCCAGGAGTACGCATTTTGGTTTTTTGAGGAGTATTTCTTTTTCAAGCAGTCTTGGCGCATTTACTCTTATATCAACATAGCTTCCCCAGGTCTCTTTTTTCTTTGATATGACTTTATTGTGCCTTACATAGCAATAAAGGCATGAATACTCGCATCCCATATATGGGTTTATGACGTATTCCCCGAGGTCTATGGAGGTCGGGTTAAGTATCCTGGATATCTTTACAGTATTAAAATCCGTCATTTTTCTATCAGGTTGCCCAAAAAGGCGTTTGTGTACTTAAAGCCATGTCTTTTTATCTCGCTTACAAAATATTCATACCTTTTTATTGCAATACCATTGGTCGAATTGCCTGAACTTTTCTTAAGAGGGGTTCCTTCATAGTAAGTAAAAGGGTTTATCTGTTCTATCTTTGGTATAAGAGTTTTATTTTTTATCAAAAATTCCAGGCTTTCCTCAAAGTCTTTTTCTGTCTCTCCTGGGTAGCCTGTTATCATGCTTATGCCAAATCTTAAGCCAGCATCCTGCAGATCCTTAAAGAATATCACCGCATCGCTGGTAGTAAAACCCTTATTCATATTCAGCAATGTACGATCACACCCTGACTCAAGTCCTACAAAGAGATTATAGCATCCGCTTTTTTTTATTTTTTCGAACAACTCTTTAGGCATATCTTTTCTTATACATATCTGCGCTTCCCATGGGATGGATCTAAAATTTCTAATGATCTCTTCGGAAAGTCCGTCAAGTTTTCCTAGGTCAGCATTTATCATAGAGTCATTGAATACAAAATTCCGCGCTATTTTATTATGAAGCTTGTGATATTCGACCTCATCCATGAGGCTTTCTATAGATCTTGCCCTAAATCTTTTATAAAGCAGGCGCTCGGAACAAAAAGAGCATTTTTTAATACACCCCCTTGATAAAAGGAGAGATATAGTTTTTTTTGGGTAACTAGATATGTCAATAGAGCGGTATTTTGGAAAGCTTGCGTCATCCAGGCACTTTAGTTCTTTAAAGCAGGATGTTTCATTAGTAGCGTTGTCAGGCCCTTTTATAAGGTCAAATAGCGAAAGCTCTCCTTCGCCAACCACGATATGGTCTACAAGGTTTTTTATTTCTTCAGGGAATGAGCCATTGTATTTAAAGAATAGCCTAGCTATCTCTGGCCCGCCGAGTATTATCTTTGTAAGAGGCTTTTTTGATCTTATAAACTTTATTATTTTTATAGTCGATGAGAAATTACTTTTAAAACATGAAAACCCTATTATATCGCAGGAGAGGAGCTTATTTATAACATCATCGAACTTTTCAGGAAAATCTTTCTCTAGGAGAGACAGGATATTTTTTTCTAAAGCAGAATTACAGCTTATTGACCAGTCTTTTTTTAGGCTGCCAGAGGCCAGGTTATAAAATATATTATTTATATCCAGGATATCCGCATGAATGCCTTTTTCGATCAAAAAACTTTCAAGATAAGATAGCCCCAGAGGCGGCATCATAGGATAGAAAACAGGAAGTATCGTGAGTAATATCTTTTGCTGGGCCATATTTTATTGTAAAGGAAGGATTAATTAGCGGAGTTATTATTTAACCAAAAAGGCTCGCCATTGTGTATATCAACTATATCCAGCGCGACCTTTACTATGTCTTTATCATATTTTGTGCCAGCATGGTCAGTGATCTCTTTTACAGCTTTATTGATCCCAAGAGCAGCTCTATATGGCCTATGGAATGTCATTGCCTCCAACACATCAGATATAGCAAGTATCCTTGCCTCTGGTATAATATCTTTTCCTGAAAGCCCCCTTGGGTACCCCTCGCCGTTTAGCCTTTCATGATGCTGGTATATAGCTTCTGGAAGAGGGAATGGGAATGTATGGGGTTTAAGCATATCATAGCACTTTATTACATGTTCTCGTATCATCTCGTGTTCTAGCTTGGAAAGTATACCAGGTTTGTTGAGTATCTCAAGAGGAATAAGTATTTTTCCTATATCATGCAGTTCCGCAGACATCTTTAACTCAAGTATCTTGTTTTCATCCCAGCCCATTGCCTGAGCTATTCTTTCAGCTATTATTGATACACGTCTAGTGTGTCCGAACGTATAAGGGTCTCTTATCTCAAGGACCTTATCAAGCACTTTTAGAGAGGTCACTACTATATTAAGGCGGCTTTTTTCCATCTTGTCATACGCAGTGATGTCTCTAGTGATACCCATAGTCCCTATGATAGTGCCGCGCTTATTGTGTATAGGTATCTTTGTGGTAGTAACGCAGTTATAAGTGCCGTTTGGAAGAAGTGTGCGTTCGATCTTGCCTATGATAAGTTTTCCGGATTTAAGTACATATGTATCATCCTCGAACATTAACTTGGCCTGTTCTTTAGGGAAGAAATCAAAATCAGTCTTGCCCATGAGCTCTTCAGGCCTTTTCTTGAAACCATTAGCGTAAAAACGGTTCACTCTTATCAGCCTATTTTTATTGTCCTTAAAATATACTGCATCAGGCAGGTTATCAAGGAGGTTTTGAAAAAGCTCTTTTTCAAACGCGAAACTTTCTTCAAGCTGTTTGTGATCGGATATATCTTCTATGACGCCTTCAAGGCAAAGATATCGGCTGTCATAAGGTGATTCTGTCACATACGCAGTAATGCCTACCCAGACATCTTTTCTGTCTTCCCTGATGAATTTTGCCTCATATAGCCTTACGATCTTTTCTTTCTTGAGGATATTAAAGAATATATTTGCGTCCTTCTGATGTTTAAAGAGGGACTTAAATGTAAGTTGTTGTATCTTGTCATCGGAGGAAAAACCCAGGATCTTGCTAAGGCTTGAATTTATAGCAAGAAACTTTTCATTAGGGGATAGCTGGTATCTAAATAGACACAACCCTAACTTATCAGCTGTAGAGAACTTAAGATAAAACTTGTCTTTTCCTTTGGATTTGACTTTGATCATAGTGTATAATATATTAACATATAGATAGCACCAAAGTAAAGTAAAATATAATATTATTTATAATATTTGTAGTAGTAAATGATCGTAGTAGGGGAGCTTTAAAGCTCCCCTACTACCCCCTACATTGTGGTTAGAATTGTCAGATTGGAATATAGTGTATCATATTAAATATAAAGGAGTTATAAACATATGGTAAAGACAAAGATCATCTGTACTCTTGGCCCAGCTAGCTCAAATGAGACAATTATAAGAAAAATGACGCTTTCCGGCATGGATGTAGCGAGGCTTAATTGCTCGCATGGGACATCTAAGAGCCAGGTATCCAATATTGAGCTTGTAAGGAAGGTAAATAAAAAGTATAAAAGGGCTGTAAAGGTCCTTTTGGACCTCGAAGGCCCGAGGATAAGGATAGGGGACCTTAAGGATAAAAAACCCATATTACTTAAAAAAAGAGAGAGGTTCTATCTCTCAAAAAATAAAATTCACTCGGGAAATGTCATACCTTTTGACTATAAAGGCCCTCTTGATAGCATTAAAAAGGCGGAGTTTATCTATATTGATGACGGTAATATCATATTAAGAGTAAGATCTATTGATAAAAATAACGTAAAAGTAGAAGTGGTGATCGGCGGCATCTTAAAAGAGCATAAGGGTGTAAATATCCCCGGCGCAAGACTCGAGTTCCCTGTAATAAGCGAAAAAGATAAGCTGGATATTGAATTTGGAAATTCTTTTTTTGTCGACTATATTGCCCAGTCTTTTGTAAGAAATAAATTAGATGTATTGGAGCTTAAAAAAAGGATAAATTCTAAATCCGGGCCTCTAGTGATATCCAAGATAGAAAACCAGGATGGAGTAAAAAATATCGATTCGATCATAGATGAATCCGACGGCATAATGATAGCAAGGGGCGATATGGGAGTATCCCTACCTATATATAAAGTCCCGATCATACAAAAAGAGATCATTAAAAAGTGTAATAAGAAAAAAAAGTTTGTCATCACTGCTACACAGATGCTTGAGAGCATGACAGAGCATCTCCGCCCGACGAGGGCAGAAGTGACTGACGTTGCAAATGCGATAATAGACGGCACTGATTTTGTGATGCTATCAGGCGAAACAGCTATCGGCAAATACCCGGTAGAGTCAGTAAAAATGATGAATGATATCATCAAATTCACAGAGAAGCCTATCAAGTAGTTAAATATTTTTATAAACTAAAAAAGAGCCTTGTCCGCTCATGTGAAAATTTCCTTTCGTTCTGAGATTTCAAGACTCGAGGTCGCCTTTTATTCCTCATTTTGTCGGGGCTCGAAAAACTTGCCACCACAAAATCTGGCATGGTGGCTTCGGACAGTTTCGAGCCTTTTAAAAACCGACAAAATGTTTTATAAAAGGCTAAATTTTCAAATTCGCTTACAAGCCTCTTTTTTAGTTTATAACTGTGTTAGTTTATTTAATGGATTTGTCGATTTTAGTGCCTGAGTAGGCCTAAGAAAAGCCTTGTTTTTTTGAGCGGGCCCCGTACCAAATTTATTATACTTAATGTAACTGGTATAAATTTTGATACGGGGCGGGCATGGTTCGCCCTCGCATCTACTGGTAGGGGAGCCTTAAGGCTCCCCTACCTTAGACAAAGTTCAGGCGAGAGCGAAAAAAACGAGAGTAAAATTTCCACGCTGAGAAAATTTTACGTCCTCGAAAACAGCTCCCACAGATAGATAAAAATGATCTTCCATTAGGATTTGTATTTACAAACATATATTATTTGTTATAATGGCACTTTGATGAACACAATATATTAAATTGAAAGGAGTCTTGCGATGAGTGTTTCTTACAAAGAATTAGGACTGGTAAATACACGAGAGATGTTTAAAAAAGCAATGGCTGGCAAGTATGCTATTCCTGCATATAACTTCAACAATATGGAGCAGTTACAAGCGATAATCACTGCCTGTATAGAGAGTAGATCACCTGTTATCTTACAAGTATCATCCGGCGCCAGAAAATACGCCAACCAGATACTCTTAAGGCACATGGCAAAAGGCGCTATTGAGATAATAAAAGACTCTGGAAGCAATATTCCTGTTACGCTTCATCTAGACCATGGTGATACATATGAGCTATGCGTATCCTGCATAGAGAGCGGGTTTTCCAGTGTCATGATAGACGGCTCAAGCCACACATTTGAAGATAATATCAAACTGACAAAAAAGGTAGTTGAATACGCCCATAAATATGACGTGACAGTAGAGGGTGAGCTTGGCGTGTTAGCAGGCATAGAGGATGAAGTAAGCCATGAACAGTCTCACTATACCCACCCTGAAGAAGTAGAAGAATTTGTCAAAAAAACCGGTGTGGACAGCCTTGCGATATCTATCGGTACAAGCCATGGCGCTTATAAATTTAAATTAGCGCCAGGAGAGAGTGTGCCGGAATTACGTTTTGATATATTGCATGAAGTTGAGAAAAAACTTCCTGGTTTTCCAATAGTCTTGCATGGAGCAAGTTCTGTGCCAAAAGAATATGTGGATATCATCAATAAGTATGGCGGAAAAATGGAAAATACTGCAGGCGTGCCTGAAGATCAGCTCCGTAAAGCTACTCAATCAGCAGTATGTAAGATCAACATTGACTCAGACGGCCGCTTAGTAGTAACTGCAAAGATAAGGGAAGTATTCGCCAACTCTCCAAAAGAGTTTGACCCTCGTAAATACCTGGGCCCGGCAAGGACAGAACTTGTAAAGATGTATAAGCACAAGAATGAACATGTGCTTGGAAGCGCTGGAAAGGCGTAATGATAGATAAGCTTGCTTTGATCAGCTCAATAATACTTCCTTTGTGGAACATTCCGCTTATTATAAAGATCATAAAGCGGCGTTCAGCCGAAGATATTAGTATGTCCTGGGCAATAGGTGTATGGACGTGCCTTTTAATAATGCTCCCATCTGGCCTAAAGACTGATTTTTTGGTCTGGAAGGCATTTACTGTATCTAACTTCATTTTATTCAGTGGGGTAGCTTTTTCTACGGTTTTGTTCCACAAGAAGAAATAACCTATCATAATTTCTATAACTCTAATATTTACAATAAGTTAAAATCTCTTCCAAGCCCTTGAAATACCCTTATAGTATGGTATAATTAATATATGGTAATACACGCTATATAAGAGCCTAAATAGCTCTAATATAGCTTTTATAAATAACCTTAAATCTATCCGATGGAACCAGTCTTTAGGCTGGGGAAAACGGAAATTTTTTACCCCTTTTATGACACACTTTAAAAAACATTTAATTAAAAACCCCATCTCCAAGAAAGTCAAAGTTTATGGCTTTAAGCTTATGACTTTACTTATAGCATCTATATTTTTCTTAAATAATATAGCTTATGGGATGGATCTGTCTGGTACAGCCCACCTAAGAGGTAACTCTCCATTTGATAAGATAAATGAAAAAGAAGATAAAGACAGGGTCAATGAACTACTTAAAGCAGTCCAGGATGCATCTGAAAAGAAAAAAGAAAACAAGGAAGACTCGAGAGGGCCATCTATTTCCTCGACAGGCGTAGGCGATGAACACCAGGCAAATAGAAATATCCTGGAGGGCATACTCAGCACTGCTTTAAGACAGGGAAAGATCGATCCTAAAGAAAAAGAAAGAAGATTAAAAGAGTTTGATGACTTTGGGAAAGCCTTATCAGATGATATCGACCTAGAAGTAGACAATAAAAACGTATTTTTAATAAATGGGCAAAAGCTTATTGTTGTGGATGGAGTAGATGTTTTATCAACTACAGAAGAAGGGGAACAGTATGCTTCAGCAGGCCTTAGGAGAGGGGCAGTATATATTACGAGGAATAAGTTTAATGAATGGGTGCTTGCAGGTACGCTTATGCAGAAGATACGACACGAGCAGGATGAAGTCAGTCATTTATTAAAACAAGCTGAAAATATGGGCCTATCGAGCGAGGAATTGAGCGAATATCTGAAAGACCCTCGCAATAAAGCTTCTGCCAAAAACATGATCCAGGATGCGCATAAATTTGCTGAAGAGAATGAAAGATTAAGCGCATTGCTTAGCGAGGCCTCAGAAGATGAGGCCAGGCAGTCCTTTAAAGATAAGTTTCTTGATATGTTTAGAGGAAGATCCAAGCTATTGCAGGCACAAAGAGAGAATGCTTTAGTCAGAGAGAATGGAAGGGAAGTAAAGGTGTTTAGAGATAATAGCCTTACACAAGAGTTTGCAGATTTTACAAAATCTCTAAAACTTCAAAAAGTCAGAGTTGTAGAAGAAAGCAATAATGGAAAAAATAAGATATATGCTGTAGATGATGTTAACGATAATAGATTTTTAGTATTTGAAGAAGAAGGCCATGTTTACATGATAGCAGTAAAAGCTGCTACTTTGTCTACGGGAGAGTTTTTTATAGAGACAAAAGATGAGCAAGTGTTACAAGGTTTTAAGAAAGCATGGGATGGGTTTGGAAGCAGAAAGACTGGAAGATTCGACGAGCATAAATTTTTATATGCGTCAGCATTTTCAAAGAGCGGGATAGAAGTTTTGTTGAATAAGGTAGCAGGCAACCCTATTTTACGCAATTTATTTGCTCTGATAATAGAAAGATCTGATGAGCTGCGCTTAGCGGGCGGGTTCTTTCTGAGTGATAGACAAGACGCAGGCGGATTTTACATGCCATATTTGAAATTGATCTTGTGGAGAGCTAAGCATAGCATTCCTAGCGCAGGGCTTATAGGGCATGAAGCAATGCATCATCTATTTAGTGAAGATGGAGAAATCTATAAAAAATTCCATAAGTATATAGAAGAGAACCATGAAAAGCTTCTAAAAGAGCTAAGGCATAGCCCATTATATTCTTATTTATCCGAAAAGAACCTTATCGATGAAGTGATCGCGTATTTAATGGATGGCATAGCAGATGGCCGCGTAGAAATATTTCAATTTGGTAGATTGAAATACGGAGATCTGAAGATGTTTAAACAAATAATCCCGTCACTTGAAGAATATTTTCCAGAAGAACTTCTCTTGCGCTTTTCCGATGAAGATATTATACGCGGGAGATTTTTTGATCTGCTTAAAGAATTATATAAGATAAGATCTGAGAACAAGGGAATGGATTTAAAAGACGCTCTTAGTGAATGCGCCAAGAGGGAATATGGAAAAGAAGCGCCATCTCATGAGACATTATTGATAGTGGCAGATTTTTTCAAAGAAGCAGGTGATCTTAAAAGAGCAGAAAATATATACAAAAGATTATTAGATAGTTCTGAAGTTGATATGGCAACAAAAGCGATCATACGATTAGGTTTGATAGACCTGTATGTAAAAGAAGGAGATGTGCCAGAAGCAGGTAAATTGTTTGAGGTTTCAAAGGAAGAACTTACAGATGCAGGGTTTACAGAAGATCTAATTGATAAAGCTTTTTCAATGGTCATATATCCGTCCGAGGTTTTGGCTATTTTGCTTTCAGTGACAGATGCGGAAACCATAAGAGACATATTTTCTCATACTATAAAGGCAATAGAGAGTAAGATCGTAAAGGTAAAAGAAAAACTACAGCCCACCACAGTTCAATTTGAAATTGGAGGCCGTACAATAGAATGGGATAGAGAATTTGTCAACCCTTACGATGTTAATATTACAGATGAAAAAACGATAAGGGACAGTGTGACATCTGGCCTAATAAAGAAAAGGAAAGATCATGATGAATTATTGAGTTTATTAAATAAATCCGCGTTTTTATATTATTTATCAGGAGATAATGAGAAATATGAGTCTACTTTAAAAGAAGTAGAAAAGACTGAGCAAGAGATTTTAATGTTGGAAGAAAAGATCGAAAGAAGGTTAGAAGAAGACAGAGAGGCCTCCGTAAACGAAAGTTTAGAAAAGAAAAAATCTGAAAATGAATTTTGGGATAATTTACCTAATACAGATTGGCTTAGAGATATGAAGATAGAGGATTTCCAGCTAATATATGGTGAACTTGGTAAAGTTGAGCCAGTAAATAACCAGGTAGCCGATATAGTACCTATATTTGGCTATATAGAAGACCTATCATCTCAAGAAGATATCAAGGCCCCTGAAGCAAGTGCTTTATTGTTAGAAGTCGAACAGTTTGATTATAGCGCTGGTATTGAGCTAGTAGAGTATGACCCAGAACTTATAAAGAATATGACCTTATTACACAAAAGAAACCACTCGTCATTATTTAGATGGGTATTATCAGCTATCAAAAATATTATCGGAGATAAGAGTTTAGGTGAAAAAGACAAAAAATATTATATGAAGTTTGTTTTTGATATCCTGAAGACTTATCTTAAAAATACGATCTTAAAAGATAGATTAAGCAGTGCGTTCAGGGAAAGATTAGAATCATTAGGCCTAAGCAGTGATGCAATAGGCTCTATTATAGAACGCGGGGCTTTATCTATAGAAGATGGGCAGGTAAGAGGCAACATGGATATATTGAAGTTAATAGCAGAGATAGAAGGAGTCAAAGTAGGTGATGTCTTAAGAAGGAGCTTGTTCCACGAAAGAGCGCACGATATCCTTGAGCTTTTATTAAAAGAAGATAAAAAAGATGTGCTTAAGGATGTAAAAGATGGCCTTGGCAGTGACTATTATCTGGTAAAAGCTATTATGGAAGAAGAGTTCGGCGAGTTTGAAAGTGAACAGGAATTTTTAGAGGAATTAGTCGTCAAGTACTATACGTACAGATTTTCCGGCAGTGATACTTCTATTTTTGAAAAAAGCGAGATGCTAAAAGTAGCTAGCGTTATAGATTCTTTAATGCCGGATGGCCTAAAGGAGCTATTTACTATAAAAGGAGAAAACACACAACATGCGCAGTCCGAGAAGTTGAAAGAGCTTTCCAGGGAATCCAAAAGATTAGGCGGAAAACTCGAGATAGAATTTGAAGAAGGTGAAGCTATAAAAGAACTTTCTGATGAGATAAAAAATGTTATAGCTAGTATAAATATGACTCAAAGCGCACAAGACCCTGAAGAAGCTGTATCAATTAATGAAACTGTGTTAGGGCTAGGAGCTAAGATGGTGACTTTGCGAGATATAGATTTAGAAGAGATAAATAGGCTTAGGAGATCAAATATAGACAAGTTTGTTATTGAAAGAAAACCAGGCCTAGAGCCAATAATAAATAGCGATACAAGAGATCAGCAGAATTGGCCATATACATATTCTGACCTAAATATCGTTGATTCCAATTTTGGCATAGATATATTTGATATGATAGAGAAAAAATCAGATTCCGAACCAGATAAGACTTTTACTGTAGTGGATTGGGGGTGTGGCGCAGGCATAGCCTTGAATGATATAGCAAAGAAGTTAAAAGAAAAAGGCATAAACAATGTAAGATTAATTGGTTTTGCTGATCAATATCATTCTGCGTGGGAGAAGGCTGACGAGAGTATAACCTTTATTTTAGACGAAGCCAAAGCGCTGCCCAAATATCGTGACGTATTAAAAAGCCCATATTTAATTTATAGTTTTATGGGCCTAAGGCACTTAATAGGAAAGAATATTGATGATCACTCTGATTATAGCGACTATATAATGGAGTTAACCGATAATTTATCCAAAGACGGGAAAATAATCACTGAATATGATAGATCTAAATATGAAAGGGTATATGAACATATAAAATCAGATTTAGCCTCCAAAGGGATCGAGTTCGAACAAGTAATAAATCCAGTAAGAGGCTCTGCTATGATCATATCCAAAGAAGATCCAAATAAACAGCCTGCCTCAAGTGGAAAAATAGAAGAGCCGATGATCAGGTTTATTCCAGGTATAGTGGATATGGTAGATCTGGGAATTTTATTCAAGAAATATAAAGGAAACCTTTTTTATAGAGTTTCTGACGAAGGAGATACTAAAAAGGCAGTCGTATTTTCTCACGATAAGAACAAGAATGAAATAGTACGCGGTGAATGGCAGCTTGTAAATAGATTTGACCTTAATATATGGGAGCCAGTGTATATTCCCAGCTCTACAGCTTCATACGGAGAAAAGAAAGCATATGAATTTATAACTAAATTCGATGAGCTTATATATAAGATAGAACCTTTGAATTTTTTATTCCCAGATATAAATCTTAGGGATATCAGAAACCAGTCGATTTATCTAAGAGATATCGCTAGGAACCACAAAACTGAGCAGCAATTATTAAAGGTACTATCCAAGGCAAAAGATGCGATAGAGGACAAGGTGATAAAGCTGGCATTGAAGGACAGCAGTAAGTTTGACATCTCAAGACAGAATAGGATCAAAGAACGCCTAAAATCCACAAAGTCAGATTTTAAAGGATTATACAATATCTTGTCTGACATAGAAAAGAATCTCAATAAAAAAGGCACAAAGACTAATATAGTAGGAAAATTGACTTTGTTCGCAGCAGGTGTTTTGAGTTCATTAGGCACTATGGAGGCAAGTGATATCTCAGGTCAAGATTTATCCCAGGTAAAAGACCCAGCACCCATAGTGCAGTACGTAGATAATGCGCCAAATGCTATAGATCTATTAGAACAAGATCCTAAAGATTTAGCGCTTCAGGATGAGAGGTTTATTATAGACGTAGGAGGTATTGAGTTTGACCTTACTGGTAAAGCAATGCGGGAGGTGTTGGATGACGGGACTACCGTAGCTACAGTCCTGGAGTATATAAATATTAAAGATGGGAATTTTGATATAGGGACCCATAAAGACGTATTTATCTTCCATCCAAATGACAAGATAATAATATCTCCTGCGAAACCCGGCATACCCAGCATTATAACTTTGAATACTTCATGGGAGGTCACGCCTCCTTCTTTCGTTGATCTCGGCACTCTATACATTAAGGGTTCTGAAGAATATAAGACTATACTTACTTTGGTAACATATGGCATGGGTAGTCTCGATGAAAACGATATCCCTGCATTTAATAATGGACGTATGACAGAGTTTGACATGGCGCCATATGAGTTATCAGGAAGCTTAATATTATATCCCGCGTATGGCTCTTATGGTACTGGCCGCAATTCATCTACGGGGGAACTCGTAGGATTTATATTTATAGATAATAAAACCAAAGAAATATTGATGATAGATAGAGAGAACTATAGTTTTAATGAACTTAAAATGTTATATGAAGCGACATATAAAGGAGTGACGAATATTGATGAATTTGAGACTGCTACAAACAGTCTTATAAAAAGAGGAGGTAGTATTTATAATGAATTACGCAGCGCCCGTTCCTATATATTGGACGCGGTTACTAATGATAAGGAATTTAAATTAGAACTTTTAGATGGATCAGGCAATAAGACAGGAGAATTCGTAATTTTTAATAAAGGAACAAGGATAGATATGAATACGATGATGCCTAAAGACGGCTCAAAGGGCCTTCTGAATGGAGATAGTTCTAAACCCGTAAGATATATGAAAGGTGATATCATAACCGAAGAAGAATATCAAAAAGACATGTTTTATGATGATGAGAACCAGGGTATGCTAGATCTGCAAAATACCTCGTTTTCCTTGAAACAGCCTGATCTGGCAGGGCTAAAGACTACCCATGATACAAAATCACGAGTTCTGTTAGAAAGCATATTTGACAGTAGGAAAGTAGACCTTGGTAGATATGCGGTAGATGAGCCTGTAACCGAAGGGACAGGCGTGAATCTATACTGGGTCAAAGACACTCAATCTGAACTAGAATTCTTTGTTTTGTGTGTAGACAGTAGGGGAAGCATTATTTTAATAGCTGAAGGTATGGAAGGCTATGATGAACTACTTTCTCCTTACATTTCAAATGATATCGAACGCCTTAAAAACAAGATGGTTGAGATAATAAGCCGCGGTATAGATAATCCATATGGCATAGGAGACGTCATCCTCTTTGATAAAAATAATATTTCAGTAAGGCTCAATAATGGACAGGTGATAGACTATAAGTTTAGGTCAGAAGAAATAGACAATCCTGATGGAACAATAAGCTTGGTATATATAGGTGATAAGCCTGTAAATGTAGGCAATCAGACCTTCGAGAAAGGCGACAAGATAGTCTTGGAATGGAGCGATGATAAGTACGGAAAGAGTGACACAGGATTTATCATTAAAGAGATCGTAAAAGGAGAATTATATAAAGATATCATTGATACCCAGGATAAAAAAAGCGAGGAAAGCAAGATAGGTGATAAAGAAGTCCATTCTCTCATAGCTGTACTAAGAGCAGGTGATTATAATAAGATAATCTGGGCCAAAAAAATGTTGCTGCAAATGGGAGATATAGCAGTAGATCAGCTTATTGAAGCGTTGAGCGATAGTTCAATAAAATCCAACGTTCTTAGTTCAATTATAGATATATTGGGAAATGTCGGTGATCCAAAGGCAATACAGCCATTATTGATTTCTATTGAGAAACAGTCTAATTATTTTGGTGCCTATTTGGCTGCAAAAGCAGTATTCAAGATCGATGAAGAAAAACTTTCTACAATATTCCAGGCCTTGGCAAATAGGGCTAAGGTTAAAGGCAATAGCTGGAGAAGCTATCTACTATTTGCAAATAGTCTAAATATGGGATTATCCGACCATCAAAAAGAACGTTATAGTGTTTTCTATAATGGATTACAAGCTGGAATACAGGAAGGAGTTCTATGTATTCATGAAGCAGGTATGGACAATAATCAGATCGAGGATGTAGGAATTCGTAGGGTATTTTCGAACATAGATGAAGTAAAGGAATGGATTAATAGAGATTATGAATTGGGTTTTCAATATTATCCTCCTTTTGACGAAATGTCAAATATGTTATCGCCAGATTTTATATTACAGATCAGTAATGGAAAAATTTCCATGGTTTATCATACAGATGTAAAACTTAGACAGATAGTTGGTGAAAAAGAAGTAGAAGAAGAGCTACGAAATATTGGCTTTATTGGTGGTTCTGGAATTATAGCAGTAGAGAAGGGAGGCGATATCGGGAATAATAGCCTATATCTAAGAGTTTTTAATAGTGTACATTCACATAGCCATCCTAAAAAATATGAATCGCATATCGTAGTTCCATCCGAGACAGATCTGAATTGTTATAAAGGTGAAATTGATAAACGTAACGAGTTAGAGTTAGAAGATCAAAAAAAGGATCCTTCAAAGGCTGATACTTTGGCTGAATCAACTTATGTCTATACTAAAATATTGGGATTTGGGTACAAAGATAATGAAGCTGAGCGTATTACAAAAATGATCTCAGATTTTTATATGGAAAACAATATAAGTGTTTTAGAAAACTTACCAGAGTTGGAACAGATCAAAGGGCTCAAGGATATATTATCAGGTAATCTTGAGATAGAATTCGGACTTCCAACGAATTTAGAAGAAGTATTTACTGGAAGAAAGGCAAATTGTTATGGCAGCAGCCAACTGTTTAAGATATTAGGGGAAATGATAGGTTTGGATATAACTCCGTTAGAGATAATAGTGTCCAATGATAAACAACTGCATCTTTCTAGCCATGGAGCCTTATTAGTTAATTTAAGTAATGGCACTTCAGTAATTGTGGATATGGCTTTGCCTAGTATGGGTGAAAATGGCATTAGTGATGCTTTTTCTATAAATATGCAATACAAGAAAGAAGGGAACTATCTTATATTGAATGATAATGTCAACCCTTTAAATCTATACTATAAATTTAGAATAGGAGATATCGGGTTGATTAATTCATGGGTTATCTTATCGAATGTGCATTATCCCGATTCTTATACTATTCCGGATGTAGATAGTAATAATGTTAAGATAATAGAGAAAGCTATAGAGAAAGATCCTCTGTACATACGCTCATATTTTGGTCTAGCAAACGCGTATTGCACAAATATATTATACGCCAATGTTTATTCTGAAGATGATATTATCAAATGGGTAAAAGATAATCCTGAAAATATAGAAAAGGCGTTGAAATTGATGGATAAGGCCTTAGGATTGGACCCTAAAAATGAACAGGGCCTATTGTACAAAAATAGACTAGAAGAATTGTTGGAAAAAGCAGAAAGCAGAGGAAGTCTTGAAGTTATTCCAAATTCCGACTCCGGCTCATTGATGCCTGAGTCAAGCATGCAGCCTCACAGATTAGAACTTTTAGATGGGACTGGCAATAAGACAGGAGAATTCGTTATTTTTAATAAGGGGACAAGGGTAAAACCTAGCACGATGACACCCGAAGACGGCTCCAGGGGTTTCTTAAATGGCAATAGCTCAAAACCTGTTAGATATATGAATGGTAAGATAATAACCGAAGAGGAATATCAAAAAGATATGTTCTATGATGGCGGTAAAGATCAGGGCATGATAGATTGGAATAATATACCTTCTAATATATCTCCCAAGGTTCCTTTTACTATCTCTAGTATTAATAGTTATGATTTTAAGCTAAATGGAGCATTAGATAGAAATAACGTGGCAAGTATCTTACCGGAAGGCCTTAGCGTAATCCCGTATTATACCGGAGGAGGTGTCTTACCTATTGGATTGACAGTAGGCTATGAGAATTTATTCGGGAATAATATGATAGGAGGAGGGTTTAATACTATAGGGCTGAACTTAAGAGAGTTCGAAGCTAAATACGGATATATGTTAGATAAAGATGAATATTTAGCTGGTTCAATCAAGCTGTTTGGGAAAGGTTACCATCCTCTTTTGGATAACACATTGATAGCAAAGTTTCAGTATGCAGGCGGAAGACATCAATTAACAGCTGGATATGCAAACTTTCTTGCGCAGTTCGCTAATAAAAATATGAAAAATAGCTCTACAAACCTGATATTTTCTAACTATATATATGATTATGACAAAAATATCAATGAAGGATTTGATTATTATTTAAATATAAATTTGAATGGGGGCTGGAACTCTGCAAATTCTGAAACATGGGAGTCTTTTTTGGGGTTGTTTGACGAAGGATTTTTAGCTTATAGTAGATTTTTAGGCAAGGCAAAATACGCATTATCCATAGATGACCATTTTAATGCCTATGGCGAGAGCGTATTGGAACTTGGGGCCAGAACAGAGCTTAATAATATTTTGATGTTAAAATGGCGCTTGTCCCCGTCTACAAAATTGTCAGGAGGGCTTCAAACCAGGCATAATCTAGACCTATGGTCTAGTGTCGCGCTTAGAGAAATTTATGGTTCTACAGAAGTTTTATTACCGTTTATAATAGATTTAGAGCTTTACGGAAACTATCTGGAAGTAAAGGGCAATTATTACCCTAAGACTAATTTTTTAGGATTTGAACTTACACTTAGGACAGATTATATATGGATAAAGGCATTTAAAGAATCTTATTTGTCAGATGTCCCAAGGTATGGCATAGGGCTTTCGGTTCCTTTGGGCAGGGATAAAGAAAGATATATGCCAGATTTTTACCAGTTTGATAATAGAGATGTTTTTATAACTGATTCTATCGTGCAGATGCCTGAAAACATCTTAGCTTCTTTCGAAGAATATCCAGCAGAAGTTGTCCCGCAAGACCCTGCTTTTTATGAGGAGCTTAAAAAGAGATTAGTGGAGTCAGGCCTACTACGTCCGGAAATTCCCATAGAAGAGATAAAGTACCATTATATACTGGAGCTAAAGGCATCAAGAGACATATTTGGCCTGACATCTGCAGAAGTAGTAAATAATTTTAGGAAATATAATTGGGGACTTAATGAACTTTTATATCTTGGGAAGTCATTAGAGTGGGATTATCATGAAAGTATTTTTACTACTCCTCAAGAGACCTGGAGCAAAGAACCAAGTGTGTGCAGGGACCATTCAGCTTTTCTTGCATTAATCATGAGAGATGGCATGGGATTGAGCACTGCAAGGGCGTATAATCTTATTGGTATGTATGGTTTTGCGCATGTAGTAGCAGTAGCTGTGGGAGAAAATGGGCATGGCAGAGAAGGATATGTTATGGTAGTTGATAAGGATAAGATCTATCTGCCAGGTGAGAATGGTTTTCCAGCAATAAAATATGAGAATGAGGGCTCTTTTGTAAGGGCGTTGAGCTATATATATCCCAATGCTATTACTACACAGGGAGGAGATACATTTTTTGGAAAGATATTAAGAGATAATATAGAGAAGCCGATATTTGATATTAAAAGTAATAAAAATAATCCTTCACTGGAGGAAGAAGAATTAGAACAAGATGGGGTAAAAGAAGAACAGAGAGATGATAAAGAAATAGAAAAACAGGAAGATAAAGAACAAGATAGTGATGGTTCTTTGATGATGCCTATACCATTGGTCCCTGTAGGAAAGAGAAATAACAACACTTTTACTGATATACCCAAAAGATCTACGGCTAATAGTATGAGCCAGATCGAAGCTGTATTCGCAGATACTATCATAGGTAATGAAGAAAAATTCGAAGACTGGCTGCGTGATAAGCGTAATGCAGGGCACCAGGTAGTGATAATATCAGAACCCGAAGATTTTAAGAATATAGAAAAATATAAAGAAATAGCCTATATAAAGGTTCTCGGGGAAGACATAAAGGATGAAAGTTATATAAATAAACTAAGGGAGTTAAGAGTATTATGTGAATTTAAGCCATTTAGTGGTTTTAATTTTGATGATCTACTGCAGGTAGAGTCGAATCTCGACCAATATAAAGAAGTCCTGGTATCAGTAGCAGGGGATATGTAAAACAAGACACAAGTTGCAAGACACAGGTCACAGGTAATGTATTGTGACCCTTTTTTATTGTGTTATAATATCTCCATGAAGATCATACCTATATTTATCCCGCATGCAGGGTGTCCATATAAGTGTATATATTGTGACCAGAATAAGATCTCAGGCGCAGTGAGGCTTCCTTCAAAAAAAGAGGTCCAATCTATAATAGATGAGAGGCTAAAAACCATCCCAAAAGAAGAAGTAAAAGAAATAGCGTTCTTCGGCGGCACGTTCACATCTTTACCTAATAAATTACAAGAGGAATATCTGAGGATAGCCCACTCATATGTGAAAAAAGGCGTAGTTGATTCTATTCGCATGTCTACCCACCCTGAATCAGTAACTAAGGAATCCATGAAAAGATTTAAAAGATACGGAGGAAGATTAGTAGAGCTTGGCATACAATCCCTGGATAAAAAGGTCTTAAAAAGTATTAAAAGAGAAGTAGATCTTAAGAATGTTAAAGATGCAGTTGAGATCATAAAGAGTTCAGGGCTTAAATTAGGGGTGCAGGTGATGCTGGGCCTTCCAGGAGATACACTTAAAAGGTCTATTGATACAGCCAAGAGACTTGTAAGATTCAAGCCAGAGACAGCCCGCATATATCCAGCGCTTGTCATAGAAGGGACAGAGTTAGCTGGTTTATATAAGAAAAGAAAATATAAACCAATGGCCTTAAAAAGAGCTATAGAAGAAGCAAGTGTTATAACAGATATCTTTGAAAAGAATAAAGTAAAGGTTATCCGTATTGGCCTTCATCCTTCAAGGGACTTGGAATCAAAAGAGACTTTGTTAGCCGGGCCGTACCATGTGAATTTTGGGAGTTTAGTGCGTTCTAGGATCATGCAAAATAAAACTAGAGATGTCAAAAAGGACATTGCTTTAATAGACCCACGGATGCCGAGGAAAGCCAAAGAAAAACTTAAGTGCCTAAATTTTAATTTAATCGAAGTACCATTGCATAAAAGGCTTCAAAAACCTATTAAAGGTCATACTGATATGATGATCTTTAAGTACAATAAAACTGTGGTATATGAACCGAGACTTGAAAAGATAGCAAGGATCTTGAGGCTAAATGGATATAAATGCATAAAGGGAGATGAGATCTTATCAGGTAGATACCCCAAAGATATAATCTATAATGCATGCAGTGTTGGTAGAGCGATAATCCATTATAAAGGTGATATTGATAAGCATATAAAATCTTTGAAAGCAGGGCATATACTGGTTAATCAGGGATATGCAAAATGCTCTATAGTGCCTGTAGATAATAAGCGCATTATTACATCTGATACAGGTATAGCTAATGCTTGGACTAAAAAACGCGGGATGTCTCTACTCGTAAAGCCTGGGCATGTGAAGCTGCCTGGATATAAGGCTGGATTTATAGGAGGCGCAACAGGAGTGACAGATAAGACAGTGTTTTTTGTAGGTAGACTAGATACTCACCCAGATTCTAGAAAGATAAGGAGTTTTATCAAAAAATCAGGCAAAAGCATAGTAGAGCTCTACGAGGGCCCGTTATATGATGTAGGGAGTGTAGTATTTTTTGATTGCTGAACAGGCGTAGGTGACACTTAAGGGTCACCTACCGACTCGCATAAACCAGTAGGGGAGCCTTAAGGCTCCCCTACTTGAGCTAAAGCCGGCTATCCTAAAATTACCTTGTTTATGCAAGCGCACGGTGTTATACTAAATTCACTATGAAAATAAGCGATTTTTTAAAGAAAAATTTCAAGCATTTCAATGCAAGAGCGCTTATAGATGCTTCAGATAGCTATATAGAGCACCTCGACAAGGGTGGCAAGATGCTTCTAGCAATGGCAGGAGCTATGAGTACAGCTGAGCTTGGGATAAGCCTTGCTGAGATGATAAGGCAGGACAAGATCCATGCTGTATGTACTACTGGAGCGAACCTTGAAGAGGACATATTTAACCTTGTCGCGCACTCTCACTATAAAGTCATACCTAATTATAGGGACCTTTCTCCAGAGGACGAGCTCAAACTTCGCAAAAAAGGCCTCAACAGAGTGACAGATACCTGCATACCCGAAGAAGAGGCAATACGAAGGATCGAGGGTAAGATCCTCCCTTTGTGGGAAGAAGCCAGTAAAAATAATAAGAGATATTTTCCCTATGAATATTTTTATGAACTTATACGTAAAGATGAATTAAAGGAGTTTTATGAGATAGATCCTTTGGACAGTTGGGTAGTGGCTGCATCTAAAAAGAATATCCCTATATTTACTCCTGGGTGGGAAGACTCTACTTTAGGCAATGTTATAGTAGGACATCTTAAAAAAGGCGTTTTTAAGGGCCTTGGTTTTATAAAAAGCGGCTTGGAACAGATGTCGTATCTAGTGGACTGGTATCTTGAGAACACAAAGTGCTCTTCTATAGGGTTCTTTCAGATAGGAGGAGGGATCGCAGGTGACTTTCCTATATGCGTAGTGCCTCTTATAAGGCAGGACCTCGGAAAAGACTGTCCTCTCTGGGGATATTTTTGCCAGATAAGTGACTCTACCACATCCTATGGCTCCTATAGCGGGGCAGTGCCTAATGAAAAGATCACTTGGGAGAAGCTCGGATTAGACACACCAAAGTTTTTAATAGAATCAGATGCCAGCATTGTAGCGCCTCTTATGTTCCAATATATCCTGGAAAAGTAATATGCCCATTATATTCGGCGGAAAAGATACTGACTTTACTGCATTCAATCATTCAAAGGCTGTTATCGTGCCTGTTCCTTATGGAAAGACTGTAAGTTATAAGAAAGGCACAGAGCACGGGCCTCTTGCAATATTAAAGGCCTCGGATAACCTGGAGCTTTTTGATGAGGAATTAAACCTTGAAACATATAAATTCGGTATAGCTACACTTCCTTTTTTAAAGGTAGGAGGGCTTAAACCTGAAAAGATGATATCTCGAGTAGAAAAGAACGTATCAAAGGTTCTTGAAAAAGAAAAGTTTCCTATAGTGATAGGAGGAGAACACTCTGTTACTATCGGGGCTATAAAGGCTGTCAGAAAAAAACACAGTGATTTTTCAGTACTATATTTTGACGCGCACAGCGATTTAAGGGATAGTTACAATCACTCAAAGTACAATCATGCGTGTGTAGCAAGAAGGATATTGGAGTATGCTGGTATAGTTGAGGTTGGCATAAGAAGCTTTAGTAAGGAAGAGAATGATTTTTCTGTAGAAAATAAGCTTAATGTCATAAAGATGTTGGATGTATTGGAAGATAAAGACATAAAAAATTCTATAAAAAGAGGCTTAAAGCAAAAAGTATATATCAGTATAGACCTTGATGTATTTGATCCAAGTATCATGCCGTCGGTCGGCACTCCTGAGCCAGGCGGGATGAGCTGGTATGGTTTTTTAAATATATTAAAGGAAGTAATAAAAGAAAAACACATAGTCGGGTTTGACGTAGTAGAGCTTTGCCCTACAAGGAACATGGTGAGGTCTGATTTTTTTGCAGCTAAACTTATATATAAAACGCTCGGCTACATCTTTTCCAAAAAGGAGAGTTGATATATGCTGGTACCGACCAAGGTATTCTTGACAAAAGGCGTTGGCTCAAATAAAGAAGAGCTCAGGTCATTTGAGCTTGCATTGAGGGATGCTGGTATAGAAAAATGCAATCTTGTAGAAGGTTCTGGCATACTTCCTCCAGGATGCAAGATAATATCTAAAAATGAAGGCATAAAGGAACTTAAACCAGGCATGATAACTTTTGCGGTTGTCTCCCGCTGTGCAAGCAATGAACCGAGGAGGCTTATAGCTGCTTCAATTGGCCTGGCAAAGCCAGCTGATGATGCTGCTTATGGATACCTTTCACAGAACTATGCATATGGCCAGACAGATGAAGTAGCAGGGGACTATGCAGAGGATATGGCGGCTTGCATGCTTGCCTCTAGTCTCGGCATAGAATTTGACGAGGAAAAATCCTGGGACGAAAAAAAGGAATTTTTTAAAATAAATGAACAGATCATAAGGACCAGCAATATCACTCAATCTACTATTATAGGCAATAATGGCTGGTATTCGACTGTTATTGCAGCAGCAGTATTTATCTTCTAAAAAATGATCATTCTTGCATCGCGCTCAAAACGTAGGTCGCAGATACTTTCATCTTGTGGGATCAAGCATAAGGTTGTGATAAGCAAGATCTCTGAAGACATATCAGGAGTTTCTCCAAAAAATATCTCTATTAAGAATGCAAGGCTCAAGGCAGTAGATATTGCAATGGGTCTAAAAGATGGTTATGTAATAGGCGCTGACACTGTGGTACAGTTGGGTAAAAATATAATAGGCAAGCCAAAGGACGCTAAACATGCAAAGAGCATGCTAAAAGAGATATCAGGTAAGAGTATAGCCGTATATACAGGATTATGTGTAGTGGATGTAAAGAAAAAAAACTTGGTTTTAGGATGCGAGAGGTCAATTGTCAAAGTGAAAAAGATCAAAAATAGCGAGTTCTCCCGCACGCTTAAGCTTCTTGCGCCTTATGATAAAGCAGGCGGGTTTTCTATAGAAGGAGTAGGATCCATGATATTTGATGATATAAAAGGGTCGTATTTTAATATATTGGGCCTTCCGATGATATTACTGAAAGATATGTTTAATATATTAGGCGTAGATCTGTTTAAATTTGTAAATAAAAAGGTAAAATGCTGAATCTAGTTTTTTTGATAGTAGTGGTCTTATTTTTCTCAGGTATATGTTCCATGGTAGAAGCAGCTATCCTGAGCCTGCCTTTAGTAAGGGCAAGGATGCTTTTTGACCAAAAACGTAAAGGCTCAAAAGACCTGCTTTTTATAAAGGAAAATATCCATGTAGCTGTTGCTACAGTAGTAGTCCTTAATAATTCTATAAATATTATAGGTTCTATTTTTGTAGGACAGCGTGTTACAAGGATCTTTGGAAATGAATGGCTTGGGATGTCCTCAGCCATACTTACATTTTTGATAATAGTCCTTGCAGAGGTGATCCCTAAGACCATAGGTGAGCATTATAAGATAGCTATATCTTTGATGAGCGCCAAGCCATTGAGAGGCGTAACATGGGCCCTAAAGCCTTTCATAAGATTACTTATACTCACAGCCACTATTTTTAAAGGTAAAGTAGCTGTCCCTAAGGTAACTGAAGAAGAGATAAAGGCTATGCTTAAACTGGGCAGGGACTCAGGTACTGTAGAAGTGGATGAGGAGAACCTTTGCAACAAGGTCTTTAAGCTTAATGATGTAAAAGCCCATCATATCATGAAACCAATCGACAAGATCTATGCATTGCCAGTTGAGAGCAAACTAGTAGACATAAAAGACTCTATATTGGATTCGCAGTATAGCAGGATCGCTGTATATGATAAGGATACATCCAATATTGTAGGCACAACTCAGCAAAGGGTCCTTTTAAGGGAGATCGCAAAGGATAATTATGAGGCAAAGGTAAAAGATTTTATGACCAGGCCGATATTTGTAAATGAGTTTGAAAAGGCAGATGACCTTCTCAGTAAATTCCAGGCTTACCACCAGCACCTTTTTATAGTAAGGAATAAGGACAATAAGAATATCGGTATAGTATCCATGGAAGATGTCTTAGAAGAGCTATTCGGAGAGATATACGACGAAAAGGATAAAGTTACCTAATCTAAGAGTATTGCTTTTTTGATCTTCAAAGAAGCCTCTTTACTTACCAGCATCTCAACTATTTTTAGTGAAAATAAGATTGCTGTAGCAGGCCCCTGGCTTGTTATAATATTTCCATCTACAACAACAGCTTCATTTTTATATGAGGTATCTTTATTAAAAGTATCCTCCATCCCGGGATAGCACGTTGCTCTTTTACCATTGAGTACTCCCAGCGGCGCGAGTACTACTGCGGGCGAGGCGCAGATCGCAGCGATAAGTTTTTCTTTTTTGTACATATTTTCTATCAATAAGGTTACTTTATCTGACCTGGAAAGATTTGTTGCGCCAGGCATACCGCCAGGCAGTATCAATGCGTCAAAATCATCTCCTGCGCCGCTCAGTTTTTTATCAGCCAAGATCACTGTGTTACGCGATGCCTTGACCTTTATATCCCCTATGCTGGCTACAGTAAGGCCTATACCAGCTCTTCTTAAGATATCTATGACACTTACTGCCTCTATGTCTTCAAACCCCTCTGCAAGTATTATAATAGCTTTTTTATTCATAACCTTATTATAGTATAGAAACGTTTTCTGAGTCAATCGGGAAACAGTTTAGACAAGGTTGTATTTTTAAGGATTATAGGGTAAACTTCTTCTATTAAACGTGTTATATGCTATATTTATCTTATTATAATATATAGAAAGGGTTATGGTTGTGCAAAAGGCTTCCGATAAAGAGCTAAAACAAAGATTACTTAATTTACTGGCAGATATCGCAAGAATGGATGTTAACGACATAGATGAAAATGCCAGCATAAGAGATGATCTCGGCTTAGACTCCGTATCTTCCGTAGAGATACTTGCCGCTGTAGAAACGAGACTTGATATAAATATAGATGAAGCAAAGGCTATGGATGTTGTCTCAGTTAAAGATCTGATAAATTTAGTATTTGCTACACTGAAAGAAAAGACATGAAACTCGCTTTGATTTCTCCCAAAGGCAAAATCAGTAACAATCCCGCTTTTATAGATTTTTGGAACAGTTCAAAAGACATAGATTTCTATCGTAACCATTTTACAGGCTCCAGTTCAGGATTATTGATAATGGCATCTTTAACTCCCAAAGATTGGGAGATAGATCTTATAGATGAGAATCTTGAAGATATAAATTTCGATAAGGATTATGATCTTATTGGATTAGGTTCTATGACTCAACAGGCAACCAGGGCTTATGAAATAGCAGATAAATTTAGAAAAAAGGGCAGCAAAGTAGTGATGGGAGGAATACATGCTACTGTTTTATTCGAAGAAGCTAAGGAACATGTAGATAGCGTAGTGATTGGAGAAGGGGAAGAGATATGGCCTAACGTATTGTCCGATTTTATAGATAATAAATTAAAACCATACTATAAATCAGAAAGTTTTTTTGATTTAACTAAATCTCCTATTCCTAGATACGATTTATTAGATCCCAATAAATATAAAACAATATGGATACAGACTACGCGGGGATGCCCTATAGATTGTGAATTCTGCTGCGCTTCCAATGTATATGGATCTAAATTTAGATACAAGACTGTTAATCAGATAGTAAAAGAACTAGAGAAGATAAAATCTATTTGGGGGAGAAAGGCATTGATCAATTTTGCAGATGACAATATGTTTGTTAATAAGAAATTTTCCAGTGAATTGATAGCAGAAATAAAAAGATTAAAGATAAGATGGTTTGCGCAGACAGATATATCTGTCTCTGATGATGAGGATTTTTTGACACTTCTTAAAGATAGTGGTTGTGCTATATTATTCGTAGGATTCGAAAGTCTTAATTATGACAATTTCAAGACTATGAATAAGAGCAATAAGAAAGCAAAATATTTTAAAGATTATTCAAAGATTATTGCAAAAATACAAAGACACGGCATTGGTATAATGGGAAGTTTTATAGTAGGATTTGATGGGGATGATGTGTCGGTTTTTGATAAGACAGCTAATTTTATAATAGAAAACGATTTATTTGCTACGCAGGCTACGGTGTTGACTCCTTTACCAGGCACAAGACTGCAAAAACGGCTTTCAAAGGAAAATAGGTTAATTGTTTCTAAATGGGATAATTATACATTTACGAATGTTAATTTTAAGCCAAATAAAATGTCCATAAGTGAATTGGAAAAAGGATTATTGAATATTTATAAGAAAGTATATTCTCGAGAAGTCACTCTTAAAAAGACCCAATATTTTAGAAAGATATATATCGACTTGGAAAGGCAGAAGATAGATAGAGGTATTTAAGATGAATTTATACGCAGTCCCTCTTTTACTGGCTGGTCTTTTAATGTTTTTGAATGGTCTTTTTATATTCTGGAACAATAAAAAATCCGAAGTCAACATTGCTTTTGCATTATTTAATCTATCCTGCACTATATGGCTTTTTGGGTACTCTTCTGTTTATTATTTTGCAAAGACAGAAGAAGTAGCGCTTAATCTGGTAAAATTTCTTTATATAGGTGTATTGTTTATTCCTAGTACTTTCTATCATTTTAATATAAAATTTTTGAAGATAGAGAGAAAGAAGATTTATATAAAACTTTTTTATTTGGCAAGTTTTGTGCTTGTAGGGTTGCTTTATGCAACACCTTATGTAATCTCAGGCGTATATAAGTATTTTTGGGGATATTATGCAAAGGGCTCTTTTTTACATACGTTATATCTGGGGCTTTTAGGTTTTTCTGTTTTTAGATGCTTATTTCTTTTATATGTAAATTCTGAAGCAAAAAAACAAAAAGAGCCTCTTGAATCTTTAAGAATAAAGTATATTTTCTGGGCTTTTACCATAGGGTTTATGGGCGGTTTTCAGGATTTTGTACCAAATTATGGTATTATAGAATTTTATCCATTAGGCTCTATATTTGTAGCTATAGCAGCATCTGTTATTGCCTACACTATAATACATTTGCACCTACTTGATATTAAACTAGTTTTTACCCGAGCCGGGATATTAACTCTAGTATATGCTCTTGTATTAGGCATTCCTTTTGGATTAGGAGCATTTATAAACAAGGCTGAAGTTTATAGACTGTGGTTTTTACCAATGATATTAATGGCTGTTTTAGCTACAGCAGGCCCTTTTATATACCGCCGCTTACAGCAGAAAGCAGAAGATATATTATTAGCCAAGCAGAAACACTACCAAAGGCTCCTTCTCCAGGCAGGAGAAGGGATGGTAAGAGAGCATAACTTAGATAAGCTCCTTAACTTAATAGTGCATATTGTAAAAAAGGCAGTAAAAATTAAGTTTGCAGCTATATTTTTTCATGATAAAGCTAATAAGGCCTATACGCTAAAGGCTGTAAGAGACCATAAGGCCATTTCTCCTGATATAGCCTTAAAGGAAGATTCTTCTCTGATAAAATATATTAAGATAAGAGAAGGCCCTTTTCTCTCTGAAGAGATGCCTTATGGTCTAAGGAAGCCACTGCAGGAGAAATTAAACTCTTCTTTTGATTTAATCGTCCCTTCTCTTATTGAAGACAGGATGTTAGGGTTCTTGATCCTGGGCCAAAAACTGAATAAGACTACTTATACCCAGGATGACATAAATGTATTTAATATCCTTTCTCATCAGACAGCCTTAGCTGTAGATTACTGTGTGTTCTTAGAAGAATTCAAAAAGAGCCAGCAAAGACTTTTCACCGCTGAAAAACTAGCTTCTATCGGAGGCATGGCATCAGGAGTAGCTCATCAGATAAGGAACCGTTTAGGAGTATTCAGCGCCCATGCAGGAACGCAGGAGCTCGAGATACAGGATTTTATTGAAAAGCACCCTGATCTTATAATCAAGTACCCTGATCTTAAAAAAACCTTTGACCGCCTGATAGAAGAGGCAGGAGATATACAAGATAATGTCCAGAGAGCAGGTAAGCTCATAAAAGGTATTTTAGATTTTGCAGGCACACAGGAAAGGGAGATATCTTTTTCATTTTTCCCTTTACAGGAGACTATAGATCTTTCAATATCTCCTCTTAGAGCAAAACATTCTATATCCGATGATTTCCCATTAGAGATAAGGACTGAAAACACTAATACTATTATTTATGCGTCCAAAGGACAGATGGCTGAAGTAATATTTAACTTTATAGATAATAGCTATGAAGCTATTATGGAGAAGATAAATCTTTGCTTGAATGAAGATGAGAAGGCAGCATTTAAGCCTTTTATTGAAATAAAGCTAAAAGAGACAGAAGCCTCTTTTATAATCCAGATTTCAGACAATGGGATTGGCATGAAAGAAGAGGATAAATTAAGGATATTCTCGCCTTATTTTACTACAAAGATCTCTACCATATCAGGCACAGGCATTGGCATGTTTGTAGTAAAAAGGATAATAGAGGAAAATCATAGAGGCAAAATATGGTTTGAATCTACATATATGAAAGGAACAACTTTCTTTATAGAGCTTCCTAAAAAGAAAGGATAATTTAATGAAGGCTATTTTAATTGTTGATGATGAAAAAGAATTAATAGGGTATCTTTCCATGTTTATAGAAAGAAAAGGTTTTAAAGCCTTAACTGCTTCTACAGGAGAAAAAGGAATAGAACTCTATAAAGAAAATCTGCCAATCTGCGTATTTTTAGATCTGCATCTTCCCAAGATGGACGGCATTACTGTATTGAAGAAAATAAAAGAAATAAACCCTGATCCATGCGTTTATCTAGTTACAGGGGATGACAGCCCTGAACTTCGCCAAAAAGGAGAACAGCTTGGGATAAAAGGTTATCTCTTGAAACCTTTAGATATAAGAATTATTATAAAGATACTGGATGACCTGAAAAAAGAAGGAGTTTAGCTTTATGAAAGAAATAAGGATGGGTTTTCATGATCTGGCTAATAAACTTAATAAGGTCTCTATTGAAGGAGGCTCAGTCGTAGAGATCGCCAAACTAAAAGATATTGATAAGATGAGTCCTGAAGAGCTAAAGAAAGAGCTTAAAAAAGCTCTTGATACCCTTTCTAACGCAGTAGACTATGCCCTCGAAGCAGGAACGCTTCTAAGTAACCTTAAAAAGACTATCTATAAAGAGTTTAATATAGATACAACAGAATCCATATAATAGGACTTTAACCAGAAAGGACTAACTCATGGCAGGCTTATTTTTTAAAAGACGCAAGGCTAAACCGGTAGATGAAGATGTCTTTATTAAAGTAAGGTCCATTCTTGCTAAACAAGCTAACATACATGAAGATAAAATTACTCTTGAGACAAGATTAATCGATGATATGAATATTGACTCACTCCAGAGTATAAAGCTTGTTATAGAGCTTGAAGAAGTTTTTGATATAGAGATACCGGATGAGGATGCTGAGAAGGCGCTCACAGTAAGAGACATTGATTCCTATATAACCGCCAAACTTAAAGAACAGAAGTAATCCCTATCATGTGTTTAATGGAGCCGATAGATTCCTTTCAATAACAGAAAAAGGGCGGTTTCCTTCTCGGCTTGGAAAACGTCTCTGGTTTTTTCTTGACATGGTACGAATTTATGTTAATATAAAGATACAAAATTAAATATCCCGCGCAACTGGTGTCTTACATGGGAAACCATGAGGAAGCGCGTAAAAAATAAACGGTAAATCGTCCACCTGGGTTTTATAACCCGGGTTTTTTGTTTTTAGGCAACATAAAGTTGCCTAAAAACAATCCCGAGCCGCTTTTGTATGATACTATGTGGCGAGGGATAAAGAAAGGTAAGGTGCGATATGTTTACAAGAGGAAGATGGGACAAGACGATCGATGTAAGGGATTTTATCAATCGTAATTACACTCCTTATGACGGAGACAGTTCTTTTTTGAAAGGCCCTACAGAGCGCACAAAAAGACTCTGGGCAAAATGCCTGGAACTTTTTGAAGAAGAAAGAAAACGCGGCGGAGTCCTGGATATAGATACATCTACTGTCTCGACCATCGCAAGCCATAAGGCCGGATATATTGATAAAAAACTGGAGATAATAAAGGGCCTGCAGACAGATAAGCCTTTAAAAAGGGCAATAAAACCGCTGGGCGGTATAAAGATAGTCGAGAAAGCCTGCAAGGACTATGGGTATAGCCTTGATAAAAAAGTAAAGGATATCTACCTAAAATATAGAAAAACACATAATGACGCTGTATTTGATGCTTATACAGAGGATATATTGAGGGCCCGCCGCAATGGCCTTATAACAGGGCTCCCTGACAATTATTCAAGGGGAAGGATAATAGGGGACTATAGGAGAGTCGCTCTTTATGGTATAGATAGGTTGATAGATTCCAAGAAAAAATATAAAAGGATACTTGAGGACTATTCTACTAATGAAGCTCTCCAGCTCAGGGAAGAGATAGCGGATCAGATCACAGCGTTAAATGAAATGAAAGAACTTGGCAGTATCTATGGATTTGATATCTCAAAACCAGCTAAAGACGCTAAAGAGGCAATACAGTGGACATATTTCGGGTATCTAGCAGCTATAAAAGAGCAGGATGGAGCTGCGATGAGCCTGGGGAGTGTAAGTAATTTCTTCGATGTATTTGTAGAAAGGGATATCCAGAATCACAGATTGACAGAGGATGAAGCGCAGGAACTGATAGATGATTTTGTGATAAAGCTGAGGCTTGTAAGGCAGTTAAGGACAAAGGCCTACACTGATATCTTTGCAGGAGATCCTGTATGGGTGACTGAAGCGATAGGAGGCATGACAATAGATGGAAGGCACAAGGTCACAAAATCATCCTTTAGGTTTTTACAGACCCTCTTCAATCTTGGGCCATCGCCTGAGCCGAATCTAACTATACTTTGGTCAAATAGGCTGCCAGAAAACTTTAAGAAATTCTGCAGTTTTACCTCTATAAAGACAAGCTCCATACAGTATGAAAATGACGACCTTATGAGGATGATGGGAGGCGATGACTATAGTATTTCCTGCTGTGTATCGCTTTTAAAAAATGGGAGCGAGATGCAGTATTTTGGCGCAAGATGCAACCTGGCAAAAGTACTTTTATACGCGCTTAATAGAGGCAGAGATGAAGTGACTGGCGAAAAAGTAGTCCCTAATATCGCGCCTATCTTATCTGACCCGTTTGATTTTAACGAAGTAAAAGAAAGGTTCCACCAGGTATTGCGCTGGACCATTAATACTTATGTAGAGGCTCTCAATATAATACACTCTATGCATGATAAATATTATTACGAGAGGGCTCAGATGGCGCTTCTGGACAGTGAACTTACCAGATATATGGCATTTGGTGTAGCTGGGTTAAGCGTGGCAGCGGATTCCTTGAGCGCGATAAGATACGCAAAAGTAAAACCCGTCAGAAATAAAAAAGGAGTTGCAATCGACTTTAATGTAAAGGGCGATTTTCCTAAATTCGGCAATGATGATGATAGAGTAGACGGGAGAGCAGTGGATCTCGTGACAAGTTTTCTGGGAGAATTAAAAAAACACCCTCTTCACAGAAACTCTATACCAGCTATCTCTATACTTACTATAACTTCCAATGTCATGTATGGCAAAAAGACTGGCGCGACCCCTGACGGAAGAAAAAAGGGCGACCCATTTGCGCCAGGAGCCAGCCCTATGCATGGAAGAGATGAAAACGGCATTATAGCCAGCCTTAATTCAGTCGCAGGCCTTCCTTATAGCGAGTGCAGGGATGGTATCTCGAACACTTTTACTGTAATACCATCCATATTAGGCAAGCTGGAAGAAGAAAGAATAGATAATCTGTCGCATTTACTGGAAGGTTATTTTACAAAAGGCGCTCATCACCTCAATGTAAATGTGATAGACAAAGATACATTAAAAGACGCAATAAAAAATCCACATAAATACCCTCAGCTTACAATAAGGGTATCAGGATACGCGGTTCACTTCAGTAAATTGTCGTTAGAGCAGCAAAAAGAAGTTCTATCAAGGACATTCCATGAAAACATGTAAAGATCGTGATAATAGTTCAGGAAGGATCCATTCTTTTGAAAGCTTCAGTACGCTGGACGGGCCAGGCATAAGGTATGTTGTATTTATGCAGGGGTGCCTTGGAAGGTGCATCTATTGCCAGAACCCAGATACCTGGAAACTTAACGCCGGTGATCTATATACGGCTAAAGAGGTGTTCCATAAAATAGAAAAGTGTATTCCCTATATGGCTTCATCTAATGGAGGGGTGACGCTTTCAGGCGGAGAGCCGCTGTTACAGCCTGATTTTATAATAGAGCTGTTTAAGTTGTGCAGGGCTAGTTCTATCCATACTACGATAGACACAAGCGCTTTTTATGCTAAGTCCCTATCCAAAGAAAAACTAGATAAGATAACAGCTCTTACTGGCCTATTTATGGTTGATTTAAAAGCCTCTTCTAAAAAACTGCATAAGGATATAACAGGGAGAGAGATGGGAGAAGCAGTCTCTTTTATAGAAGATCTGGAAGAAAAAAAGAAGCCTTACTGGATCAGGTATGTGCTTGTACCTGGTTTAAATGATTCAGAAAAAGATATATCAGGTTTAAAAGAGATATTAAGTACTCTTAGATATTGCAAGAATTTTGAGTTCTTGCCATATCACACGCTCGGTAACCACAAGTGGAGCCACCTAGGATTAAAGTATAGACTCAAAGACACCCCGCCTGCCGCCAAAGAAGACATCAAAAAAGCTGAAAAATTATTAAGTTAAAATAAGTTTATTTTATTCTATTTTAATGTATAATCAGTAATTATATGAAGGTACTTCTTGTGGAAGATGAAAAGAAGATAGCCAGCTTTATCAATAGAGGCCTTAAGGAAGAGCATTATGCCGTAGATATAGCATATGACGGGGAAGAGGGCCTTTTTTTAGCCAAGGCCAATGTATATGACCTCGTAATACTTGATGTGATGCTTCCAAAAAAAGACGGGATAACATTATGCAGGGAACTTAGGCATAGCAAGATTGATGTCCCGATATTGATGCTGACAGCAAAGGACAGGATCATCGATAAGGTCTCCGGATTAGATGCTGGAGCGGATGATTATCTTACAAAGCCTTTTTCATTTCAGGAGTTTTTAGCCAGGATCAGGTCTTTACTCAGGAGAAAAAGGGATGAAAAGGTAAATCTGCTTAAAGTAGGGGATTTGGAGCTTGACCAATTGACCCACAAGGTAAAGAGACAGGACAAAGAAATATCGCTTACCAGCAAAGAATACGCTCTCCTCGAGTATCTTATGCTCAATGCTGATCAGATCGTCACCAGGACAATGATCTCGGAACATGTATGGAATGAAGATTTTGACAGTTTTACCAATGTTATAGATGTCTATGTAAACTATCTTCGGAATAAAATAGATTCTGATTTCAAAAAAAAGCTTATCCATACTATCCGCGGCGCAGGGTATATAATAAAAGATTAATATGAAACTAAACTCAGTAAGGTTTAAGATCAGCGTTTTATATGTAGCTATTCTTGGCGTGATCCTAGTTACGTACAGCGCGTTTTTATATCTTTCTTTACACTACACTCTCTATGATGAGCTTGATGATGAGCTTCATGTAAAGGTCAATGGGATAAATTCTGCCATTAACCTTTACAAAGAAATACTCCCGGATAATAAGGATTCTTTTTTATTTTCAGTTAAAAAGGCTGTTACGCTGGAAGGTTCTTATCCAGATCAAGGTAAGATGCTTGAGATAGATCAGCTTGAAAGATTGTGGCTTGGTAAAGTAGATATATTCAACCTGAGAGAGGATTTTATAGCATTTATGGATCAGGATGGAAAGGTTCTTGTAAACTCCAGACCCACGCCTCCAGACCTTAAAGCCGCCTTTTTAAAAAATTCTAAACTGCTGGACAAAGATGAAGCGATATATAAAAGTGTAAAACATGACAAAAAAGACCTAAGAGTCATTACAAAGGTATTTATCTATAACGGCAAAAATTATTATATCCATATAGCCACATCTTTAAAGCCTGTTATACATCTTTTAAGGATAAGACTGGCGCATATCTTGACAAGCATTCCGATAATACTGATAATAGCGAGTTTTATAGGCCAGCTTTTTGCGACCCGTATCCTTACCCCTGTCCTAGAGATCACTAAGACCGCAGAAAATATTACCCACGAGGACCTTAGCTTGAGAGTAAAAAGCCTTCACGCTGACTCTGAGATGAAGTATCTTGTAGATGCTTTTAATGATATGATAGCGCGCCTTGAAAAATCGTTCAAATATATAGCGGAGTTTAGTTCTTACGCATCTCATGAGCTGAAGACACCTTTGGCTATAATAAGAGGAGAGTCAGAGGTCGCGCTTAGAAAAGACCGCGATATAGAAGAATATAAAAGGGTCATCAGGATAAATATCGAGGAAACAGAAAGGATGCTTAAGCTCATAGAAGACCTCCTTCTCCTTACAAAACTTGATTACAAGCCCGAGGTTTTTAAGTTTGAGAGATTTGACCTTGTTGGGTTTTTGAAGGAGATATATGAACAGACAGAACTTCTTTCAGGTAAAAAAAATATAGAAGTTACTTTAAGAGGGAGTATAGATAAGCCTATTTTTATTAAAGGAGACAGGCTTCACCTGAGGCGGCTTTTTTTTAATCTGATAAGTAATGCAATCAAATTTAGTTTTAAAGACGGGAGAATAGACATCAGATTAAATAAAGAAGACAAAAAAGCCGTTATATCTATCTCTGACATAGGTATTGGCATAGATAAAGATGATATACCTCACATATTCAACAAGTTCTTCCACAAAGACACGTTAAATGAAGATGATACGTCGGGAAATGGGCTTGGCCTGAGCATAGCCCAGTCGATCGTCAATATACACCAGGGATATATTGGAGTTAAGTCTGTTCCCAACAAGGGCTCCACCTTTACTGTATTTTTACCTATCTTTTGATCGCCTCCAACATTAGAAAAATTTAATATTGTTCTAATCTTCTTTTAATGGTCTTTATGCTAAGCTCTACGCGAGTGATAGAAAGAGAGGGCTTTTATGAAGAAGATACTTGTGGTTGACGACGAAAAAAAGATAAGAAAGATTTATGTTAAATTGCTGAGCGCAGAAGGGTATGAAGTCGTAGAGTCACTGAATCCAATGCAGGCCAGCGAGATACTTGTCAAGGAGCGTATAGATCTTGTTTTACTTGATATAAACATGCCAGAGGTCGATGGAAGCGTGCTTTATGATGTAATGCAGCTTTTTCATAAAAAGGTAAAAGTAATAGTCGCCAGTGTATATCCTCTTGACGAACAAAAGCACAGGATAAAGGATGCATATGACTATTATGATAAATCAGACGGCAGCGAGATATTGCTTTATAAGATAAAAAAAGCACTTGAGAACGGGGTTTCTTGATCTCTAAAAAACTAAGGAGGCGGTATGGCTGTTTTGTATATATTTAAGAGATTTTTAATATACCTATCTCTTGTTATAGGAGGAGTGCTCTTGTTTTCAGGATGCGGTAATATGGATCTAGCGGCAAAGAAGGCTTCTCAGGAAGAAAAAGAGATATTTGGGCCTCTAACAGGATATAATTATCTAGCCAAAGAAGCGGAGATCTGCTTGGATAAAGCTGGTTTTGATCCAGGCCCTATAGATGGAGTGTTGGATGGGGCTGCGCGAAAAGCTGTAATAGGATTCCAGAAATCAAATAATTTAAAGATGTCGGCATTTATTGATAAAACAACTTGGGAGAAGCTCAGGCCGTATAAGATAACCAGTAAGATAGATCGTAAAGAAAAAGTGTCTATAAAGAGTATACAGCAGGCATTAAAAACTGCTGGATTCGACCCTGGGCCGATAGATGGGAAAATGGGCCCTAAGACTAAAAAAGCAGTTACTGATTTTCAGAGGAAAGTAGGTTTAGCCGATAGCGGGAAATTAGACCCCAAGACATTAGAAAAATTAAAAACATATATTGCAATAAAATAATAAGGAGGAGATGGATGAAAAGAAATTTGATGAGCGTATTATTTATCACTTTAATATTAACGGGCTGCGCTACTACAGGAAGGGGCCTTAAAAGCCAGGAATACAAGAGCCTTCAATGTAAGGTAGCAAATCTTGAAACTGAGTTAAGGGAAAAAGACAGATTGATCTCTGAGCTTGAATATCAGCTGGAAGAAAAAAAGGCCGAGCCAGCAAAACCCGCTTATATAACACCTAGTAAAAAAGCAGTTAGCCAAAAAAGCGAAAAGAAAAAGACTTACAAAAAGACCCCTGAAAGGATCCAGAAAGCCCTTAAAAACGCAGGTTTTTATAAAGGGCCGATAGATTCTAAGATAGGAAAGAACACAAAGAAGGCTATTTCTGACTTTCAAAAGGCGAACGGTATAACATCCGATGGAGTAGTAGGAAAAAAGACCTGGTCTAAGCTGAGTAAATTTTTAGAGTAAAAAGATACCAATAATAAGGGAGGTGTGTTAAAATGATTAAGACAAGTTATATTACATTATTAACAATAGTATTGGCATTTACTTTATTATCCTGTACTGGTACGCAGAAAGGCGCTGGATTGGGGACTTTGGTAGGCGCTGGGGCTGGAGCTATAATAGGCCATCAATCAGGGCATGCCAAAGAAGGAGCTCTCATAGGCGGCGTAGCAGGTGCAGCAGGAGGAGCCCTTATAGGTAACAGTATGGAGACAAAGTTTTGTCCTGCGTGTGGAGCTAGTTATGGCTCAAGCGTAACATATTGCCCTAAAGATGGCTCAGAGTTAAAAGCCAAACAAAAATAAAAAAGGAGAAGTTTATATATGGATAGACTACTCAAGATATTTATATGCGTTATTCTTTTTCTAGCAATTTTAGACCTTAATCTTTATAGCCAGGCAGCCCAAAAGGCCGAAGGGGTGAGGGAACAGCTTGAGAATATGCAGAAGGAGTTTGACTGGTGGCCTACAGATGCAAAGCCAGGGCCTTACAAAGATATGGATAAAGGCGGTTACTGGTGGTGGCCTGAAGAACCAGGAAAGGCCAGGCCTTGGGGTAATAGAGGCTATATATATGTATATAAGATAATATTTGATTACAAGGAAGAGGAACTTCCTCCTCCGAAACAAAAAGAACTCAGGCCGTCATTGCTGATAAAAAAGATAATAAAGAATGTAAAGGTATATTTTGATTATGACAAGTCTGACTTAAGAAGCGATGCTGCAAAGATATTGGAAGATGCAGTAGGAACACTTAGAAGGAGCCCTGAGACAAGCATACTTATAACTGGTAATTGTGATATAAGGGGCACTGAAAAATACAATGAAAAATTGGGTAGGCACAGGGCAGAGTCTGTCAGGAGATTTATGCTTGGTAAAGGCTTGCCAGAAGACCGCATCAAAATAGTAAGCAGGGGAAAGCTGGATGCGATAGCTCATGTGACAGACCTTGAAGGTATGCAGAAAGATAGAAACGCCCAGTTCATGGTTGCTGAAGTCGAAGAGGTCATGATCCCTTATGAAGGGGCTGAGAGATTAGAGGCGTCTCCCGAGATGGAAGCAATAGATGAAAATAAATATCTAGTTGAGGAAGAAGAAAACCTGGAATCAGAAATAAAAGTCTCGACAAAAGAATATATTGTAAAAAAAGGCGATACTTTATCAAAGATAGCAAAGGATGAGCTGGGCAGCGCTCATAGATGGAAGTATCTCTATCAGGTAAATAAGGATAGGATAAAGAACCCGGATAAGCTCAGGCCAGGCCAGAAAATAATCATACCGATAGAGTAGTTTGTAGTTTTATTGACATAGATTGCTTATATAAGCATAAGGTATTGTGAAGGTTTTATGAAGAGAAGCCAGCTTGCAATGATATGGTTTTTACCTTTGATCATTATAGGAGGGATTTTTAATCCATTACTTGGATATTTAGTTTTAGGAATGATGATATTTTTTCTGACATTATCTGTTTTTAAGGGAAGATATTGGTGCTGGAACTTATGCCCAAGAGGCGCTTTTTTAGACTCTGTTTTATCAAAGATCAGTCGTAAAAAACCTACACCTAAACTTTTTACAAAACAATATTTTCGCTGGATAGTTTTTGTATTACTTACGAGTTTTTTGATTTTACGTATTATCGCTAAAGGCAAAAGCTTGGCCGCTATTGGTTCTATTTTGATAGTCATGTGTATAATAACAACTATTATCTCTATCGTACTGGGTATTATCATGAAACATAGGACATGGTGTATGATATGCCCTATGGGAACTTTGCAGGATAAGATCGGTAAGTTATCTGATTCTAAATAAGATAAAAATAGATATATTATTTTGTGAGAGGGTCTTTAAATCTTTCTTTTATAGAAGTTATTTCCGGAAGCAGCTCTTTAAATTTTTCAACTAACCTCGGTTCAAAATAAGTCCCGCTTGATCTTTGTATCTCTTCCACGGCATTTTCTATTGACCACGCTTCTTTATAGGTACGTTTTGAAGTCAAGGCGTCAAATACATCGCATAATCCTACGATACGGCCTGTAACTGGTATCTCTTCTTTTGAAAGGCTATTAGGATATCCTGAACCATCCCATTTTTCATGATGGGTCAGTGCTATTGTCTGAGCGAGTTGTAAGAGTTTGGAATTATTTATGGAAAGTATCTTTGAACCTATTGTAGTATGAGTCTTCATGAGGTCGTATTCTTCAGGCGTCAAGCGGCCAGGCTTTAGGAGTATCGAGTCAGGTATGCCTATCTTGCCTATATCATGCATTTGACTGGCATGGAACAAGAGATGGCAGTCTTTTCCTTGCATCCCGATAGCGTGCGCCAGTACTGCACAGTAATGGCTCATGCGTTTTATATGAGAACCAGTCTCATTGTCCCTATATTCAGCTGCTACACCCAGGGTATAGACTATCTCCTGTTGTGTATCATGCAGTTCTTTGGTGCGTTCCTGTACTTTTAATTCAAGATTATCTCTATGTTCTTCAAGAAGCTTTGAATGCAGGAAGTTTTTTCTGGCAAAAAGTTCCATGGTATAGCATACATACATGCCTATAAAATTACCCATTATAAGAAAAAAACTATTATTTATGAACATGGCTATAGGCACATGCCTGATGAAAATAGATACTGCTATATGAGAAGAGAGTATTACAAGGCCCGTTATTGATGCAGGTATAAACCTATTACGCATAGTAGCGTATCCATATATGAATATGATAATGAGACTGGCATTCCATATGGAACTTATCTCAGAAGGAAGCATCGCGAATTTAGCGACAACGCCTAATCCGCATGCACCTATTCCCATAGAGATAGCAATATCCAGGTATTTTTTAGGTTTTTTAGTAAAACTCAGCGCAAAAGAAATAAGCATCACTGGCCAGACAAATGCGTAACGCATTAAAAGTAGTTTTGGCATTACTTCTTTTGGGGCAAAGAAAGAGTCTATGATACCAAAAAGGCCCCATATGATTATGCCTAGTATCATGGACATGCGCATATTATTTAGATAGTGTGAGAAATAATAAGTACGGAACTTTTCTTCCAGTGCCTTATTGAAGGAAAGCGTGATGGGGTTTATCTTTACATTTTCAAACTGTGAATTGAGATCTCGCATAAGTCTTTATATATTATACACATATAAAGACTGGTAGTACAACATTTTTTACGATATAGATTATGTAATGTCAATGGATTAAAATTGTTCTTGGTAAGCATACGAAAAGACGCTTGATTACCCCAGCGTGGTAATCTTCGCTCGGTGCCGCTTCTCGCTCATCCGCCATAAATCTTGGCGGATACCATGCCCGCTCAAACCGGCAACGCTTTTCTTTAGGCTTACCAAGAATAATTGCGGTTTGGCGTATTATTTAAGCATTAGATTGTACAATGCAGATTATTACTAGATTATTGATATTAAAGGTGTATAATAATATATCAATCATGAATAAATCCGATAGCAGTTATAAATATATATACGGCCCGGTCTCATCATGGAGGCTTGGAAATTCACTAGGGGTGGACCTTATATCCAAAAAGGAAAAGACCTGTACATTCGATTGCGCGTATTGCCAGATAGGAAAGACTGAAGACTTTCTAGACCAGAGAAAGATCTTTGTAAAGACAAAGGACGTATTAAAAGAGATAAATCTAGTAGAGGCTGGTAATATTGATTATATAACGTTCTCAGGCAAGGGTGAGCCGACACTGGCATCTAATCTTGGAGATGTAATAGAGGGGATAAGGAAGATAAGGCATGAGAAGATAGCTATTATAACGAATACCTCCTTGATAGACAGGCCAGATGTACAGCAGGACCTGAAATTAGCGGATATTGTCATGATCAAGATAGATGCATGTAATGAGGACCTTTTTTTAAAGATCAATAGACCCATGAAAGATATGCGCCTAAAAAATATGATCGAAGGTATAAAAGAATTTAGATCTAGTTATAAGGGGAAGATAGCCTTACAGATCATGTTCGTAGAAGATAATAAAAAATACGCGCAGGAATTTGCCAAGATAGCCAAGGATATTTCACCAAATGAAGTAGATATAAATACTCCATTAAGGCCTAGCCCTGTAAAGCCATTATCCAAGAAAGGCATAGATCTGATATTGCCTTATTTTAAAGGACAAAATGCGATATCTGTATATGATTCTTATAGAAAGCCTATAACACCTTTAAGCACAAAAGATACATTGAAGAGAAGGGGATCTCTCTGAGCTTGCGATATGATACAAGAGAATGTCCAAAAAATACTTAGAGAATTGCCTGTAGGAGTAAAACTTGTAGCTGCGGCAAAGGCAAGGTCTCCTGAGGAGATTTTAGAGGCATTAGATAGCGGTGTAGAGATAATAGGCGAGAATTATATACAAGAAGCTGAACTTGCTTTTAAGGTAATAGGAAAAAAAGCAAGATGGCATTTTATAGGCCACTTGCAAAAAAACAAAGTCAAAAAAGCAGTCAGTATATTCGACATGATAGAGACAGTTGATTCTTTTGGCCTGGCAGAGGAGATAGGTAAATATTCAGGCAAGATCAATAAGCCGATGGAGGTCTTGATAGAGATAAATAGTGGAGAAGAGCTGCAAAAGTCCGGCGTATTTCCAAAAGATGCGGAGAGCATTATAAGAAAGGCAGCTGGCTTAAAGAATATAAAGGTAATGGGGCTTATGACAATGGGGCCCTTAAAAGATGACCCTGAAGACATAAGGCCATATTTTATTAAAACTAGAGAGGTTTTTGAAAAAATAAGGTCATTGAGCATAGAGAACGTGGAGATGAAATACCTTTCTATGGGGATGAGTGATAGTTATAAAGTTGCCATAGAAGAAGGCGCTAATATGGTGAGGATCGGTACCAGGATATTTGGGGAGAGAAAAATATGATATACGATGTAATTATTATAGGCGGCGGGCCAGCCGGGCTTACAGCCAGCCTTTATAGTTCACGAGCAAGGCTAAAGACACTGGTCATTGAAAGCTACATGGTAGCAGTACAGGCGGTCTTGACTGAAAAAATAGAGAATTACCCTGGTTTTCCAGGAGGCATAGGCGGATTTGAGCTTATAGAGAACTTTAAGAAACAATCCAGGGAATTTGGATCAGAGTTTATCATAGGAGATGTTAAAAATATAGAAGAGACTATACAGGATAATAAAAGATATTTTAATGTGATAACAGATGACAAGTCATTTACTGCCTTATCAATTATCATTGCTTCAGGCGCAAAGCTGAAAGAACTAGGAGTAGAAGGCGAAAAAAAGTTCCAGGGAAGAGGCGTATCATATTGCGCTACTTGCGATGGAGCGTTCTTCAAAGACAAGGATATAGTTGTCATAGGAGGAGGAGATACTGCGGTTGAGGAGGCCTTATTTTTGACAAGGTTTGGTAAAAAGGTGACGCTTATCCATCGTAAAGACAGGTTAAGAGCTACGAAGGTGCTGCAAGAGAGGGCATTTGAGAATAAAAAACTTGATATCATATGGGATTCTACTTTGGTCAAGATCTTAGGTAAAGACAAAATCGAGAGCTGTTTACTAAAGAATATAAAGACCAATGAAGAGAAAAGCATAGAATGCAGCGGTGTATTTATCTTTGTCGGCTATATACCTAATGCAAGTTTTAGTAAGGATATCTTAAAATTAGACAAGGATGGATATATAATCACGGATAAAGAGATGGGTACTTCTAAAAAAGGCATATTTGCTTGCGGTGATTGTACTAGTAAGAGGCTTCGCCAGGTAGTAACAGCATGCGGAGACGGCGCAACAGCTTCTTTTAGCGCCCAGGCTTATGTAGAGGACTTAAAAGGTATAGCATATAAGTAGAAAGGGGGAGGTCATGAGAAAAATATTGGTTGTTTCCATGTTAGCGGTATTTTCTCTAGGGATAATAGGTATATCTTACGGAGAAGATATAGCAGCTACTGAAGAAGCTGTTCCAAAATGCGAGATGTGCAAGATGCGCATGAAAAAAGATGGTGAAAAAGGCGGCATGCATGAGATGAAGTCAATGATGATGAAAGGCATGATGCAGAAGGAGATGGTGCCTACCAAGGACGGAGGAGTGATAGTCCTTTCAGGGAATAAACTTTTGCAATATGACAAGGACCTAAACCTTAAGAAAGAGGTTGAGATCAAGACAGATATGGAATGCATGATGAAAAAGATGAAGAAGTGCATGGAAGACAAAGAAAAGACGAAAGAAGAGCCTCAATAAAAGGAAGCCCTTATGGCAAAAGACCCAGTATGCGGTATGGATGTGGATGTATCCAGGTCTTTAAAGCTTACAAAAAATAACGAGGTGTATTATTTTTGCAGTAAGCATTGCCTTGAAAAATTTTTAGGCTCTAGAAATATAGCTGGCTCTCAACTAAAAGGTTGTATAGTTGAGAGCCAGTCAAAATGGTACCATAATAGACTTTTTATCGCATCGCTGGTTTTGTTTTTTATATATAGCTTGTCTTTTATCCTGCCTATTCTAGCCCCATTCAGGGAAAATCTTATAATGTATTTCAAAAAGATGTGGTGGGCTGTCTCGTTGGGCCTTATATTGGGCGGAGTCATAGACCATTTTATACCGAGAGAGTATGTTTCGCATATATTGTCAAAACCGCGTAAACGCACGATCCTGTATTCGGTCATACTTGGGTTTTTTATGAGCGCATGCAGTCATGGGATACTGGCTTTATCCATTGAGCTGCATAAAAAAGGCGCGTCCAATCCTGCGGTAGTCGCATTTTTACTCGCAAGTCCCTGGGCGAACCTGCCTCTTACAATAATGCTTCTGGCGTTTTTTGGCCTCAAGGCATTGTATATAATAGTAGCTGCTGTGATAATAGCCATAACAACAGGCTTTATATACCAGGTCTTGGAGTCAAAGAACCTGATAGAGATAAATAAGAACATTTTAGAGACCAAAAAAGATTTTTCTATAGCCAAAGATATAAGAAGCAGGTTTTTCTCTCATAAATTTTCAATGGAAGACATCAAAGGTATATATAGAGGAAGTGTATCGTTAGCTAATATGGTGCTTTGGTGGATAATCATAGGCATGGTGTTCGCAAGCCTGGCCAGCAGCTATGTTCCCCGCAGTGTGTTCCAAAATTATATGGGCCCAAGCATATTTGGCATGCTGGTTACCCTAACTGTTGCGACTATACTCGAGGTGTGTTCTGAAGGTACAGCGCCTTTGGCATTTGAGATATATAGACAGACGCTCGCATTCGGTAATGCATTTGTGTTTTTAATGGCAGGGGTAGTGACTGACTATACAGAGATCGGGCTTTTGTATTTTAATGTAGGTAAACGCGTTGCAATATTACTGCCTATAATAACAGTCCCCCAGGTAATAATCTTTGGTATAATAGCAAATAAGTTGTTCTGAGGTTCTTAGGTTATTGAATCCAAGTTTAAAGTTGGCTGTCTATATTTTTATTGATTCATAGTTATAACTTGAAAAATAATACAATTTGCCTTAGTATAACATAAAAAGGAGAGTCGTATGGCAGATGAGCGCAAGATCACGATCAAAGGAAATCCTCTTACTTTATTGGGCAGTGAGCTCGATGTAGGCGGAAAAGTTGCAAATTTTAAAGTATTGGATAGCGAGCTCAAGGAGGTATCTTCGGGAGATTTCTCTGGAAAGATAAAACTTATAGCTTCAGTCCCGTCCCTGGATACGCCTGTATGCGATACAGAGATAAAGCGTTTCAATGATGAGGCAAGTAAATCATCAAAGGACCTTGTCGTACTTTTTATATCAATGGATCTTCCTTTTGCGCAAAAAAGATTCTGCCAGATGAATAATATAAAAAATATAAAGACCTTATCTGACCATAGAGATGCTGATTTTGGCATGAAGTATGGGGTTCTTATAAAGGAGCTTAGGCTTCTAGCCAGGGCTATATTTATAGTTGATAAAGATGATATATTAAGATATCATGAACTAGTAAAAGAGCTTTCATCCCCGCCGGATTATGATAAGGCATTGGGGGCTTTAAAGGCTGTAACAGCTAAAAAATAAACAGGAGGAGTAAAGATGAAGAAATATAAATGCACAGTATGTGATTATATATATGACCCAAAGGAAAACGGCAATGTCGCGTTTAGTGATCTACCCGATGATTGGGTATGCCCTGAATGTGGTGTAGGAAAAGATATGTTCGAGGCGGAAGGTTAAAAATAGAGCAGTGAACTGATTTACAGCGCAGCTTCAGCAACTTAAGGATTCTAGATGAAAGAAAAAAGTTTTGTCTGCCATGATTGTTTTAAATTAAAGAATTGCAAAGAATCAGGCCTATCATGGCTATTCTTTTTTATTGCCTTAGTAGCTGTCATAGCATTGAGAGCAGTAAATCTAGTATTTGATTTTAACCCGTTATTCGCAAAATCTCTTTGGTATCTGGGCGTGACTGGTTTTTTTGTATTTTTTATATATAAATTCAGGTATGACCAGATACTGCATAAAGAACTTTATAAGACCAGGCTCAAAGACAAACTTCTCAATAAAGAAGACCTCACCGAGCATGACAAAGAAGTTCTTGGGACTATAGTATGTAAGTTGAGTTCGAGAAAGGATAAGATAAATTATTTTTTTATATTTGTGTCTTCTTTTTTAGCATTGGTCTTCGGAGTATACCTAGATTTTTTTAAATAAAAAAGAAAGGAAAAAAAGGTGTCTATATGCCAGAAGCAAAATACACATGTAATGATGATATCCTTTGCGGAGTAAATGTCCCTAAGGATAAAAACAACCTGGCTGACCTTGAGAAGAAACATTTACCTGTAATAGATAGCCCTGAAAAAGTGAAAAAGGATGGGGCCTTTGAGATCAAAATAGAAGTAGGCGGCATAGATGGAGTAATCCATCCTAACGAAGCAGCTCATTTTATTGAATGGATAGAACTATACTGCGGAGATACATTTTTAGGCAGGTCATCTTTTAGCGGCGGAACTAGCTATGGCGTGGCAAGGTTTAAGGTAAGGTTAAGTCATACGCATGGCTCTATAAAAGCCAGAGCAAAATGTAATCTTCACGGACTTTGGGAAAGCTCCAGGGATATCACTATAGAATAATGCAGAAACTTACAGAAGGCGTAATCAGATTTTTTTATCACCAACCGTATACTGTTATCACTACTATAGATGGTAATGGCTATCCTCATAATTCTTGTAAAGGTATAGTAGATATTGAGAAAGACAATAAAGTATATTTGATAGACCTTTATAAGAAGAAGACTTATGAAAACCTTAGAGTCAACCCAAACATAAGCATCACTGCTGTAGATGAGCATAAGTTTATGGGTTTTTCTTTAAAGGGTAAGGGTAAACTGGTAGATATAGAAGCAGTTTCTGAAGACAGCCTCAAAAAATGGGAAGATAAGATACTTAAGAGAATATCCTATAGGCTTGTAAAGAACTTAAAAGGCGAAAAAGGGCATCCACGGCACCCAGAGTCGCTCTTACCAAAACCAGAATATCTTATTTTAGTAGAAGTCGAAGAAGTAATAGACCTTACACCGCATAATATAAAATAAAATCATGCTAGACCTTATTATAATAGGCGCAGGGCCTGCAGGTATTACTGCATCGGTCTATGCAGCCAGGAAAAAAATGGATTTTCTTGTTATCTCAGAAGATATAGGAGGCCAGACTGCCTGGAGCGGAGACATAGAGAACTATACTGGGTATCAGTTTGTGAGCGGCCCTGAATTAGTCGCTAAGTTTGAAGAACATATGCGCAGCTACGGGACAAGCTTAAAAGAGAATGAAAGAGTTGAAGAAGTCAAAAAGCTGGACAATAGTATCTATATAAAGACCAATAAAGGAGAATATCATTCGAAGACAGCTATTATAGCATCCGGGAAACGCTCAAGAGAACTAGGTGTCAGTGGAGAAAAAGAATTCAAGAACAAGGGGCTTACGTATTGCGCGACCTGTGACGGCCCGCTCTTTGCAGGCAAGGATGTTGCGGTAATAGGCGGAGGGAATTCCGCGCTGGATGCAGCGCTGCAGCTAATCAGGATAGCAAGCCATGTATATATCATAAATATTGCTAAGGGCCTTACAGGCGATGCTATAATGCAGGAGAAATTAAGGCGGTCAAAGAATGTCACTATATTAAATGATACTAAGATCCAGTCTATATATGGAGAAAAGTTCGTAAATGGCATAAAGATAAAAAGTTCTTCTAAGGAAAAAGATATAAAAGTAGAAGGGATATTTGTAGAGATAGGCCTTATACCTAATTCTTTTTTTATAGATGGAGTAGAAAAGAACAAGGCTGGAGAGATAAAGGTAAATTCTTATAACGAGACCAATATCCCAGGCATCTTTGCTGCAGGAGATGTCACAGATATACCTGAAAAACAGATCATAATAGCTGCAGGAGAAGGCGCGAAAGCAGCTCTTAGCGCCTTTAGATACCTATCGCGTCTTAAATAATTTTCTACTATACTGATGAAACCTATAAAGATAAGAGTAGTAGAGATAATAAAGACCTTACGGAAATTATATCCAAAAAGCCGCACAGCTTTATGCTATAGGTCTCCTTTGGAGATACTTGTGGCGACTATACTTTCAGCTCAGTGTACGGATAAGAGAGTCAATAAAGTTACCCCGGGCCTATTTAAAAAATATAAAAATGTATATGGTTTTTCCAGGGCTAAACAAGCTAGTCTTGAAAAAGATATCCACTCGTGCGGTTTTTTTAGATCTAAGGCAAAAAATATTATAGCCAGTTCCAGGAGGATCGTAGAAGTTTTCAGCGGAAAGGTCCCGGACACAATAGATGACCTATTGACCCTTCCGGGAGTTGCGCGTAAGACAGCAAATATAGTTTTATCGAGTGCGTTTAAAAAATCAGAAGGTATAGCAGTAGATACCCATGTAAAGAGGCTTTCCGGAAGATTAGGCCTTAGTAAAAATCTCGATCCAAATAAGATCGAGGAGGACCTATTAAAAATAGTGCCTAAAAAATACTGGATAGATTTTAATTATATATTAGTGGACCATGGCCGCGCGATCTGTGATGCAAGGAAACCGCTATGCAGTGAATGCGCTATTAGGAAGCTTTGCCCCTCGCTTAATAAGATTTGATTGTTAGGATAGGTTCTTGGCTTATATTGTTTTTGATTTGGCGAGGTCTGAAAAAAGCCTTTTTATTTTGCGAAACCTATAGATCTTGCATTACATAATATACTGCCTGTCAAAATAAAACGTCTTTTTGAAGACCTTGCCGAATCAAAATATACTAGGAATAAATTTACGTCTTCGAATACTTTAAATTATTATGTTAAAAGAAGCATTATTATACGATAAGTTAAGTGATTCGAAAGTGCAGTGCATATTGTGCAGGCATAATTGCACTATATTACCTGGTGAATTCGGAATATGCGGGGTCAGGAAGAATATAGATGGAAAACTTTACACTTATGCTTTCGGCAGTGTAATAGCTAGCCATGTTGATCCTGTCGAGAAAAAGCCTTTATATCATTTTTTACCCGGCTCGATGTCTTTTTCCATAGCTACTATAGGGTGCAATTTTAAATGTTCTTTCTGCCAGAACCACGAGATATCCCAGCGCTCATTTAAAGATGGAGAAAATGAAGGATATGCGATGTCTCCCGAGGAAGTAGCAAAAGAGGCAAAGAAGAATAATTGTAAGAGTGTATCCTATACATATACAGAGCCGACAATATTTTTTGAGTATGCTTATGAGTGTAGTAAACTTGCTAAAAAAGCAGGGCTTAAGAATGTCTTTGTCACCAACGGTTATATGACTGAAAAAGCGCTTAATATGATATCTCCGTATCTAGATGCATGCAATGTAGACTTAAAGAGCTTTAATAAAGGTTTCTATAAAAATATATGCGGCGCTGACCTTGATGGTGTCTTGGATTCAATAAGGATAATGAAAAAACAAGGCATTTGGATAGAGATAACTACTTTGGTCGTGACAGGAGAGAATGACTCAGAAAAGGAACTCAAAGATGTAGCTCGTTTTATATCCAGCTTGGATAAAAATATCCCATGGCATGTAAGTAGATATCACCCTGATTATAAATATGTCAAAGGTGGGCCTACTCCTATAGAGAGATTGCGATTAGCAAGATCCATAGGTGAAAACGCGGGTCTTAGATATATATATCTAGGTAATGTCCTTGAAGGAGGAAACACTTATTGTTATAATTGTAGGAAGCTTCTAGTAGAAAGAGAAACATTCAGCGTAAGAGAAGGCTATGTAAGACAAAATAAATGCCCCAATTGTTCTAAGGAAATAGAAGGGAGATGGCAATGAAAAAAGCTATTCTTGGAAATTTGGCTGAGGCCGGACAAAGCGCTTGGCTTGATAATATCAATAGGTCCATGTTAGAGTCCGGCAAATTGTCGGGCTTAGTATATCTTGGATTACGCGGTATGACATCTAACCCAGCTATATTTGATAAATCTATACGCTTAAGTGATGATTATGATAGATATATAGAGGAATTGGCAAATGCTGGAAAAAGCGCATTCGAGATATATGACGCATTGACTATAAAAGATGTGCAAGATGCATCGGATATATTTAAACCTGTATATGAGAAGACCAATAGAGTAGACGGATATGTGAGTTTAGAGGTAAACCCAAAATTAGCTTTTAATAAAGAAGAGACTATAAAAGACGCCCTAAGACTTCATAAAAGCGTAAATAGGGAAAACGTAATGTTCAAAATACCTGCGACAGATGAGGGATGCGCTGCTATAGAAGAATTATTGGGGCAAGGCATCAACATAAATGCAACGCTTATATTTTCTAGAGCGCAGTATATAAAAGTAGCAGATAGTTTTATAAAAGGCATAAGGAGATTTTTAAAAAAGGGAGGAGATATAACTAAAGTTCATTCTGTGGCAAGTGTATTTGTAAGCCGCATAGATTCAACTATTGATAAATTACTTGATGAAAAAGATGCTAAAGGCCTAGAAGGAAAGGCTGCTGTAGCAAATTCCAGAGCGATATATAAAAGTTATCTTGAGATCTTCGGAGAAAAGGATTTTAAGAGCTTAAAAGAAAAAGGCGCTAATATACAAAGGGTCTTATGGGCATCTACCAGCACAAAGAACCCTAATTACAGTGACCTTAAATATGTAGAGGAGCTGATAGGAAAAGATACTGTAAATACAATGCCGGACAATACGCTTGATGCATTTTTGGATCATGGCAGCGTAAAAGATGCATTAAATGGAGATCTTAGTGAAGACGATATTGCCATAGAAGAGTTAAACAAACTAGGTATCAATGTAGATGATGTATGTTTAACTCTTCTAAAGGACGGCCTCACAGCATTTGAAAAATCGTTCGACGCGCTTTTATCTTCGATAGAAAATAAAATAAAGGATTTGTGTAGTATATGATATTAGGTATACAAGATTCGACCTTTATAAATGCCCAGCCTATGGATGCGCTTGGAATAGAAGCGCGAGAGTCCAAGATCAAAGAAGCATCCCGGATAGCAATAGACCTAGCAAACAAGCTTTAGTGTTTAAGTAGAATTATATTGACATTGTAAAGCAATCTGTTATAATTGATATTGAATTTCAATATCAATTTAAATGGAGGCACATGATGCCTAAAGAATTCGAGATATTTACCGATTACTTAAAGCAAAAAGACCTCAAGCTTACCAGCCAGAGAAAAGAGATCCTAGGCCAGTTCCTAAAGATAGACAAACACCTGAGCGTTGAGGACCTGTATGATATTGTGAAGAAAAAAGACCCTTCCATAGGCCAGGCCACTGTATTTAGGACCATGAAGCTACTATGCGAAGCAGATATTGCAAAAGAGGTGACCCTAGGCGGAAAGATAGCAAGATATGAGCATAAATACGGCCACAAACACCACGACCACCTTATATGTACTGAGTGCAGGAGTTTTATAGAGGCAGTGGACCCTAGGATAGAAGAGCTTCAGGAAAAACTATGTAAAAAATTTGAATTTATATCAAAGCGCCACAAGATGGAGATATTTGGCCTGTGCAAAAAATGTGCTTCAAAGAAAGAGGTTAAAAAATGATACTGGACCTTACGAAGTTAAGGCACGACGAAGAAGGAGTGATAGCTGAATTTGATGGAGGAAGCGGTTTTTCTATGCGTATGGAAAAGATGGGCATAAGGACCGGTAAAAGGATAAAGAAGATAAGTAGTCATTTTTGGGGAGGCCCTCAGACCATAGAGATAGATAAGGCGAGATTTGCTATTGGGCATGGTATGGCGAAAAAAGTTCTTGTAGAGGTAGATAGATGAGCATGAAAAATATACTCCTGATGGGAAATCCTAATGTCGGAAAAAGCGCTATTTTTTCAAGGCTCACAGGAGCTAAGATAGCGATCTCAAATTATCCTGGGTCTACAGTAGAATTTTGTCAAGGCAGGATGAAAATAGATGACGAGATGCATATAGTTATAGATGTTCCAGGTACATATGACCTAAAGGCATCCTGCAAAGCAGAGGAAGTAGCTTGCAATATGGTGTTGGAGGGAGATTTTATTATAAATGTGGTCAATGCTACGAATCTAGAGAGGAATCTATATCTTACTCTGGAGCTTATAGAAAAAAACATTCCTATGGTAGTGTGCCTAAACATGTGGGATGAGACTAGGCATCAAGGGATCAGTATAGATGTAAAAGAACTCGAGAGAAAATTAGGCATTCCAGTTATCGCTACATGTGCTTTGACTGGTGAAGGCATAAAAGAGATGATAGAGCGGTTGAAAGCCGCAAAACCATTGCTATCACACAAGACCAATGGTAAGGATAAATGGAAAATAATAGGAGAGATAGTAGATAGTGTACAGAAGCTTACTCACCATCATCATACAATTCTTCAGAGATTAGAGGACCTCAGTATAAGGCCTGTCACAGGTATACCTATAGCATTAGGTATGATATACGCATCTTTTTGGATCATCAGGTTCATTGGAGAGGGCCTCATAGGATTTTTATTTGAACCGTTGTTTAAAAAAATATGGCTCCCTATAATACTTGAACTAAGCGATCTTCTGGGAAAAGAAAGTCTATTAAGTAATATACTCATAGGTAACTTTATTGATGGAAAAATAGACTTTGGCCAGTCTTTCGGAGTTTTAACCACAGGACTTTTTGTACCAATAGCAATGGTGTTACCTTATATATTAAGTTTTTATCTAGTACTTGGCATATTGGAAGACCTTGGATATCTTCCTCGTCTCGCAGTATTAGTGGATAACATCATGCATAAGATAGGCTTACATGGCTATGCAATAATACCTATGATGCTTGGCTTAGGTTGCAATGTGCCGGGGGCTCTTGCATTGAGATTGCTAGAAGGAAGGCGCGAGAAGTTTATAGCAGCCACCTTGTTAGCCATATCAGTTCCGTGCATGGCGCAGATCGCCATGATAGTAGGCCTTTTAGGTAAAAGAGGCGGCGGGCCATTACTGATAGTGTTTGGAACATTGTTTTCTCTGTTGGTCATAAAGGGGCTTCTTTTGAATAGATTTTTGAAAGGCGCGTCTCCCGAAATACTTTTAGAGATACCGCCATATAGAAAACCTCAGATCCAGGCAGTACTTAAGAAACTCTGGATGAGGGTGTCTGGATTTTTAAAAGAAGCAGTGCCATATGTGCTCTTAGGTGTATTCATAGTAAATATACTTTATTTATTAAATGTGATAGATTTTTTATCTAATATATTCGCGCCTGTATTCACTAAGCTTTGGGGCCTTCCAAAAGAGGCAATATCCGCGCTTTTAGTAGGTTTTTTAAGAAAAGACGTTGCAGTGGGTATGCTTGCCCCGCTAAATCTGACAACAAAAGAGCTTATCATAGGTTCAGTAATACTTTCTGTCTATTTTCCGTGTATAGCTACATTTATAGTATTGGTAAAAGAAATTGGCGCTAAAGACATGGCCAAATCAGCTGTTATTATGCTGAGCGTTGATCTAATAGTCGGCACCTTCCTTAATATAATCTTGTAATATAGCATTTCCATGTCAAGCTGATAAGAGATTTGTTCACTCAGGTGAAAATTTTTAACGTCTTTTATTTCACATTTTGCCGGCGCTGAAAAAACTCGGCCGACACAAACATGGTGTCGGCCTCAGACAGTTTTCAGCCTTTTAAAAACCGTCAAAATGCTCATAAAAATCTAAATTTTCAATTCGTTCACAATATCTTTTATCAGCTTAGTGATTGAATATATTGCAAATCATTTGGTTTAATGTCTAGTTTGTATTTTTGTAGGTGTTGTTTAAGAGGCCTAAATCTCTCGAGCGGGCCCCGTACCAAATTTATTATACCTATGTAACTGGTATAAATTTTGATACGGGGCGGGCAAGGTTCGCTCCCGCATATACTGGTAGGGGAGCTTTAAAGCTCCCCTACCGAAGAAAAGGTTTAGGCGAGAGCGAGAAAGAAAACGGAGTACAATTTTCATGCTTGGAAAATTGTACGTCCTCAAAAACAGCACCCGCAAACATGCAAAATATTATATATTAAAATATCCTATTGACAATATAAGAAGGCAGTGTTTTAATATGATTGTAATTATCCCTCGTGATATAGTATAAAATAAAGATCACTCGGGATTAATTCGCACATTGACTTATGTTCACTATGTTCCATAAGTCAGGTGCTCATTGAACGGGGAGGCCGTGAAACGGCCTGAGAGTTCTGCTGGATGAGCAGATTACCCTTTGAACCTGATGCCGGATGCAGGAACTTCAGAGAAGCCTGCCTTCGGTGCCGAACTTTCGGCATCCCGATACTTCGGGACATCCCGAAGAGATCCTTCTATTGAAGTTTCTTCATTTGGGACTGGATAATGCCAGCGTAGGAAGAATAAAGAAAGTTTATTTGACCCTTATGCTATGGTGGCATAAGGGTTTTTTGTTTTCGGATTTTATCCGAAAACACCCCGAGTTTCCATTGTATGATACTATGAAACGAGGGGTAAAAAAAGGAGGCACGCATGTTTAGTAAAATTAGTGAAGCTAGTATTACTAAGGCTATCTTGAAAGATTTTTCAAGCTGGCTGGAAGACTACATTGTCTCTGATGTGATCATCGTAGGGGGCGGGCCAAGCGGCTTAGTGGCTGGGAGAGATCTGGCAAGAGATGGTTTTAAGACCTTGATAGTAGAATCTAACAATTATATCGGGGGAGGTTTTTGGATAGGCGGGTATCTGATGAACACTCTTACATTTCGTTCTCCAGCGGACGAGATGTTAGATGAGCTTAAGATATCTTATAAGGAAGTAGAGAGAGGGTTATTTATCTCTTCAGGGCCTGAGGCATGTTCAAAACTTATTGCATCAGCATGCGATGCAGGCGTAAAGATCCTTAACATGACAAAATTCGATGATGTAGTATTTAGAAATAATAAAGTAGAAGGAGCAGTAATAAACTGGTCTCCAGTATCAGCGCTTCCAAGACAGCTCACTTGCTGCGATCCGATCTCTTTGGAAAGCAAGGTTGTAGTGGATGCAACAGGCCATGATGCCTGGGTTTGTAAGAGCCTTGAAAGAAGAGGGCTGATAAAGCTTAAGGATTTTGGGCCTATGGACGCTAATAGCTCCGAGTCTTTAGTTGTAGAGAATACCAAAGAGATATATCCAGGGCTTTTTGTCACAGGCATGGCAGTATCAACTGCATTTGGCATCTCAAGGATGGGGCCTACTTTTAGCGGCATGCTTTATTCTGGCAAGAAAGCAGCAGCTCTAATAAAGGAACGCATTGAGAGTTCCTGCGAAGAGAAGCTGGAAAAATCAGCTGTATAAGATCAGCATTTATGTTATTATGTCCTGGGCACGACATTAAAAGGCCTGATTTATTTTTAAGGAGGGATAAATGGATATATATAGTATTTTAGAAAAAGTAAGGAGCAAAAAGCCACTGATCCACCATCTTACAAACTGGGTCACTATATATGACTGCGCTAATATAGTAAAAGTATTTGGCGCCTCGCCTGTCATGGCACATGCAAAGGAAGAAGTGAGTGACATGGTAAAGCTAGCTTCATCGCTGGTGCTTAATATAGGCACTCTTACGCCTGATTTTATAGAGGCTATGATACTAGCTGGAAAAGGTGCAAATAAAAAAGGTATACCTATAATACTAGATGTATGCGGCGCAGGAGCAACAAGCCTTAGGAATGGAAAATGTAAAAAACTGATCAAAGAATTAAAAATAGGTATTATTAAAGGTAATGCCTCTGAGATAGCTAATATTGCAGGAGAGAACATACAGACAAAAGGGGTTGATTCTTCAAAAGTAGAAAAAGACTTGGTGGAGTTAGCCAAAAGTCTTGCTAAAAAAGAAAAAAATGTAGTTGTTATAACTGGAGAAGAAGACATTGTATCTGACGGAGAAAACACATATATTATTAAGAACGGATGTGAGGTGATGAGCCATATTGTTGGTACAGGCTGCATGGCTGCGTCGGTTATAGGTACATTCGCTGCAGTAGAAAAGGATCTTGCGAAGGCAAGCGTAGCAGGACTGGTATGTTATGAGATTGCTGCAGAACTTGCTTGTAAAGAAAGCTCTGGCCCAGGTACTTTTAAAGAAAAGTTATTTGATAATATTTTCAGATTAAATAAAGAAAATATCGAAAAGATGAAGAAAATATCATGATAAAAGGTTATTATTTTATTACTGATAGAAAACTCAGTAAAAATGGCAATGAGAGTGATGGAAAAAAGGCTATAGAGGCAGGGGTAAGCATAGTTCAATACAGGAACAAAGTGAGCTCCTTTAGTGATTTTTGCCAGGAAGCGAGGTTGCTTAAAAAGATGTGCGACGGCAAGGCCTTATTTATTGTAAACGACCGGGTTGATGCTGCGCTATCTATAGGAGCAGACGGAGTACATATAGGACAGGATGATGCTTCCTACGAAAAGGCAAGAGAGCTCTTAGGAGACAGAAAGATCATAGGAGTTACCGTGCATAATATAGAAGAGGCTGTGCTTTATGAGAAGAAAGGGTCTGATTATCTGGGGGTAAGCCCTATATTTTCTACAAATACTAAAGAAGATGCTGGAAAACCAGCTGGTATAGATCTTATAAGAGAAGTAAAAAAAGCTTCAAAATTGCCTTTAGCAGCGATAGGAGGCATAGACCTGTCTAATGCAAAGGATGTTATTGATGCCGGGGCAGACGCGATATGCGCTATCTCAGCGGTTGTTACCAGAGATGATGTAAGAAGCGAGATAGAAAAATTCCAAGACCTATTTTATTAAACTCTCTTGACCTTGGATTTTATTTATAGTAGATTGAATAATGTGAATACAAAAAGGCTTACTTTTGTTGAACATTTAGAAGAATTGAGGACCAGGATGATCAAGTGCCTGATATTCTTAGCTATAGCCTCGTTCTCGGTTTATTTTTTTAGAGAGCATATTTTGGATCTAGCAGTAAGGCCGGTAGGAACGCTTGTTTTTATCTCTCCTCAGGAAGCATTCATAGCCAATCTAAAAATAGCGTTTTTTGGAGGATTGTTTTTATCATCCCCGTTCTTTATATACCAGATATGGCTATTTATATTGTATGGTATGGATAATGTCTTAAGAAGGCATATAGTTTTATTAGGATTTGTATCTTTTGTCCTTTTTCTTGTAGGAAGTTTCTTCGGATATTTTTTGATAGTACCCATAGGCCTTAGATTTTTATTGAGTTTTGCGACAGATCATATAGTTCCTATGATAAGTGTCGGGAAATATATATCTTTTGTAGGCCTATTGACGCTTGTCTTTGGCGTGGTCTTTGAACTGCCTCTCGCAATACTTTTTTTAGTGAAACTGAGGATAGTTACGCCAAAATTCCTTATTGAAAAAAGAAGATACGCTATTGTCATAATATTCATAGTATCCGCGATATTCACTCCGCCTGATGTAGTCACCCAGTGCCTTCTTGCGATACCCCTATTGGTCCTTTACGAACTAAGTATCTTACTTTCTAAGCTAGGTAAACAATAGCAAGGCTTTCCTGTAAGCGAATTGAAATTTTAGTCTTTTATTTATGTATTTTAGCTTTTTAAATACAGGCTAAAAACTGTTTGAGGCTATATATAGAGGATAGGCCGAGTTTTTTTAGCCAGATATAAAATACTTCTTTTAAAGATGATCCCGAGCAACACTCTTATGATACTATGTTGCGAGGGAAAAATTTCACTGAGCTTGTAGGGAAGACTTGCTATGGTTACAAAGGCTAGTAAAATATTTTTAAAAAAATACTTGACAAATAGAATTAATGATACTAGAATAGTATCATTAAAGGAGGATCAACGCATTGAAGTTCATAGTAAGAGATACTGATTATGCTGTAAGGGCGCTGGTATATATGGCAAAGGCCCTTAAAAAAGACAAGAAAAATATAGTCACTGTATATAATATTGTAAGGGAAGAGGGCCTACCCGAGAGGTTTTTAAGGAGGATACTGCAGAAGCTTGCCAAAAAAAAGATACTAACTTCTTTTAAGGGTAAGGAGGGAGGTTTTTCTTTACTAAAGGCCCCAGAGGAAATAAAGCTGACTGATATAATAAATGTATTTCAGGGTAAACTCGACCTCACGAACTGTTTCCTTAAAAGCAGTATCTGTCCTAATACTAAAAAGTGTATATTGAAAAAGAAATTAACTCAAGTCACAAGTATTATCAATAGTGAATTGGAGAATATAACCATAGGATCTTTATTATAAAGGAGTGGAGTTATGACAAAGAGAAAGATCGTAAATATTGATGAAGACAAGTGTACTGGATGCGGCGAATGTATACCTAACTGCGCAGAAGGCGCTCTTCAGATAATAGACGGCAAAGCAAGGCTTGTAAAAGATATCTATTGTGATGGGCTCGGGGCATGCCTTGGCCATTGCCCGGAAGGAGCTATTACTATAGAGGAAAGAGACGCAAGGGTATTCGATGAAGAGGCAACAAAAAGACATCTGGAGGAGTTAAGTAAGAAGAAAAAAGAAAAACTTCCCTGCGGGTGTCCTGGCACAATGGTAAGGGAATTCAAAAAAGAAGCTAGCAAAAAAGAAGAAAATACCGCTAAGTCCGACTCAGAACTTTCTAACTGGCCTATACAGATGATGCTTGTGCCTGTAGAGGCTCCTTATTTAAAAGGAGCGGATCTCCTCATAGCTGCTGATTGCTGTAGTTTTTCATATCCGGATTTTCATAAGGATTTTTTAAAAGGAAGAGTGCTTCTAATAGGATGCCCAAAGCTTGATGCAGCTACTCTATACGAAGAAAAACTCGCCGAGATATTTAAAGTAAATAATATAAGATCCGTCACAGTGCTTCACATGGAAGTGCCGTGCTGTTTTGGAATGGTGCAGATAGTAAAGGAAGCGCTTAGGGTCTCAGGTAAGGATATATTTTATAAAGAAGTTACTGTTGGTATAAAAGGAGACCTTAAATAATGTTGTTCAGTGGGTGGCCGGCGATTGGGGGCCCCGCAAGCGCGCATCCGCCTCAGGCGAAGAGCACTTGTGGGGTGAATCGACGGACAGGACCCACTGAAAGGAGACCATGAATGGCTTTTTTTGATGGTTGTCCAGGCTCAAAGAGGATAAAAGAGCCTTTTCCAGAGAACATAAAATGCATCTGCGGAAAAGAGATAGAGATATGGTCTGATGAGGCCGAGGCTGTCTGTCCTAGCTGTAAGAGGAGAGCCAATAGGCATATGCCTCAGAGTTGTCTTGACTGGTGCAGCATGGCAAAGGATTGTATAGGCCCAGAAAAGTACAAAAAATATAAAAATAGCAGTTCAAAGAAAGGAAAGGGGAAATAATATGTTTTGTTATCAATGCGAACAGACTGTAAGCGGCACTGGCTGTACAAAAATAGGTGTATGCGGCAAGAACGAGGATATACAAAGTCTTCAGGACACACTTCTTTATGGACTCAAAGGCATAGCAGCATATGCATTTCATGCAAGAGAACTAGGCGCAAAGGATGAAGAAGTCGATGCATTTATGCATGAGGCATTGTTCAAGACAGTAACAAATGTAAGTTTTGATCTAGATCAGTACCTTGGATTAGTTTTAAAGTGCGGAGAGATGAATCTCAAGGTTATGAAGCTCCTGGACAAGGCGCATACTGATAGGTTTGGAAATCCTGCGCCTACAGAAGTCGATACTGGCACAAAGAAAGGATATGGGATACTCGTAACAGGACATGATCTCCTGGACCTATATGAACTTTTAAAACAGACTGAAAATACAGGTATAAATATATACACACATAGCGAGATGCTTCCAGCGCACGCTTACCCGGAACTAAAAAAATTCAAACATCTAGCAGGGAACTTTGGAGGCGCGTGGCAGGACCAGAAAAAAGAATTTAAAGAATTTCCTGGAGCAATACTTGCGACAACTAATTGCGTGCTTACTCCTCCTGAGGGAAGCTACTTAGATAGGCTGTTTACTGTAGGGATTACAGGTGTTACTGGCGCAACGCATATAAAGGGAAGGGATTTTTCTCCTTTAATAAAAAAGGCAAAGTCACTGCCTGCATTAGTAGATATGCCTGGCAAAAAGATCATGACAGGATTTCACCATACTGCGGTATTAGGTTTGGCTGACAAGATCATAGATGCAGTTAAATCAGGCAAGATCAAGCACTTCTTCTTAATAGGCGGTTGTGATGGAGCGAAGCCAGGAAGGAATTATTATACTGATTTTGCAGAAAGCGTCCCTAAAGACTCTGTGATCCTGACACTTGCCTGCGGAAAATACAGGTTCAATAAACTTGATTTTGGAAATATAGGCGGGATACCGCGCCTTTTAGATATAGGCCAGTGTAATAATGCGTATTCAGCGATACAGATCGCAGCGGCTTTGGCCAAGGCGTTCAATACAGATGTAAATGGCCTGCCTTTAACATTAATACTATCTTGGTTCGAACAGAAAGCAGTTGCAATACTCTTAACTTTATTATATCTTAATATAAAGGGCATGTATATAGGCCCTACTCCGCCTGCTTTTATATCCAAGAACGTATTTAAAGTATTGCAGGATAAATTTGACCTTAGGCTTATTGGAGAACCTAAAAAAGATTTGGAAGACATACTAAAACCTAGTATTGCATAGGATCGATCATGGACCTAAATATTTTACACAATATCGGTTACGGGATGTATATCGTCAGTTCCTTTAATGGCGATAAGATAAATGGCCAGATAGTGAATACGCTTTTTCAGATCACCAGTTCTCCTATAACAATAGGGGTTTCTATTAATAAGGAAAACCTGACGCATGGATATATATCTAATAGCTCCAGGTTCAGCGCCTCTATATTGACCGAAGATACACCTCTTAGTTTTATAGGTGATTTTGGTTTTAAGTCGGGTAGGGACGCGGATAAGTTCAAAGGGATAGGTTACAAGAAACTTTCATCAGGGTGTCCTGTTGTGACTGACCATAGCGTGGGCTATATCGAGGCAAAGGTGATAAATAAGATGGATTGTTTTACTCATACATTATTTATCGGTGAGCTGGTAGAATCTTCTGTTATCAAGACCGCAAGGCCCATGACATATGATTATTATCATCAGGTCAAGCGCGGCACAACCCCTAAGAATGCGCCTACATATATCAGGGAAGAGGGGGCTCCGGTAAAAGACGAGAAGATGTCTAAGTATAGGTGTACAGTGTGCGGTTATATATATGACCCGGCTATAGGAGATCCTGATAGCGGTATCCAGCCTGGCACTGCATTTAGTGATATACCAGAAGACTGGAAGTGCCCTATATGCGGTGTAAAAAAGGATAAATTCGTAAAAGAAGGCTAGTGTCATGAAAAAACAAGAGATAAAAAAAGGAATATATTGGGTTGGCGCTATTGATTGGGGGCTAAAGGATTTCCATGGCTACCTTACTCAAAGAGGTTCCACATATAACGCATACCTAATAATAGATGAAAAAATAGTTTTAGTCGATACTGTAAAGCACTATTTATTTGACGAGATGCTGGGTAGGATAAAAGATATAGTAGACCCTTCCAAGATAGATTATATAGTATCAAATCATACTGAGATGGATCACTCCGGAAGTATTCCTAAGATGATGGAGATAGCTAAAAATGCTGTTATAATCTGCTCTCCAAACGGAGAAAAAGGCCTCAAGCGGCATTTTAAAAAAGATTGGCGATTCAAAGTAGTCAATACAGGAGATACTTTGAATATAGGTAAGAGAAATTTAAATTTTGTCCTTACGCAGATGGTACATTGGCCGGATTCCATGGTTACTTATATACCTGAAGAAAGCTTGCTTCTTTCTAATGACGCGTTTGGCCAGCATATTGCATCTAACGAACGATTTGATGATGAGCTTGACTGGAGCATAGTAGAAGAAGAGGCTAAAAAATATTATGCAAATATAGTACTTCCCTATGGCATGCAGGTACAAAAGGCCCTTAGCGCTGTTTCGAGCTTAAAGATAGATATGATAGCTCCAAGCCATGGACTTATATGGAGAAAGAATATAGATAAGATAGTCAATTTTTATAAGGACTGGTCCAGTAATACTTGTAAGAATAAGGCCCTGGTGGTGTATGATACTATGTGGGAGAGTACTAAAAAAATGGCAGATGTAATTAAAGAAGCATTCGAAGAAAACAAGATAGAATGTGTTGTAAGAGACCTAAGGCAATCTCATATATCAGATGTCATGGTAGATTTGATAGACTCAAAATATATATGTATTGGTTCACCTACATTGAACAATGGATTATTGCCTACAGTAGCTGCTTTTATCGCATATATGAAGGGCCTTGCGCCTAAGGGTAGAATAGGCATTGCTTTTGGTTCCTATGGCTGGGGAGGCCAGAGCGTAGGTGAGATAGAAAATATCCTTGGTTTATGCGGCATGGAAGTGCCGTTAAAAAGCTTAAAGATACAATATGTTCCTGATCAAGTTGATCTGGATGAGCTCAAGAAAACTTTAAAAGTTATAATAACATAATCTCTCGTCCGCCAATATTTATAGCGGACTCGGGATAAATTCGGCCTTATGACTTATGTTCGCTTACTCCGTTCGTTCCATAAGTCATGGCCTCATTTAAAGGAGGGAAAACATGGCTAGCATCAAAGGCACCAAGACAGAGAAGAATCTTCTGGCTTCTTTTGCAGGAGAGTCACAGGCAAGGAACCGCTATACCTATTTTGCCGGTGTTGCAAAAAAGGCTGGATATGAACAGATCGCTGCTATTTTTTTAGAGACAGCAGAGAATGAAAAAGAGCATGCAAAAAGGTTTTTTAAACTCCTTGAAGGAGGAGAAGTAGAGATAACCGCAAGTTATCCTGCGGGAGTCGTAGGGGATACTGCTCAAAATCTTGAGGCATCTGCAAGTGGAGAGAACATGGAATGGACAGTGCTTTATAAAGATGCTGCTAAGATAGCTAGAAAAGAGGGTTTTGAAGAAGTAGCAGTGCAGTTTGAAGAGATAGCAGAAGTCGAAGAACAGCATGAAAAAAGATACAGAAAACTTCTAAAAAATCTTAAAGATGGAATGGTATTCAAGAAAGACAGAGTAGTTAAATGGAAATGCCGTAATTGCGGATATGCGCATGAAGGCAATGAAGCGCCTAAGAAATGCCCTGCGTGTGCTCATCCTCAGAGTTATTACGAAATTATGTGCGAAAATTATTGATATGATAAAAGTATTAGGCATAAATGGAAGCCCTAGGATAGGTGGAAACACTGATATCTTGATCGATAAGGCCCTGGAAGGCGCAAAGAACAGAGGCGCTAGCATAGAAAAGGTCATACTTAACGAACTTGAGATATTGCCTTGCCAGGAATGTGATATCATGAATGACGACGGCACTTGTCATGTCAGGGATAATATGACAGGTCTTTATGAAAAGATCAAGTCGTGCGATGTCTTGATACTAGCAAGCCCTATATTTTTTGGAAGCCTTAGCGCACAGACCAAGACAATGATAGATAGGTTCCAGTGCCTATGGAGGGCAAAATATATCTTGGGAAAAGATATAAGGTTTACGAGAAAAAAGGGATATTTTGTTTCTGTGGAAGGCAGTGATAGAGAAGATTTTTTTATCAATGCACGATCTATAGTAAAAAATCTTTTTGCGACCATCAGCGCATCTTATGATGGCGAGCTTTTTTGTCCCAAGGTAGATAGAAAAGCTGGTATTTTAGAACACGGGGATTATTTAGAAAAGGCTTTTAACCTTGGCATTGATGCAGCCTCTTAATACAAAAAAGGGGGAGTTAAATGAATAATATATTTTCAGGAAGCGAAGTGATCGAGATGGGTATAAATATAGAAAAGAACGGCAGGGATTTCTATAACAAAGTCTCGAGCTCTTCCAAGAATAAAAAAGCAAAAGAGATATTCGATTTTTTAGCAAAAGAAGAAGAAAAACATATTGAGAGGTTCGAGGTGCTTTTAAATGGTGTCGAGAAATATGAGCCACAGGGCGCGTATTCAGGGGATTATTTTTCTTATATCAAGGCGCTGTCAGATGAACATGTATTTACCAAAAAAGATAAGGGCTCTAGCCTGGCTGAGACAGTCTCTAGTGATATACAGGCAATAGATATGGCTATAGGTTTTGAGAGAGACTCTATATTGTTCTACCATGAGATGAAGAGGTTTACACTAGAAAAAGAAGCCGGTATCGTAGATAAGCTTTTGGATGAAGAGAGGGCTCATCTAACAAGATTGCTGGGGCTAAGGAGGGTATTATGGCAAAAAACGTAAAGATATATTCTACTTCTACATGTTCATATTGTGTTATGGCCAAGAAGTATTTAAAGGACAATAACATTGAATTTGAAAATATAGATGTTGGAAGCGATCCTCAGGCAGGACAAGAGATGATGGAGAAATCAGGCCAGATGGGAGTTCCTGTCCTTGATATAGATGGCGAGATAGTTGTGGGATTTGATAAGACAAGGATAGCCAGCCTTTTAGGTATATGAAAGATATAATAAGCCAGTATAAACATAAAAGGGCTGAGATAAGAAAGAGGCTGAAAGAGTTTAAAGGCATATACAAGAAGAGCGATAGGCATATTTTTAGCGAGCTTTGTTTTTGTATACTAACGCCCCAGGCTAAGGCGATATCGTGCGATAGGGCTATTAAAAGATTAGAAAAAAATTGCGTGCTTTTAAAAGGGTCAAAAGAAGAAATAAGGCCTTATCTAGAAGGAGTGAGGTTTCCGAACAATAAGGCAGGCTATCTAGCCGAGGCCAGAAAGATCTTTAAAAATTATAAGGGTATAAAGATAAAGGACAAGATAGATACCAAAGATATTTTAAAGACCAGAGACTGGCTTGCTAACAACATAAAGGGTTTTGGGTATAAAGAAGCAAGCCATTTTTTAAGGAACATAGGTTTTGGTAAGGATCTTGCGATATTAGACAGGCACATACTTAAGAATCTCAAGAAATATGGTATAATAAAAAGGATACCAGGATCCTTAAGTAAAAAAGAATATCTATATATAGAAGAAAAGATGAAGGGATTTTTCAAAAAACTGAATATATCCCTTGAGGAAATAGACCTCTTATTTTGGTCTAAAGAGACAGGGGTAATATTCAAATGATAAGGAGGGAGACATGAGGGTCACTATTAAATATATGCTTAGGCCTGTAGCTCATTGTAAAGAAGGCTGTAGTATCTTCTCCTGGGTAAGAGGTTAAACCCCGTGTACCAAATAGGGGTTTATTTCGCTGCCAAGCAATTTTGGCGCGGGGTAAACTACCCATTAATGCAGGGGACACTTAAGTGTCCCCTGCATTAATAATAGCCAACTATATCCTATGAAAAAAAACATACCTTTTCTATATACCAAGAATGATATTATCCTGAAAAAAGACAACGCTGCTCCTTTTTTCCTTAGAGGAGTAAATCTGGGCGGTTGGCTCATGATGGAAGGGTATATTCTTTTTGGTAAAAATATCCCAGCTAAATCTTTTAAAGCCAATATGGTAAAGCACCATGGCCAGAATGGGCTAGAGGAATTTCTATATGAATTCAGGAATAATTTTATAGGAGAAGAAGATTTCAAGCTAGTGAAGGAAAATGGTTTTAATTGTATAAGACTTCCATTTAACTCTAGTATTTTAGAAGAGAATAACGGCATATCCTATCTTGATAAAGCAATAGACCTATGTGAAAGATATTCTATCTATTGTATATTGGATATGCATTCAGCGCCTGGCTGTCAGAACAAAGACTGGCACGGAGATAGCGATGGAGAGAGCCGCCTGTGGACTGATGATAGGTATCAGGAAAGATTTTTTGAACATTGGGAGATGTTATCCGATAGGTTTAAAGGTAGAGAGATCGTAGCTGGCTATAATATCCTGAACGAGCCTGTAATAGATGATAATTCAAAGGATATACTCAGGAATTTTTATAAAGAGGCTGTCAAGCGCATAAGAAAGATAGATAAAGATCATATTATATTCCTGGAGGGCAATACCTGGTCACAGGACCTTGAAGCCATAGGAGAGCCGTTCGGAAACAACCTTTCTTATAGTATACATTATTACCATCCACTTGACCTTACTCACAATTTCGGCACTAGTCTAAAATACCCGGGCCATATCCAGGGTGAGGATTGGGACAAGGAAAAGATAAAAAGGTATATGGGGCTTTACCGTGATCTTAGCCAGAAATGGAAAGTACCTATATTTGCAGGGGAATTCGGGGTCAATCCAACATATTCAAGAGATAAAGGATGCATGGAGTGGCTGGGCGATGTATTAAGTATATTTAATGAATTTGGCTTTCATTGGACGTATTGGACATATAAGACAATAGAGAACAATTTATTTCCAGCAGGGATCTATAGATATAATGAAAACCCTCCCTGGGTCAATCAAGAAGGGTCTATAAAAGGCTGGGAGAATTTTTACTTTTTATGGAATAAGAGCAAAAAAGGCATCGTAGAGTCATGGAAGACTACTAATTTCCAAAAAGACCCGTCTCTATTTAATTTACTTGCCAAATACACCTAAGTTGTGATAAAATAACACCTCATTATGGCTAAGAAAAAGACGACCTATTATATTGATCAAAAGGGGGAGTTTGTAATAGAAAACTACAACCTTTCAAGCCCTTTTTCTAACTTTTTACCTGGCATAGCAGGCTTGTTTGGGATACCTATGTGGGTATTTTATACCAATAGGGCGCAGTGCGTGTGCAGCTTTGGGATAAAAAGTAAGGATGAGTCCATAATGGAGTTTTTACCTGCCAACAGGGCTTATCAACTTACGTCTTCACAAGGGTTTAGGACATTTATTAAGATAAAAGACGGCAAAAAGACAAAGTTTTTTGAGCCTTTTAAGGCTCAATTGACCCCTGATTCCCTATCCATAGATCAGACGATGTATATTAATTCAAGCGAGCTTAGATTAGTTGAAAAAGCTCCTGAAGCAGGCCTTGAAACAGAAGTAACCTATTATACTATCCCAAATGAGCCTTTCGCAGCTCTCGTAAGAACAGTAAAATTCAAGAATATATCTAAAAAAGATATAAAGTTAGAGGTATTAGACGGCACACCTTTAATAATACCTTATGGGGTGAATAATTTCTTTTTAAAACAGATGAGGCGTACTGTCGAGGCCTGGATGTGCGTAGAGAACTTAAGCAATAATGCCCCATTTTTTAGATTGAATGTAGATCCAAGCGATGTCTCTGAGGTAAGCGTTATAAATGAAGGCAATTTTTATTTAGCCACACTTTCTAAGAATGGAAAAAGCGGAAACACCCTTCCCGTTGTCATAGAGCCTGAACTTATATTTGGACAGGTAAGCGATTTTATCTATCCAGCTAATTTCGTAAACAGTAAAAAATTCAATATCCCTCAAGTGCAGATGGGCGAGACAAAACTTCCGTGCGCCATGTCCTATTCTTCTTTTAAACTTAAAAAAGGAGAAGAAGTTGTCCTTTATTCTATTATTGGGCATATGGATTCTAAAGAAAAGCTCAATTTATTACTTAGCCGTGTAAATAAGAATAAGTTTTTTATAGATAAAAAAGAAGAAAATGAAAAGATCATTTATGACCTTCAAGATACGATGCTTACTAAAAGCGCTGAGAAGAAGTATGATACATACTGCGCTCAGACATTCTTGGATAATGTATTAAGAGGAGGGTATCCAAAGAGCTGCAGTAAAGATGGTGATGTATTTTATGTATATTCTAGAAAACACGGAGACCTGGAAAGAGACTATAATAATTTTTATATCGATCCTACTTATTTTTCTCAAGGGAATGGTAATTTCAGGGACATGAATCAAAATAGGAGAAACGATGTATTGTTTAATCCCGAGATAAAGGATTCTAATATAATACATTTTTATAATCTCCAGCAGTTAGATGGTTTTAATCCTTTGGTGTTGAAAGGTGTAAGGTTTAAGATAAAGGATATAGATAGATTAGAGGATATGTTTAAAGAAATAGAAGAGACAAAAACTATTAGAGAATTAAAAAAGCTATTCGAAGATAGTTTTACCCCTGGTGAATTATTCATGAACTTAGAGAAAAAGGCTATATCAATAAAAATGCCATGGGATGAATTTTTATGTTTAGTCTTAAGGAACTCTGAGACATTTTATGAAGCAGACCATGTAGAAGGATTTTGGGTAGACCACTGGACATATAACCTTGATCTAGTAGAGAATTTTCTAACTGTCTATCCAGAAAAACTAAAAGAACTTTTATTAGCCAAAGAAGAATATACATTCTATGATAATATCTTTTATGTAAAACCAAGAAGAGATAAATGTATCTTAAACGGAAACAATAAAGTAAGGCAGTATCATTCTATAGCACGCGATAGGAAAAAGGCTGATAGTATAGAAAAGAGAAACATAAGCCCTTTTACTGTCAGGACAAAACATGGAGAAGGGGAGATATACAAGACAACCTTGCTTTCTAAAATGCTTTGTCTCACAGTAAATAAGATCTCAAGCCTTGATCCTCATGGCATAGGTATGGAGATGGAAGCTGATAAGCCTGGATGGTGTGATGCTATAAATGGTTTGCCCGCTCTGTTTGGATCCAGTATGCCGGAGGTATTTGAATTAAAAAGGCAGATGGCTTTTATATTGGATGCATTCAAGAACATGGACCTAGGAAATACCAGCAAGATCTTGCTCGCAAAAGAGATACATGATTTCATAAAGAGCATATATGAAGTTATCAAAAAAGAATCTAAGGTATCTTCAAAGAAAAGAGACTTTTATTACTGGGATAAGAGTAGTGGTATAAAGGAGAAATATAGAGATGCTGTAAGATACGGCATAAGCGGTACAGAAAAGACGATCTCTATAGATGAAGTAAAAAAGATCCTTAATGTATTCCTTTCAAAAGTAGATAGATCTATCAAGAAGGCGTATATTCCTTCCAAGAAGATATACAATACGTATTATATAAATGATGTAACAAAGTATCAGGTTATCGCTAAGGAGGCCCAAGGCGAAGAAAAGTCATTCGTAAAACCGCTCGAGTTCAAGAATTCTAAGATACCTTTATTTTTAGAAGGCGTTGTAAGGGCTATGAGGATAGAAAAGGATACAAAGAAAATAAGAAGTTTATATCAATCTGTTAAAAAATCAGGTTTATATGACAAAAAGCTTAAGATGTATAAGATAAATGAATCTTTAGAAGGCGTATCAAAAGAGATCGGGCGTACAAGCGTATTTGCACCCGGATGGCTTGAGAATGAATCTATATGGCTGCATATGGAATATAAATACATACTGGAACTTTTAAGAGCAGGCCTTTATAAAGAATTTTTTGAAGAATTTAAAAACGTACTTGTCCCTTTCCAGGACCCTAAAGTTTACGGAAGAAGTATATTTGAGAATTCATCATTTATAGCCTCAAGCGCGTTCCCGGATAAAAATATACACGGGAAAGGATTTATTGCCCGTCTTAGCGGTTCGACTGCTGAAGTGCTTAATATATGGCTTATGATGAATATAGGGAAGAAGCCTTTCTTCTTAAACGAGAAAAAAGAGCTTAACCTGAGATTTTCTCCTATGCTTCCAGCATGGTTTTTTTCTAAAAAAGGACAATCCGGTATCTCAAAGAATACTTATGCGTTCAAGTTTTTAAATACTACAAGAGTTACTTATTATAACCCCAGGATGAAAGATACTGTCGGAAAGGATTCGGTAAAGACCCGTTTTATGGTATTAAGGTATAATGACGGCAAAAAAGTAGAGATCAAAAAGGATATCATAGAATGGCCTTATTCTAAAGATGTAAGAGATAGATTAGTAAAAAGTATAGATATTTATTTAGGATAACAAATGCATTTTTTAAATCTGGACCCCTCTCTAGTCACTTTATATATTACAGCATTAACATTAGGTTTTGTACATACTGTTTTTGGCCCTGATCATTATGTTCCATTTATTGTAATGAGTAAGGCAAGGAAGTGGTCTCTGACAAAGACTGTCTTGTTAACGTTTGTCTGTGGCATTGGACATGTTGCAAGTTCAATTGTTATAGGTCTGGTAGGGATAGCCTTTGGCATTTGCGTTATGAGACTAGAAGCATTAGAGGCATTTCGAGGAAACATAGCGGGGTGGGCATTAATTGTATTTGGTTTTACTTATTTTATATGGGGTTTACATCAGGCTTTTAAGAATAAACCGCACAAGCACATACATACTCATTCAGATTCTACTCTTCATGCGCATACCCATTCTCATATTAGTGAACATGCTCATGTTCATCATGAAGAAGGCAAAACTAATATTACTCCATGGGTGCTTTTTACTATTTTTGTCCTTGGCCCATGTGAACCTCTAATACCCATCTTAATGTATCCAGCCTTAAGGCTTAGCGCAGGAGGGGTAGTGATAGTAGCTGTATTGTTCAGCGCTACTACTATTCTTACTATGCTTGGTATGGTTATTATCCTTTATAAAGGGATCAGTTTTGTCCCTTTGAAGAGATTAGAACGCTACACTCATGCCTTGGCTGGGGCGACTATTTGTCTATGTGGGTTAGCGATCCAGTTTTTGGGGTTATAGAGAAGGGTTAATACCCAAGATTCTTTAGCATAAATGCATCCTTACGCCAGTTTTCCTTGACCTTCACCCATAGATCTAGGAATATCTTTTTTTTGAGAAATGGCTCTATTTCTTCTCTTGAGATCTGTCCTATTTTTTTTAACATGCTGCCATTTTTACCTATTATAATTGATTTTTGGCTGTCTTTTTCTACGTAGATGTCGGCCCTTATATAGTAGATTTCATTATTTAATTTGTCTTTTCTTATCTCCATCTCTTCGACTAATACTGCTATGGAATGGGGCACTTCTTGATGGGCTAGCCGTAGTATCTTTTCCCTTATTAATTCCTGAACGATAAAACGCTCGCTCTTGTCGCTCAATTGGTCTTCCGGAAAAATGGGGTATCCTTCGGGTAGATAAAGCAATATATTCTGGAACACTATATCAGTGCCATTTTTGCGTGATGCTGATATAGGAATGATCTCTTTAAAGGAGAATCTAGTAGCTTCTTCGATTATGGGCAAGATCAGGCCTGTCTCTATCCTGTCTATCTTATTTATTATGAGAAAGCTTGTCTTATCAGAGATGTCCCCGAATATTCTTTTGTCTTCTTGTGTTATCCCGGAGTAGGCATCGATAAGTACAAGTATAATGTCAACTTCTAAGAATGTGGAAGAGGCCCTTCTCACCATTGATCTACCAAGAAGCGTCTTCGGCTTATGTAAGCCAGGTGTGTCAATGAAGACTACTTGAAAATCTTTCCCAGATATTATGCCTTGTATATTGTCCCTTGTGGTCTCAGGCTTGCTGGAGACAATACAGAGCTTTTCTTTTATGAGGACATTTAGAAGCGTTGATTTGCCTACATTAGGCCTTCCGATGATTGCGACTTTACCAGCTTTGAACATGGGTATATTATATATGGCTTTCGGGCTTTATGGAAGTATTTAATGAAAAGGCATTAGCAAGGCTTTCCTATAAGCTCAAATGAAAATTTTCTCCTTATTAGTTTTTCTGATAGCGAGAGTCTTTCAAAAAGACGTTCGGCCAAAATTGGTGATTTGTAGGTGTGGGCCTCACTCAGCTTTATTTTGACAGGCAGTCTAGATTGTAATTTGTTGAGATTCTATTTCGCAAAATAAAAACGCTTTTTTCAAGGCCTCTCGCTATCAGAAAAACTAACGAACATTACATAAATAAAAGACTAAATTCGCTTATAGGAAAGCCTTACTATGCCATAACTAGCTTGTTCAATAACTGTAAGTAGTAGGGGAGCTTTAAAGCTCCCCTACTACTTACAGTTATAAGTAACATTTGGTAAGTCTTAGTTAGCCCTGGCAAGCCTAAAGAAAAGCGGCACCGAGCGAAGATTACCACGCTGGGGCAATCGAGCGTCTTTTCTTTAGGCTTGCCAGGGCTAGCTAACAATATAAGCGGTAATTAAAAAGAGCTTGCTTTTCTGGATATAGATGTCTTATCATAATGTGACGGTATGAAAATATGAAAAACGGAGGATAAATATGAACGCTTTTTATTTTGCAATTCTTACAGCACTTGTGTGGGGATGTGTACCGATATTAGAGAAAGCAGGCCTTATGAGGATAGACCCTATGCCAGGGCTTTTTTTGAGGGTATTTGGCGTAGCGACAGGCCTTATCGTCTTGTCAATTTTTAATATACAGGCCCTTAAGACTGCATTGAAGGCAGATCTTCGGACTATAAGCCTCATTATGCTGGGAGGATTTTTGGCAAGTGTAGTAGGGCAGATGTTCTTTTATCATGCCTTAAAAAGCGGAGAGGCATCGAAGGTCGTGCCGATATCGGGAACATATCCATTGGTATCATTTTTATTAGGAGTGATCTTTCTGGGGGAAAGCCTTACCATATCCAAGGGGTTTGGAGTTTTGCTGGTAGTGGCTGGATTATTCCTGCTTCGTTAAAGGCTTTTTGTCCGGGGCTATATCTTCAATGACTTCTTTTTTGATATTGGTATAAATATTACTTTTATCTATAATAATTTCAAGCTTTCCATCCGAGTCAGTATCCCTTTCTAGCTTTACGATCTTTCCATCTTGATAAGTAGTCCTTTGGTCCAGCGCGCCATCGTAGTTAGTATCTATTTCAAGCTTTGTGCGTTGGCCGTATTCATAGTAAGATGTCATATCCACTGTTCCATCAAAATTCAGGTCAGCCTCAATGGTTTTTTTGCCTTTTTCGCTATAGTTTATCCATAAGTCTATCTTACCGTCATAGTCTCTGTCGGTTTCTATTTTTTTAGGCCTGTTCTCCTCTGTATATAACCAGAAATCAGTCTTGCCATCGCTATTTTTATCTTCTTCTTTGAGTTCTAACGCATAAAGAGGGCTCGAGAGAGAGTAAATCAGTATTATTATACCCAATAAAATTGATTTATGCATATTTGCTTATTCCTTTGAATTATGATAAAATCTCACTAATACTTCTAATATTATATATTAGCTTGTATATTAATGCAATTAGATAAGAAATTAAGAGTTATTATTCAAATATTTAGGTAATAGTTATAACTAGCCGGCAAGCCTAAAGGAAAGCATTGCCGGTTCGAGCGGGCACGGTGTCCGCCAAGATTTATGGCGGACGAGCAAGAAGCGGCGTCGAGTGAAGGCTGCCGCGCTGGGGCAGCCAAACGTCTTTTCTTTAGGCTTGCCAGCTAGTAAAATTTGTCATATTATCTAACATCACCGAAACATTATAGTATAGAAATAAGGTGTATATGCCTTCCATCAGAATAGCTTTAGCTCAATTAAATCCAATAGTCGGTGACCTAAAGTGCAATACAGAAAAGATCGTTTCTTATATAGATAGCGCGAGGAAAAATGATGTTGATATGGTAGTTTTTCCAGAACTGGCGATCACTGGATACCCCCCGGAAGACTTATTGCTTAAACCTCATTTTATAAGAGATAACCTGGGATGCCTTAAAAAGATAACTTCTTATACGAAAGATATTATTGTGATAGTTGGTTTTGTGAATAGCGCTAATGGCAAGGCATATAATAGCGCAGCCTTACTAGCCGACAATAAGATCGTCTTCATCCATGATAAGGTGCATCTTCCTAATTATGGCGTATTTGATGAGGTGAGGTATTTTGGGAATGGCAAAGGGTATACTCTAGTAAAGTCCAAAGATTTTTCTTTTGTCATGACTATATGCGAAGACATATGGAAGAGCACCAGAAGGGAAGAAAAGGATTATTTTTCAAAAGCGGATTTTTTAATAAATATCTCAGCCTCTCCATACTATATAGATAAACTTAAAGAAAGGCAAGGCGTCTTGAAGGAAAAAGCAAAAAAATACAAGAGGCCTATTATATATTGCAATCTTGTTGGAGGCCAGGATGAGCTTATATTTGATGGAAGAAGCAGTTTATTTGATGCCAAAGGAAAATGTACTCTGGAAGGAAAGGCATTTGAAGAGGATATGCTTTTATTTGATATCGATATAGATAAAAAGAAAAAAAGTTCTTCCAGCAAGACAAGGGCCGTAAAACTGATCTATAGCCTAAGAGATAAAGTAAAGACTATACCGAAAAGGCCGATCAAGAGTATCAGCAAGATAGAAGAGATATATAATGCGCTTATACTTGGCATACGCGATTATGTAAAAAAGAATGGTTTTAAGAAGATAGTGTTGGGTATCAGCGGAGGTATTGACTCAGCCTTGGTAGCTTGTCTTTCTGCTAAGGCAGTAGGCCCTGGAAATGTATTGGGTATATCTATGCCTTCCAGATTTTCTTCTAGACAGACACAAGATGATGGAGAAAAGATCTGTAGTAATCTTGGTATAGGTTTTAAGAAGGTCCCAATAGATGCTATATTTGATCTATACAATGAGACCCTAAAAGGGCATTTTGAAGGCAGAGGCTATGATATTACAGAGGAAAATATGCAGGCCAGGATAAGAGGCAATATCCTGATGGCTTTCTCAAATAAGTTTGGATACCTGGTACTCAATACAGGCAATAAGAGCGAGACAAGCGTAGGATACTGTACTCTATATGGAGATATGGCCGGTGGTTTTGCTGTGATAAAAGATGTACCTAAAAACTTGGTCTATGCGCTTACCGATTACATAAACACCCTAGAGAACAGGGAATTGATACCTAGTACTATTATACAACGCGCTCCTTCTGCTGAGCTTAGGGTTGACCAAAAAGACCAGGACAGCTTGCCTTCTTATGATATATTGGATAATATTATAGAGATGTATATAAGAGAGAACAAAGGGTTTGATATTATAGCAAAAAAGATAGGAAATAAAGATATAGTGAAAAAGGTATTAAATATGATAGATATCAATGAATATAAAAGACGCCAATCTCCTCCAGGTATCAAGATCACATCTATAGCTTTTGGGAAAGATAGGCGTATGCCGATAACTAATAGATACAAGGAGGATGATATATGAAGAAGGTCAGTACCTATACAAAAGAAGAGCAGTTTATTACTATAGTAGCCAGGATAAATGGTTATTTTATTATGATGGGTGTGTTTTATCTAGTGTATTTTTTTCTGCAGACAGAGGTAGACGTGTTCTTGTTTTTATTGGCGCTTTTAAATATGGCATTTGCGCTTCTTTCAGTGAGGCACCTCGCAGTCACTAGCAGACTTGTCGTAGAGCTTCAGCGCGCAAGGTCAGCGCTAGAAGAGATCGTAGAAGCCAAGGAAGATACAACTAAAGATAGATGATAATAAGATTTTTTTTAGTACCTTTATTATTTTTAAGCCTTTTTGCTCCGCCTAAAGATATAGATATAAGCGCCGAATCCGCTATACTTGTAAGCCCTTTAGTGAAGAGAGTCATCTATTCTAAAAATCCGCATAAAAAACTTGCCCCTGCCAGCACTGTAAAGATAATGACAGCGCTTTTAACTCTCAAAAATGGAGATCTAGACAACAGGCTGATAGTCAGTAAGTTTGCCAGTTCCATGGAGCCGTCCAAGATATATATAAAAGAGGGAGAGGAGTACACAAGAGGGGGGCTGGTAAGAGCTATACTTTTAAATTCAGGTAATGATGCAAGCGTGGCCTTGGCTGAAAACGTAGGGGGCGCTGAGAAGGATTTTGTAATGATGATGAATATGCTGGCTGAAAAAATAGGCGCAAAGAACACAAATTTTACAAATTCAAATGGACTCCCTGACGAAAAACAATATTCAACAGCGTATGATCTGGCGCTTGTAGTAAGAGAAGCGATGAAAGACAAGAGATTCGTCAGCATAATGAATCTAAAGTATGATGAGATAGAAGAGCTGAAGACAGGAAGAAAGATAAAATTAAAGAATCACAATAAGAGCCTCTGGAAAGATAAGCCGTATGTAATCGTAGGAAAGACCGGGTACACAAAAAAGGCAAAACACTGTTTTGCAGGGTATATCCAGTACAATAGATGGCGTAGGGTAATAGTGGTCATACTGAAAAGCAATAGCCTCTGGAAGGATCTTGAGGTATTGGCGGAGAGCATGCTTTGAGCGGGGTAATGGGGCACGGATAACGGGTCACGGGGTATGATGTGCGGGGAGGTAATATGTTAAAAAAAGGTTTAAGTATATTTATTATTTCAGGACTTATTTTATTGTCTTCCAGCAATGCATATGCAACTTCAGCTTATGGGACACATATGCCTGAGAGATACAGGTGGACATGCGGGCTTGAGGGCAACTTTGTAATAGACAGGAACCTGGATAATTACGTAGGCGGGACCAGCGGTAACAGATATTTTTTTACTGCGAGTCTTGGTATATTTCCGTGGCTTAGTTTTGACGGAAAGGCTGGCCTGGGCAATGTTGATTGGGATAGGTCTGATGGTTCAAGAGACATAAGTTATGATACTGCTTTTGCAGGCGCATATGGCCTTAGGGTAAAAGGCCTTGAAATAAAAGAATGGGGGTTGAAGAGCGTATTGGGATTTCAGCATATAAGCGTTCACCCGGATGCAAAAAATCAGGATGGGATCAAGCATGAAGCTATTATAGATGAATGGAACGGTACGATACTTATATCAAAAGACATGGGAAAGCTTGTCCCTTATATTGGTGAAAGATTTGGAAGCCTGGATTTTATCAAGTGGGAGAATGAAGCCCATAGAAAAAGGATACACTCAGAAAAATATTATGGCGCGGTCCTGGGTTTGGACTATTGGTTGAATGACACTACAAAGGTGAACCTAGAAAGTACTTTTGTTGACGGAGAAGAGATAAGCATCGGTATCAGTAAGGACTTTTAACGAGTATCGTAGTAAAGGCATTTTGTAGATAATATATCCTGGGATATTTTTTTATAGCTCTATCGATATATCTTTTAGCTTCCTTTGCACTTTTAAAGAATAAAAATGGTAGGTCCTTATCTTTATATAGATGTGAATTCTTTGATATAAAGCCTAACTTTCCTTTTTGTAGAGCCTTTGAGGCCATGTATGCCCTATGCTCTCCTCCCAGACAACCTCTTTTTTTGATAAGAGATATAAGTTTAGAAGGATCTTTAAGCTTTAACATCTTATCCTGAAATCTTTTTTCACCAAGGCCCTTGCCAAAACCTTCTTCTAGTCCAGCTTTTACCAGTATAAGAGGGTTTTTATTGACAGGCGGATTTTTCGAATCCAGTATATAATTAAATATACGGGATGCCTGGTAGATATTGGAGCCTTTTGATTTTGGTACATCGCATATTATGACATCATAAAAAGCCCTTAGCTTTTTCTCGAATATATTTTTGGAGTATACCACGGCTTTATCAAAGGATCTTTTTGGATCTCCCTCGAACACCTTGATGAGCCTCCCTTTTTTATCATTTACTATATTAATAGAATAGTTTATGGGAAGGATACGAGCTATATCATCTATAAAATCTCTAAAAGGATTATTTTTTATGAGACATAGCTTTACAGTAGCCTTATCCAGGAAGCGGGGGTGGTGCGTAAAATTGATCGTCTTAACCCCCGCAAGGCCTATGGATACGGCCTTTATTCCACCGCTGTATCCTGCATATAGGTGAGGCTCTACAACTCCCACTGTTATTATGGAATCAGCATTTTTAAGTTTTTTATTTAGGTATATGGGTACGCCATTTTTTGACTTTCCAAAATAAGATACGTGACTATCTTTATAGTTATGAGAGCTTACTTTTACTTTATTACAAATAAGGCCTAAATTATATTGCATCTCTTTTTTTGTAGGAGCGCGGTGAAGCCCGGTTGCTATAAGTATCTCTGTATCTTTAAGCTTTATACCGTGCTTCCCGAGTTTTTTGATCAGAGGAGGGAGTATCTTCTTTAGATGAGCTGTTCTGGTAAAATCTGGTACAGCAATAATAGTTTTCATAGCTGCAAGGGTCCTTCTTGGCTGGTGAGTTCTTCAAAAAGACGCTTTGTTATAATCGAACCTTGCCTTGCTATGGGTACTGCTTTCGAGGACATAAAATTTTCCCAGCGTGAAAATTTTATTCCGTTTTCTTTCTCGCTCTCGCCTAAACCTTTTCTTCGGTAGGAGAGCCTTAAGGCTCTCCTACATTAGATATATCGGTAGGGGAGCTTTAAAGCTCCCCTACCGATATATACGAGGGCGAACCATGCCCGCTTGAAAGAAAAAGGCCTCTCAAGCAGTACCCATAGCAAGGCAAGATTAATTTTAAGCCTCACTGGCTTGCCAGCAGTTCCTTAGGAAAAATATTACCCAAGCCTAGCATACATGCTGGGTCAAGCGCTTTTTTTAATCGCGCCATCTCTATCAGGGCATTTTTCCCGTACATAGCTTCAAGGAATTTATGTTTTAATTTGCCTATGCCGTGTTCCGCGGATACCGTACCTCCCAAAGAAACAGCCTTTTTTACAAAATCCATGTATATGGATTTACTTTCCGCGAATTCCATATCATTTTTAGGGAGGAGATTTACATGCATATGGCTTTCACCTATATGGCCGAATATTACATATTCGATTTTACAACAAGATAATCTTTCTTTATAAAAATCAAACATCTCGATGAATTTATTGTCAGGTACAGCTATATCTGTGCCGACCTTGGGAAGCCTGTTTTTCTTTACTATCTCATTTATCGTCTCAGGAAGAGCATGCCTGAATTCTTTTAACTTTTCCTGCTCTTTGATAGAATCCGCAAAATAACTTTTATCTTCTATATAATTATGTTTTTCTAGAAGGCCTATCCACTGGTCTATCATCTTTGATTCGTCCTGCTCTTTGTAATCTTGCTCAAAATATACAAGCGATTTTGTAGATAGTATGTTGGGAAACTTATTATTTAATAACTTCAGGGAATTCTCATCCATGTATTCTATTGAAAGGGCGCTATATCTCTTTGCCTCGTTCACAAAATTCAAGGCATCAGAATCCTTATCAAAAAAACTGAAGAAACTCATTATCTTATCAAGCCTTCTATTTATAGATACCTCTATCTCTATTATAAAACCAAGGGTACCCTCTGACCCTATGAAAATATCTATAAGGTCCATACCATCTTTTACATAATAGCCGCTTGCATTTTTTACGTTTGGCATTACATATGTCGGTATAGGCAGCTTTAATTCTTTATCTTTTAGTCTTATGCTAAATGTATTTCTTTTTGTTGTTATATAATCACCGCGTTTTATATCTAGTATATCGCCTGAGCTTAATACCACTTTTAACCTTTTTATATATTTTCTGGTAGAGCCATATTTAAATCCTCTTGCGCCTGATGCATTGGTAGAGACGGTTCCTCCTATAAAGGCATTTGATTCAGTGGGTTTCGGTAGATATGTAAGTCCTATCTTGAAAAGCTCATTCTCTAGTTCACTTAGCCTTACACCTGGCTGTACTATGGCAGTCAGGTCAGCCTTATCAATACAGGTTATCTTATTAAGAGAGTCAGTGCCTATGATAGTCCCGCCAAAAGGCACACGGCTTCCTGTGACACCAGTCCCTCCGCCAGAGATAGTTGCAGGGATTTTGTTGTTAGACAGCTCTTTCAGTGTTTCTATAGAGTCTTTTTCAGATTCAGGAAGTACTAATCTATCTGCATGTCCTCCCAGAAGCCCGGACTCATCCTCAAAATAACACTTGATTATATCAGGATCTCTTTTTATAATCATATTTATAATCTATCATAGTAAATATAGAAAGTAAATATTACATTTATATGCAGATCTTACTTGGTCTTTTAATAGGCTTACTATCAGGGATAGCAAGCGGTTTCTTCGGGATAGGAGGGGCTGTGATCGCTGTCCCTCTTTTGGTATATCTATTTAAGTATCCTCAACATTATGCTCAGGGCACAGCTATAGGCGCGCTATTACTGCCCATAGGGCTTCTCGCGGCTATTAGGTATTATAGATCCGGGAATCTAAATATAAAGGTCGCGTTGCTTATAGGCTTAGGTTTTTTTATAGGGGGTTTTATAGGCGCCTCTTGGGCTCATATAGTACCCAATCTTATTCTAAAAAGGGCATTTGGCGGGTTGCTTTTAATAATAGCTATATATATGTTGTTAGGAAAATAATATGATAAAGCCTAATCCATTTACTCCTCAATCAGGATGGGAGCCAAGGGTCTTTGGGGGCAGAGAGAAAGAGATAGATCTATTTAAAGAGACCCTTCAAGACAGTGTTTCATCAAAACCTGCACATCTTGCAGTGCTTGGCGAGTGGGGTATAGGTAAGACCTCTCTTTTAAAACAATTTAGAAGAATATCCCAGGAAAACAGCTATCCAGCATGTTTTTGTTCTATATCTAGATTTACCAAGAAAAACAAGCCTTTGGATGCGGTATATTTGATTGCCGAGGAGATGGCTATAAGTTTTTCAAGGTCAGCTGAAGACCCAGAAAAGTTATTAAAGATGTTTTCCAGGAAATCCTCACTTTCACAGGCCCAGACACAGTTTGCAAGGTTTCTGATCGAGCTATGGAAGACATTGGATGTAAAACTGGCGGTTATCTTATTGGATGATCTGCAAAATCTTTTAGCTATATCCAATACTATAGATATATTAAGGGCGACTTTGAGCAGGGACGATGTGTTGAATAATACAAAGTTTATGTTTGTACTGTCTTCGACCCCGAATGGATGGGGTATGTTTATCGATAAACATGATCCTGTAGGCAGGTTTTTTAGAAAAAGGCTTGTTACGGAAAATCTGACCGAGATAGAGGTGATAGATATCTTGGATAACACGCTTAAGGATACAGGAGTGTGCTTTAGTGATATCATCAAAAAAAGGGTCTTTGAATATACATATGGACATCCTTATGAAGTACAGCTCCTTTCAAGCCATCTTTATGATGCCCAGATAGAAGGTAGCGTCGGAGAAGGCCTTTGGGATAACGCGCTTAATGTTACGCTCAGGGAATTGGGTAAGGATTATTTTAACACCCTGATCTCAAAGGCAAGCGATAGGGAGAGGGATTTACTGAGGATACTTGCTGAAGAAAAAAAGGCTTTATCTATAAAGGATTTCAGGAATATGATGATAGTAGGGCCGCGCGCCAGGAAATTTCCCATCGCCAATATAAAGAATTTTCTCTATCGCCTTCATGAAAAAGGCCTTGTAGCAAGGCTTCAGGATGGAAGCTTTGCTATGCCGGATAGGATGTTCAGGGAGTTTGTATTAAAATTTGGTTGACAATATTTAATATGGAATATATATTGTGTGAGATATCCCTCGCGGTATCATATCGAATAATGGCTGCTCGGGATTAATTCGCATCATCATTGAAGGAGGAAGAAATGATCGCTAAGATGAACTTAGAACTATGTGTTGGCTGCGGGTTATGCGTAAACACATGCCCAGAAGTATTCGAGATGCAGGAAGACAAGGCTATAGTAAAAGGGGATGCTGTCCCGGCTGGTAACGAAGAGACCTGCAGGCAGGCGAAAGATGAATGTCCTGTAGAGGCAATAACTATAGAATGATTTATTGTTAATAGGATTCAATAAGCCCCTGCACCAATAGGTATACAAAAGATAGTTGTTTCCATTGGTGCTGGGGTATTTTTTTAGTTCTTTTTGGAAAAGATCTTTCTAAAGCAGAATATAGTAAGGCTTATTATAGTGATCCAGGATATGGAAAATATCACCCATCCAGATATAGTCATCTTTTAGGCCCTCTTTTACGTTTCGCCCAGGCGATCTTTACAAGTATAGATAAAGTCAAGAACATGACCACAAGCAGTATCCTTGTAGCTAATACAAAAGGTTTATTGGTTTGGCTGATGTTTTTCATGAATATGGTCGGTATTCCCTGCTGGTAGAACCAAAACCCCAGGATAAGGAATAAGAATAAAGGCGTAATATACTTTATTATAAATTTGTATATCCTGGGTATCCTTAGATCAGCCCCATGATGTATCTCTTCCCAGGCTTTTTCTATGCCGAATACCCAGCCAAATAGTATGATCTCAACTGTTGCGAAAACCACAAGGCAAAATGTGCCTCCCCAGAAATCCAGTTCATCTACAACACCATTTTTTAGGAAAAATATAGCCGGCTGACATAGTATAAAGGAGATTATACCAAATAAAAGAACTGCTTTTTTCTTTGAGATATTGAATTCATCCTCCAGGAATGCTATTGTCGGCTGTGCCAGGGATACGCTTGAAGTGATCCCTGCAAGGAACAGCAGGGAAAACCACAAGCACCCAAAGAATGCGCTTAGTGCGATCTTTTGAAATATAAGCGGCATGGTCACGAACCCTAGGTTGAATGCCCCGCCTGCAGCGACAGCCTGTATTTTATCCGGGCCGAAGAATATATACGCGGCTGGTATTATTATAGATGAGCCCAGTATGATCTCCGCGAATTCATTGGTGCTGGCTGCTGTAAGCCCGGAGAGCGCGACATCATCGGTTTTTTTAAGGTAGCTGGCATATGTCAGTATAACGCCTATCCCTACACTGAGAGTAAAAAATATCTGTCCAGCCGCAGCGAGCCAGACTTTGGAGTTTCTAAGGGCTGAAAAATCCGGATTCCATAAAAAACCAAGGCCGTTCAGTATATTCCAGTCAGGTTTTGATATATCAGGAGTACCTAACGTAAGGACCCTTATTACTATGATTATCCCAAATATAAAGAGAGTAGGCATAGCAAACTTACATAGTTTTTCAATACCTCCGGATATACCTTTGTATATTATCAATATGTTTATGGCGAATGTGACAATAAAGAATAGATAGGCATATTGGATGCTTGAGAAGTATTGATTTTTTTCTATACCCTGAAAGCCTTTTAGGAGGCTGACCATCTCTTCCTGGTTGGCCACAGGGCTGTATTTACCTACAGCTGAGAAAAAGGCATAAGCAAGCGTCCATGATGCTATATAATTGTAATAGATAAATATCACTAGAGGCCCGAATATCCCTATAACACCGAAGTATTTTATAAAACGGTTTTTCTCCCACATGTTATGGAATATCCCCGGGGCTGTCCCATGCCCAAATCCACCACCGAACCTTCCGACAGCCCATTCTACCCACATAAGAGGTATACCAAGGAGGAGGAGAGAGGCAAAATAAGGTATCATAAAAGCCCCGCCGCCGTTCTGTACGGCCTGGACAGGAAAGCGCAGGAAATTACCAAGCCCGACCGCGCTTCCTGCAACAGCCATTATGATGCCTAGCTTTGATTTCCATGCATCACGATTTTTCTTCATATAGGCCTATCTCTAGCTTTTATCCATATTGAGCATTACAAACTCGGATATTATGGATCTATCTTTTTTATCGGCATCTTTAAATAAGATACCAAGGCGATAATCGCTTTTTGATATAGCTATATTATTTTTTACTTCTCCCAGGATATTTACTTTTTTTATCTTTTCACCGATATTAGAGATGGCGTTATTTATAAGGGTGAATTTTATAGAGAGGATCGTGGATACGGGTATATTGTGGTTTGTTAGTATTGCCATGCCCGCCTGGCTTAGGTCAAGCATAAGCGCGCTCACTTCTTTATCATCAACTATCATCCGCAGTTCTATAGGCCTGTCTACCGCGTAGTATACTATGAAGTTTACTTTTAAGCGCCTGAACTGTCTTTTTTCCTTGTAATCAGCCATATGAAAATTCTATCACTTAGTATGACTTTTTTCAACATAATCTATTCACGGAATTAAGATCATATTGTATATGTTCTTAGCCAGGGAAGGTCTTCAAAAAGACGCTCCGCCAGAATTAGTGATTTGTAAAGTTGGGCTTCGCTCAGTTTTATTTTGACAGGCAAACTAAGTTGTAGTTTGGTAAGAACAAAGTACGCAAAATAAAGATGCTTTTTTCAGACCCTCCCTGACTAAGAACAGATCCTAGATATAACTCTATATCAGCCCACCTAAAACCATAGTAAGGCTTTCCTAATAAGCGAATTGAAATTTTAGTCTTTTATTGAGTATTTTAGTTTTTTTAATACAGGCTAAAAACTGTTTGACCCCCCACCACTTTACTATAATAGTATGGAATATAGTAAAAAAAAAGGGGGGGGAAAAGTTTTTTAGCCCTATATAAAATACTTCCTTAAAAGACGGTCCCGACTGATATTATTATGATTATTGTATCTGTCGGGAAAAATTTCGCCTTGAGCTTATAGGAAAGCTTTGCTATGGTTATAGTGGTAAAAGAATAGACTACTGCTAATAACATTTAGTCGGATTATACTGTACTTGACATACAGCATAACTCTTACTAAAATATTACTTATATTTACTAGATAGTTTATATATAGATACTATCGGGAAGTCTTTCCATGTCTGATTTTAATAGATTCTACAAAGAGCTCAATAAAGAACAAAAAGATGCAGTTGATATGCTGGAAGGCCCTCTTCTAGTTATAGCAGGCCCTGGCACAGGAAAGACTCAACTTCTTTCAGTAAGGGCTGCTAATATTATAAGGAACAAAAAATCTAACCCAGAAAATATCCTGGTACTTACATACACTAATGCTGCGGCAAAGGCGATGAAAGAAAGGCTCTCTAGCATAATAGGCATCAAGGGATACGATATAGAGGTATGCACTTTTCATGCATTTTGTAATTCTATAATACTTGATTCAGAAGAAGCGGCTAATTATTTGCAGGACAGGATACAGATAACTGATATAGAAAAGATAAAGGCCATAGAGTATATATTGGACCATACAAAGGGCTTGGGTGATATAAGGCCTTTTAACGCACCATATATATATGTCAGGGAGATAGAATCAAAGATAGGAGAGCTGAAGAGAGAAGGCGTTGCACCAAAGGAATTCTTGGATCATTGTAAAGACGTGAAGCCTGACGGCATATATGTAGAAGACAGGCACATCCTCAAGATAAAGGCGCTTTCCATAGTATATGATCAATATGAGCTGCTCAAAGAAGGCAGAAATAAAGATGTCTTTGATGTGAGAGGCAGATATGACTTTGATGATATGATCTTACTAGCGGCTACCTCGCTTCAAAATGAAAAAACGCTTAAAAAAAGATATCAGGAGAGATTCAGCTATATCATGGTCGATGAGTTCCAGGATACAAATGGGGCGCAGTTGAAGTTTTTGTTTTCCCTCCTAAAAGGCAAAAGCCCTAACCTATGCTGCGTAGGGGATGATGACCAGTCTATCTATAGGTTTCAGGGCGCAAGTATTGGAAACTTCAAGGAGCTTAAAGACAGGTTCCCGGATCTAAAGGCTATTTACCTAAAAAATAATTACAGGTCAACAAAAGAGATATTAGGCCTCTCTCAGCATCTCATAAAAGAACTTCCTAAAGACGAGAGGGTGGGAGACAAAGACCTTGTTCCTGTAAAGGAATTTGAAAAAAAATCTATAGAATTCCATGAATTTACCAGGGCAGAAGAAGAGCTTTGTTTTCTTGTAGATAAGGTAAAGGAATTAAAGAAGGAGATAGAACATTCAAAGACCCTGACAAAAGAAGAAAGGTCCAATCCTTATAATAATATTGCTATCCTGGTAAGAAAAAGGGCATCTATTTTGAATATAGTAGATAAATTTTTGCAAGTAGGTATACCTTATGCAACTGACGGCAACGAGGATATAAGCAGTGAATTTCGTGTGAGACAGATGCTGGACTTGATAGAGCTTTGCAGCCTTTCCCCGGACAACTATGAAGACAGGGGAAGGATATTGTATAAGGTCTTGATATCGGATTATCTTGGGATACCGTACAAGGATACCTTGAGTTTTATCAATAGTGTAAATAAGAAGAAGAGGAATAAAGAAGGCGTGACGCTTGTCTCCGAGTTTTTTGAAGAAAAAGACACCCCAAGCTCTTTTAAAAAAATAAGGCCTTTAGTAAAAAGGCTTTTAGAGGAAGCGCCTTTCAAGCCGCTCCATACAGTCCTTATGGAATACATAAGAGATGCAGGTGTCTTTAAATATATCCTCGAGAAATATGACAAAGAAGAGGTTGTTAAGATAAGGGAGTTAAGAGCGCTATGTTCTTTTATAAATATGGTCAAAGAGACAGATATCTCTAAACCAGGAGTGTCATTGAAAGACTTTGTCGAGGACCTGCGTACGCGCACCGAACACAATATGCCTTTAAAAGGAAGCCTTGTCACGATGACTCAGAATGGCGTAAGGATCATCACAGCTCATAGCTCAAAAGGCGAAGAATTCTATGGGGTCATCATACCTTTTTGCCTGCAGGATAAGAACTGGCCATTGAAACCGAGGCCTGCGCTAATACCTCTTCCGCCTGATATATTAAAGACAAGAGAGAAGGCCAGCGATAAGGAGAAGATCAAGGCATTGCAGTACTATGATGAGACAAGGCTTTTTTATGTAGCTATAAGCAGGGCTGAAAGCAGTGTGATATTTACCTCAAGCCCCCAGGAAAACCAGATATCAAGCTCATTCCTGCATCATTTAGGCTTGAGGTCAGAGGTAAAGGACTATAAGGAAGAAGAGGTCCTTTTAAGATCTTTGGAGTCCACCAAGGCTCAAGACCCTTTTATCGGCACAGAAGATATACTTAAGGATATAGTAAAAGATATGGCTTTGAACCCAACGAGTATAAATAATTATCTATATTGCAGGAGGAAATTTTTATATGACAATGTGTTGATGCTTCCAGGCTCAAAAAAACAGAGCCTTATATTTGGGAACTCAGTCCATGCTGCGCTGGAGCATCTTTATAGGGCTTATATGAAGACAAACAGATTTCCGGATTTTAAATTTTTTAAAGATAGATTCATAGAGGCGCTTAAATTTCAGGGGCCTGAAAAGGGCATGGAGTTACGCTTGATAGAACAATTCGAAGGCCTAAAGAGGTTTTACGATAAGTGCTCAAAAGACCCTGTCAGGCCTTTGGGCTTAGAGAATCGCATGCCTATCAATATAGATGGGATAGTCTTTACAGGTAAATATGATAAGCTGGAATTGGAAAATGAAAAAAATAAAGCTGTAAAAGTAGTGGATTACAAGACAGGACAGCCTAAGAAGCACGCAAAGGGCATATATAAGTTCAAGGACCTTGAGGATGAGGGATGCGATGGTTATCTGAGGCAGCTTGTTTGTTATAAGCTGCTTTATGAAAAGGATAATACCAGGGAGGATAAGGATCTTTTTGTAAGCCATGGCGTACTTGTATTTGTAGAGCCCGCAAAGGATGATGGCCGAAATTTTGGCATAAAGAAGAGCGAACCTACGGAATTTAAGGTAGAATTAACTGAGGACATGGTCTCCAGGATGGTTTCTATAATAAAGGATGTCTGGCAGGGTATCCAGGGCCTGCATTTTGAGAAACTCCCTGAAAGAGACAGTAAAAAATGCGCATGGTGTGATTTTGACTATATATGCTGGAAACAGGAGGGAATATTATGAGTAAAAGGACATTTAATCTACTGGTATTTTTCATGGTGATATGTTTTTGCGGCTGCAATATAGTGCCAAAGTCAGTCCAATATCAGAAAGAAGAAGAAAAGCTTGTAGGGAGCACTGATATTATCAATCCTATAGTTGAAGAGATACAGGTCGTATTAGACAGCCTTGGTTATGATACAGGCAATAAAGACGGCAGGATGGGACAGAAGACAAGGGATGCCATAAAAGAGTTCCAGGAGTCTATTGGCATCAAGGCAACCGGCTATGTAAATAAACTTACGCTTACACAGATAGAGGATATAAGAAGGGCCAGTGAAGAAAGGGCCCTGAGCAAGGAATATGATGTGCAGGTCAGGAGCGCATATTCTGGCGATATAGAGACATCTTTCAGGCCTACTACAAAAGATATACAGATCGCGTTGAAAAATGCAGGTTTTGATCCTGGAGGCATAGACGGTAAGATGGGACAGCGCACCAGGCAGGCAGTCAAAGAATTCCAGAAGACAAAAGGCCTGAAAATCGATGGAGTAGTAGGCCTTAAGACCTGGGGTGAATTAGGCAAGTACCTAAAGAAGTGAACTTCAATAACAAGTCGAGACTTATTCGTCTCCGATAGATCGGGAGGTATATATGAATTATATTAAGACTGGTTTTTTATTGGTCGCGCTTACGATGCTTTTTGTTTGGGTCGGAGGATATTTTGGAGGACAGGCAGGCGCAAGCCTTGCATTTATGATGGCGATCATTATGAATGTAGGCGCGTATTGGTTTAGCGATAAGATAGTCTTGGCTATGTATAAAGCCAAGGAAGTAGAGCCTAGCGAGGTGCCAGAGTTATATAATATGGTAGATGAACTAGCTATCGCTGCAAGACTTCCTATGCCGAAAATATATATAGCACCTATCGACTCTCCAAATGCCTTTGCAACAGGCAGGGATCCACAGCATGCGGCAGTATGCGTGACGCAAGGTATACTGAATCTTTTGAACAAGGAAGAGTTGAGAGGTGTCTTAGCGCATGAACTGGCGCATATTAAAAATAGAGATACGCTTATAATGACTGTTACAGCTACTGTTGCAGGAGCTATCACTATGATTGCTAGTTGGGCAAGGTGGGCTGCTATATTTGGAGGAGTAGGCGGTAGATCCAGGGATAATAGGGATGGAAATATATTTGGGTATTTAGTAATGATAATCCTTGCTCCTATAGCCGCGCTTTTAATACAACTTGCCATATCCCGCTCTAGAGAATATGCAGCAGACAAAAGAGGTTCTTATATAGCGCATTCTACAGAGGGCCTTAGCAGGGCCCTCTTAAAATTGGAAAAAGGCGTAAAGACCTATCCGATGAAAATAAATAATACTACAAGGCATCTTTTTATAGTAAATCCTTTTAGCGGGGATGCGATATCAAATCTTTTTAGCACACACCCTTCAGTACAAAAAAGGATCGAGCAATTAAAAGGCCTTAAAGTCTAGATCATCACTAGTCCGCCAATTATCATGGAGGGCTCATTTAAACGAGGAGGTCCTATGGTAGAGAATAATCCTAGATATAGCCAGGATATAAGGGCTATTAACGAGAAAGTAAAAGAGGCGTCTTTATTTATACAGGAGATCAATAATGAACTTGGCAAGGTCATAGTAGGCCAGAGGGATCTTATTGACAGGCTTCTTATCGCTATCCTTGCAAATGGCCATATCCTGATAGAAGGCGTGCCTGGCCTGGCAAAGACACTTGCTGTAAAGACCATGTCAAATTGTATAAAGACAAAGTTCCAAAGGATACAGTTTACCCCAGACCTCCTGCCAGCTGACCTTATAGGTACTCTTGTATATAGCCCAAAGGATGGAAGTTTTTCAACAAAAAAAGGGCCTATATTCTCAAATCTTATACTTGCGGATGAGATAAATAGGGCTCCTGCGAAAGTACAGAGCGCTTTACTGGAAGCAATGCAGGAGAGGCAGGTCACTATAGGTGAGAATACCTTCCTGTTGGAAGAACCTTTTTTAGTCCTTGCAACCCAGAATCCTATTGAGCAGGAAGGTACTTATCCTTTGCCTGAGGCACAGATAGATAGGTTTATGCTCAAGATAAAGGTAGTGTACCCTGATAAAAAAGAAGAGAGATCGATAATGGAGCGTATGGCAGGCCAGCCTATACCTCAGGTAAGGCAGATCATCTCACCGCAGGATATCCTTAAGGCAAGGGAGATCGTCAGCAGCATCTATATGGATGAGAAAGTAAAAGACTATATAGTTGATCTAGTATATGCAACACGCCACCCAAAGGAGTACAACCTTGATATAAAGGATTTTATTGCATATGGAGCAAGCCCTAGAGCTACTATCTATCTAAATATCGCAAGTAAAGCCCACGCATTTATACAAGGCAGGGGCTATGTCACTCCTGAAGATGTGAAGGGTATAGGTATGGATGTATTGCGTCACAGGATACTGCTTACTTACGAGGCAGAAGCAGAAGAGATAACCAGCGAAGATATTGTTAAAAAGATATTCGACGAGATAGAAGTCCCATAAAACCGAAGGCCAATAAAATGATCCCAAAAGAGATCCTGAAAAATATCAAGCGAATAGAGATACGGACAGGCCGTCTAGTCAATGATGTGTTTGCGGGCCAGTATGAGTCAGTGTTTAAAGGAAGGGGTATGGAATTCCATGAGGTGCGGGAATATGTCCCTGGAGACGATATCCGTTCTATAGATTGGAATGTCACAGCCAGGACAAACCATCCTTATGTAAAGAAATTCGTAGAAGAAAGGGAACTTACTGTCTTGATCGCAGCTGACATGAGCGCGTCCGGAAATTTCGGGACAGTAAATAAGCTCAAATCCGAGATAATGGCTGAACTTGCATCGGTTCTAGCCTTCAGCGCTATCAGGAACAATGATAAGGTCGGGCTCTTGCTCTTTACGGATAGCGTAGAAAAATTTATTCCTCCTAAAAAAGGGAGGTCGCATGTATTAAGGGTAATAAAAGAGGTCTTGTATTATAAAAGTAAAGCCAAAAAGACCAGCATAAATAATGCGCTTCAGTATCTAGGGAGGGTGCTTAAAAAAAGAGCTATTATATTTTTATTGTCTGATTTTATGGACAAAGGATATGAAAAGATACTAGGCATACTTAATAAAAGACACGATATAATAGCCCTTTCCATATCTGACCCTAGAGAAAGCCAGATACCTGATGTAGGACTTATAAAGATGGAAGATGCAGAGACAGGAGAGTTCTTATATGTAGATGCAGGGGATGAGGTGTTTAGAAAAGGTCTTTTAAAGAAGAGGACTGAGCTAATAGCTCAGCGGAGAAAGGCCTTTAGGTCTATGAGTATAGATACTATAGACCTATCGACAGGCAAGTCTTACATAGAGCCTCTTATGCTTTTTTTTAAGGCTCGCGCCAAGAGGTTTAGATGAAAAGAAATATCACTCTAAAAGTTATCACAAGGGCGAACAAGGATGAGCTGATAGGACTTTCCAAGGATAGTTATAAGATAAAGATCACTGCTATGCCTGAAAAAGGAAAAGCAAATAAAAGGATAATAGCCTTACTCTCAGAGAAGTTTAATGTTAAAAAAGCTGACATCAGGATACTTTCGGGTTTAAAGAGCGCCAATAAAATAGTGGAGATAGGCAGTTGATGGAAGATATAAGGCCGCTAAAGGATATAGTAGAGATAAAAGGCAGTTTTTCGGTCTTGCCTATATTGATCACAATCTTAGCGATCGCAGCGATAGCCCTTTTTGTATATTTTAATAAAAAGAAAAAGAATAAATCAGAAGATATCTATATACCACAAAAGACGCCCAGGGAAATAGCCCTTGAAGAGCTTGAGAAACTCCTTAGCGAAGGCCTCCCCGGAAAAGGCCTTATAAAAGAATATTATATAAAGTTATCTGATATCGTAAGAAAATTCATAGAGGGGAAGTTCAATATATCTACGCTTGACAGGACCACATATGAGATCTATAGAGAGTTAAGGTCAAGCAGTGTCAATAGGGCTTTAGTGGATAGCATCAGAGGCCTTTTAGAAGAAAGTGACCTGGTTAAATTTGCCAAATATAGGCCTAACGAGAAAGAGGCTATAGATATTTTTAACAGAGTAAAAGATATTATAGAAAAAGAATGAGATTCCTTTACCCGATATTCTTAATATTAACCTTAATAATACCTATATTTATCTGGATATATTTTAAAGAGTATAAAAAAAGAGAATCTACTCTGATATATTCTGACCTCGAACTAGTCAAGGGCCTATCTCCAGGTTCCCGGATAAGGTATGGGCACCTCCCTTTCATACTCAAGCTGATAGCAATATTTATATTTATTCTGGCATTGGCCAGGCCTCAATCAGGCCATGTGGAAGAAGAGTTTATAACAGAAGGGATAGATATTGTCCTTACACTTGATACTTCTGGTAGCATGAAGGCAGAAGATTTTAAACCTCAGAATAGGCTTGGAGCAGCAAAGGAGGTCTTAGAGGAGTTTATAAGATCAAGGCGCAATGATAGAATTGGACTCGTAGTGTTTGCAAAACATAGTTTTACGCAGTGCCCGCTTACGCTTGATTATGGAGTGTTGCTGGATCTATTGGATAAGATACATATAGGTATGATAGAAGATGGGACTGCCATAGGCATGGCTATGGCAAACGCTGTCAATAGATTGAGGGATTCTACTGCAAAAAACAAGGTCATAATACTTCTTACTGACGGTATAAATAACGCAGGCAAGATAGACCCTTTGACAGCGGCAAAATTAGCGTCTACGCTTGGTATAAAGATATATACGATCGGGGCAGGCCGGCCTGGAGGCGCTCTATACCCGGTATCTGATCCTATATTCGGTAAAAGATATGTGAAGATGGATACAGAGATAGATGAAAAACTCTTAGGAGACATTGCTGAAGAGACAGGCGGGATGTATTTCAGGGCAAAGGACGAGGAAGGGCTTAGGAAGATATACGAGACTATCGGAAAACTGGAAAAGACAAAGATAGAGACCAAAGAATATGCTGATTATAATGAGACAGCTCCGTACTTTATCTTGCCGGGATTTGTAATATATTTATTGAGTATAGTATTATCCAATACAATGTTCCGTAAGATACCATGAACCCAAAACCGCATACTACATACTGTATACTGTATACTAAAATATGAATTGGGCCTTACCAGTATTTTTAAATCTATTGATATTGATACCTATATTAGTGATATTTTTTATATTTGTCGCTAAGTCCAAAGAAAGGTCCTTGAGGATATTAGGCGATATGGAGGTAGTAAAAAAGATCTCTTTTTCAAAAGATATAGCAAGAGATCACCTTAAGGCTTTATTGATAATACTGGCTAGTTTCTTTTTGATCATATCGATCGCAAGGCCGCAGATAGGTTCCAGGCTAGTCATGAATAGAAGGAGCGGAATAGACATAATAGCCGCTATAGATACATCCCTTAGTATGAAGGCCCAGGATATAAAACCTGCTAGATTAGATAAGGCAAAGCTTGAACTAGGTTCTTTTATAGATAAATTAAAAGGAGACAGGATCGGTATTCTAACGTTTTCCGGAGATAGTTTTGTGCAGTGTCCTCTCACTTTGGACTACAATGCTGCAAAACTTTTTCTGGATGTTATAGAGGTCGGTATAATACCCAAACCTGGGACTGCGATCGGAGAAGCTATAAAAAAGGCTGTAGATAGTTTTGTCAAAAAAGAGACTAAATATAAAGTACTCGTACTTCTTACAGATGGTGAAGATCACGAGAGTGACCCTCTAGGCGCTGGCCGCCTTGCAAAGAAAGAAGGTGTCATAATATATACGATAGGGATTGGCACAAAGCAAGGTGAGCCTGTCCCATTGATAGATGGTTCAGGAAATGTCTCAGGGTATAAAAAGGATACCTCAGGAGAAGTCGTCATATCAAAGCTTGATGATAGTACTCTTCAGCGGATCGCTGTCATGACAGGAGGTAAGTATTATAATGCGACCCCCAGTGAATTTGAGCTGGAAAATATATATGAAGATATAAGCAAGATGGAAAGGAAAGAGCTGTCCGGCAGGCTCTTCACGCAATATGAGGACAGGTTCCAGTATTTTCTTGCAATAGCGTTGATACTTGTTTGTTTAGAGTTTCTTATAGGGGATAGGAAGAAAAATGCAGATATTTCTTGATTTTTTTGGCTGTAGGGGGTTAAAAAACACAGAGCGAAGCTGCCTCGCTGGGGCAGATGAGAGTCTTTTTGAAACCCCCTACAGCCAAAAAAGAATAAGCATATTAAAGTTTTTAGTGTTAGCTAGCCTGTCTTTTTCTACTATTGGCTGGGCATGGTGGAATCCCATTGCCAGAAAAGACAAAGAAGCAAGAGAACTTTACAAAGAAGACAAGGTGGATAAGGCGCTCAAAAAATGGAAAGACGCCCAGATAGATAACCCGCACAACAATGAACTGCAGTATAATATAGGTAATGCTTTGCATAAGCTTGATAAATATGAAGATGCTTATAAGGAATACGGGAAAAGCGTTTCCTCAAAAGATGATGAACTCAAGGCCAAGGCATATTATAATATGGGTAATACAAATTACAGGCTGGGGAAACTTAATGAAGCGATAGATTCTTATAAGAATACTCTCGCTATAGAACCTGATGATGAAGACGCAAAGTATAATATAGAATTTATACAGAAATTGCTTGATAAGAAAAAAGAAGAAAGTTCCAAGAAGAAAGATCCTGAAAAAAATGAGGAGAATAAAGATCAGCAAGAGAAAAGCCAGGGCTCGCGGGGCGAAAGCCAGGACCAGAAAGAGGCTTCTAGCCGGAGAGAATTAGAAGGCCAGGAGGATAAGAAAGAAGAGAATAATGGCTCCGGGGAAAAAGGATCCGGCGAAAAAAAAGAAGAGCCTAAAGAAGATAGATCAAGTGAAGGCTCTCAAGAAAAAGAAGCCAAGTCTCAGAAGCCGGAGATGTCCAAAGAAGATGCTATGAGATTATTGGACGCATTAAAAGATGATGAACGAGATATACAAAAAAGCCTGATAAAGCAGTATAAAGAAGGCAGCTATAATGTTGAGAAGGATTGGTAGCATGAAAAGAACTTTATTTTGTATAATATTTATATTTATTTTTTTACCATGTTCTTTTGCTGGGCCGCAGGATATCTCAATATCAGCTAGCATAGACAAGGAAGAGATATGTGTAGACGAGGAGATCTCGCTCACCATCGTTGTAAGCGGGAGCATATCTAATATACCAGAACCCACGATACCGGATCTGGGTGGATTTGGTTATTATTCTTCAGGAAGGTCTCAGAACATCTCTATAATAAACAGCAAGGTCTCGAGCTCTGTCTCTTTTAATTATGTACTTGTACCCAATAGTGCTGGAGAACATACGCTGGGGCCTTTTACTATAGAATACAAAGGCAATACCTATTCTACAGGCTCTATAAAGGTCAACGTCCTCCCTGAAAAAGCCAAGAAAAGCACTGTCTCATCTAAATATACTTACCCTGAAGATAGCGGAACCAGCAACCCGGAGCCTGACCCTAGGAATAAAGGCAGGGAGCTTTTTATTACTACGGCCATTGATAAGAATTCAGCATATGTCAATGAGCAGATAACACTTACATTTTCTTTTTATCAGTCAGTGGACCTGTTTGAGAATCCCAGGTATTCTCCTCCTGATACGACAGGCTTTTGGACAGAGGATATGCCCCCTCAAAATAAATATTACAAGGCCATCAATGGCACAAGGTATCTTGTAACTGAGATCAAAACAGCGCTTTTTGCAACTTCACCTGGGCAATTTACAATAGGCCCTGCAACGCTGGAAGCCAGCGTAGAGGATGTCGAGAGATTTATTTCAAGAAGCCCGTTCAGTGTATTTGATAGAGACCCTTTTAGTATCTTTAGGAGAGGTAAACCCATAGTACTCAGGACAGAACCCATAGAAGTGAATGTGCTTTCTTTGCCCGATGAAAGTAAGCCTATTGGATTTAAAGGGGATGTAGGTAGATTCGATCTAAAAGCCGCTATAGACAAAGAAAAAATCACACAGAACGAGCCAGTGACTTTAAATATGAAGGTAGAAGGAAAAGGTAACATAAAGACCATCTCCAGCCCTTTTATCCCTGAACTGGATAATGTAAAATCCTATGATTCCGGGAGCTCAGAGAACATCTCCAAGGATAATTATATAGTACAGGGCAATAAGACGTTCGAAAAGATGATCATACCGAAAAAAGAAGGTAAATTATCCATAGGCCCCATAGAGTATAGTTATTTTGACCCTTACGAGAAAAGGTATGTTGAAAAAAAGATAGGGCCCATAAATATAGAGGTTGAGAAAACAGAAGGATCTGAACCTGATACCATATCTACGCCTATGGCCCCAGGCCTTACTAAAGAAGAGATAAAGATATTTAAAAAAGATATCTCGTATATAAAGGTACATCCTTCACCTTTTACTTCACAAAAAAGGACCTTGTATAAAAATAAGATCTTTATAGCTATTGATCTATCAGCACTGCTCCTATATATAATACTGCTTACCCTGAGTCTCTACAGGGAAAGGCTTAAAAAGGATATAGGATATGCCCGTTCCAGGAGCGCAAAGCGCATTGCCTCGGCCAGGCTTAAGAAGGCAAGGCAGTTTTTGACCAAAGGCTCTACAAAGGACTTTTACAGCGAGATATATAAAGCTGTCATAGAATACATAGCAGGTAAGCTCAATATTCCGAATGGATCTATTACAAAAAGGCTGCTGGAAGAGACCTTAATCAAAAGAGGGCTTTCCAATGAGGCTATCAATGATATCGGTGAGTTATTTGACCTTTGCGACATGGCAAGATTTGCGTCAGGTAAGTTTACCAAGGAAGATATGGCCAATACAGTGGAAAAGGCCATTTACATAATAGGGGAACTTGAAAAGATCAAAAAGGGTTAAGGGTAACGGGTTATGGGTAATGGGATTATAAACAATACGAAAAAGGCAGTGTTTATATTTTTTATTGTGTTTATTTTTAGCGGGGTTTTATTCGCTGATCCTCCGGAAGATATTTTTAATTCAGCTAACCTTAAATACCAGAACGAAGATTATGAAGGCGCAGCCGCGCTTTATGAAAAACTTATAGATATGGACAAAGCGAATGTAGAGGTGTTCTATAACCTAGGGAATAGTTATTTTAAAAAAGGCTCTACAGGAAAAGCTATCCTGAATTATGAAAGAGCGCTGAGGATATCCCCCAGAGACAGGGATATCCTGCTGAATCTGAAGATCGCAAGGGCGCTTACCTTGGACAAGATCGAAGGGCCGGATAGGGGATTTATCTTAAGCGCAATATTTTTCTTTTATGATAAGTTAAATATAGATGAGTTGACGATAGCCAGCTCTATGATCTTTATTATAATGATCATGTTCTTGGTCTTTTCTATAAATTTTGTTGAAAAAAGAAAATATATATTTTATACTGTAAGCGCGTTCGGAATATTATTTATAGTATTTATAATATTTTTGTCCTCGAAGATACAAGCTCAGTATTTTCTAAAAGAAGCTATAGTGATTTCTGAAGAAATTGATATAAGAAGCGGGCCAAAAGAAGATTATCTAAAGCAGTTTACATTGCATGAAGGAACAAGGCTCCGGGTGCTAAAAAAGATAAATAACTGGTATGAAGTAGGCCTTTCGAAGGATCTAAGGGGCTGGCTTCCTCAGGATAGCGTCGATATCATCTAAAACACTACATATAGTTATTGAGTACCGGCCAAATAGCAATATATTGTATTTTTTCACTTGACTTGATATTATTAGATGATATACTTATTTTTGTGTCTAACCAAAAAATAACCACGTAACACCAACCCCGCGGAAGCATACAGGAGGTGAAGATGCAGGTAGAAACAAATGGCATGAAAAAAATAAACATCTCTGAAAATTGTCTGACAGTCCTTAAGCGTAGATATTTAAAAAAAGATAAGGATGGAGTGGTGATCGAGACTCCCGAGGAGATGTTTAAAAGAGTCGCTTTTCACATAGCTAAGGCTGATGAGCTGTATGGGGCGGCTGTCGAAGAGATCAAAGAAGTAGAGAATAATTTTTACGATGCGATGAGTAATTTTGAGTTCATGCCAAACAGCCCAACGCTCATGAATGCAGGAAAAGAGTTAGGGCAATTATCCGCATGTTTTGTCTTGCCTGTAGGAGATTCGATGGATTCAATATTCGATGCAATAAAAAATACGGCCATGATCCACAAATGCTTGACCGCAGATACACTAGTTAAGACTAAAAGCGGCATAAAGAGGTTAAATGAAATAAAGAAAAATACCAAGATTCAGACTAAAGAAGGGTATTCGCTTGTAAAAGGCCTTTATAACAATGGAAAACAGATTGTTTTTGAGGTTACTACAAATAGGGGTTATGCAATAAAAGGAACGGGGGAGCATAAACTTTTAGTAGTAGCTGAGAATGGTGAATATGTTTGGCGGGAGATAGGAGACCTTAAAGCTGGCGATTGGGTAGCGATGAAACTCTGCGATAAATTGGATGGCGGAAAAAATAAGTTACCTTCTTTTAGATATAGATCCAAACCGGTGGTAAATTCAGGCCAATTCAAAGCACATGGAATAAATATTCTTGAAACATTGACTTGTGAGTTAGCAGAACTAATAGGTCTTTATGTGGGCGATGGATCCAACCATAGAGATGGTATCAGATTTTCTGTTGGAAAAGATGATAGAGAGATGGTGGATATAATAAAACGTTTGTCAAAGGCTGTTTTTAATAAGGAAGCTAGCTTTAGTTTGACAGCGAACAAGGGTTATGAGGTTGCGATTTTAAGTATTATAGCTAAACAGTGGTTTGAATTTTTAGGCATAACCAAGCCTTCTTCCAGAAATGCAAGAATTCCTGATGTTCTTTTAGGGGCAACTGAAGATATAATCTGCGCTTTTCTAAGAGGGTTGTTCTCTGCTGACGGTTGTATTCGGGAAACAGGCCATATAACATTAAGCACAAGCTCTAAGGTTCTTTCAGAAGACCTCCAGAGCTTAATGTTTTATATAGGTATACCTACGCAGAGAACCTATTTCAAATTTACGGACAGTTTCCAGGTTTCTGTATGCACAAAACAGGGATTTTTGAATTTCAAGAAAAAGATAGGATTTTTGTTAAAGAGAAAAAATGATAGGTTAAAAGGGGTTGTTATTTCTTCAATGTTTAAGCGCGGAGAGGTTATACCGAATCAAAAAAACAGGATCAAAGACTGGTATAATGAACTTGGCAGTTTTTCTGAAAGGCATGAGGCTCGCAGGTTATTTGATGATATTATGCATAGGAATATCAGCCCCAGAGAGTTGACCAGGCAAAAGATCGTTTCTGTTATTGAGAAGATATCTTATATGCCACAATTTTTTAAGACAATATTAAAGGAAGAATACTTTTTTGTAAGGGTTTCCGGTGTCAGTCTTTTAGGTATAATGGATACCTATGATTTGACAGTTCCTTGCGGGCATAATTATTTAGCAAATGGGTTTATATCCCATAATTCCGGAGGTGGTACTGGATTTAGCTTTTCAAGGCTGCGTGGTAAAAATAGCGTTGTAAGATCAACGGGCGGCGTATCAAGCGGGCCCGTATCTTTTATGAAGGTATTCAATGCTGCTACTCAAGCAGTGAAGCAAGGCGGTACGCGCCGCGGCGCCAATATGGGGATCCTCAGGATAGACCATCCTGACATACTTGAATTTATAAGGTGCAAAGAAAGCGATAAAGAGATAACTAATTTTAATATATCCATTGCCTTGACAGAAGATTTTATGAAAAAAGTCATAGATGACAAAGAGTACAATCTGATAGACCCCCATACCAAAAAGGTCGTCAATAGGCTCAAGGCAAAAGAAGTATTTGACCTGATCGTGGAGCTTGCATGGAAAAATGGTGAACCTGGTATCGTGTTTATAGACAGGATAAACAAATATAACCCTACTCCCAAACTAGGAGAGATAGAATCTACTAATCCGTGCGTTACAGGAAATACCCTGGTCTCTACAGAACATGGGCTTATGAAGATGAGCGATATAGTTAAGTTTTTTAAAAAAGGAGGCCTCAGGGTTGCCACTGATGACAGGGTTGCTGAAATATTATATTCCGAAGGGCAAAGAGGCGGATTGGCAATAAAGGCAAGATGCGGCATTACATTTAACTCTATAAGTAAGGCACTGTATAGCGGAGAAAAAGAAGTGTTTAAACTGGTAACCGCTTCTGGTTATGAATTAGAAGCAACAGGCGATCATAAGATAATGACTACAAAAGGCTGGATTGAATTAAAAGGCCTTAAGAAAAATTATCACAAAATATTGATCCAGTCAGGCGAAGGAAGATTTAATGAGGATAAACGCCTGCCGTTTCCTGTTGTAAACAATTTTATAGGAGAAAACGGGCTTAGGTCTAAACTTAATTTGCCTTTAGAGTGGAGTAAGGAATTGGGCCAGGCTTTAGGCTGGATCGTAGGTGATGGATGGCTTAGGGAAGGAGAGAAAGATTGTAGAGTTGGGTTGACATTCAGTAAAGATGACAAAGAAATTTTAGCTTCCCTAAAGGAGAGTCTCAATAATTGGTATGGATGCGATATCAAAGAGGTTAAAAGGGAGAACGGAGTAAAGCACTTATCGTACCATAGTAAATATTTTGTTGAATTTTTTAAATCTTTAGGAGTTAAGGCATGGCAGTCTCATGAAAAAGAAGTGCCTGAGTCGATTTATACTGCGCCAAAAGAAGCAGTGATAGGATTTTTGCAGGGTTTGTTTGGAGCTGATGGCACAGTAAGGGATAATCCTAAAAGTAATAGCTCATGGGTTGCCTTGACATCAAAAAGTAAAACATTGCTCAACCAAGTACAATTATTATTGTTAAATTTTGGAATTAAAAGTAAGCTTTACGATCGCAGCAGAAAACCTAGAGAAAATTTATTCCCATATATTACGAAAGACGGTAAACATAAGACCTATAGCAGCGATGGGATTCTGTTTGAACTAGGGATATTTGGAGAAAGCCGCGAGAGATTTAGATTGCTAGTAGGTTTTTCAAACGAGAAAAAAAATAAAAGTTTGGATAGTATAAGATTTAAAAGATTTTATCGTCAGGAATATGAAGAAGATATTTTATTTATCAAAAAAATTGGAAAACGGAAAGTATATGATATTACAGAACCACAAACACACTCTATGATTGTCAGTGGTATTGTAGCTCATCAATGCGGGGAACAGCCGCTTCTGCCGTTCGAAAGCTGCAACCTGGGTTCGATAAATCTTTCAACAGTTGTGGTTGGTAATGAGAAAAAGGAAATAGATTGGGAGAAACTAAAAAAGCTTGTACATACCGCAGTACATTTTCTTGATAATGTCATAGACATGAATAAGTTCCCGCTAAAAGAGATAGAAGACATGACCCGCGCCAATAGAAAAATAGGGCTGGGTGTCATGGGGTGGGCAGATATGCTTATAAAATTGGAGATACCCTATAATAGCGATGAGGCAGTAGAGCTGGCTGGAAAAATTGCTAGTTTTATAGATGAAGAGTCAAAGGTGAAGTCAGAAGAGTTGGCTGGTAAAAGAGGAGCTTTCCCGTCATACAATGACAGTATCTTTGCTGAACAAGAGGTAGGCATGAGAAGGAACGCGACCCTTACTACTATTGCCCCGACAGGTACCATATCGATCATATCCAATACATCAAGCGGTATTGAGCCTATATTCGCGCTTTCGTATTACAGGAATGTCATGGATAACGATAAACTTGTAGAGGTCAATCCTTTGTTTGAGGAGATAGCAAAAAATGAGGGGTTTTATTCCAGGAAACTTATGGAAGATATTGCAGAAAGGGGTAGCGTAAAGGATATCCCAGAAGTCCCTGAGAAATATAAAAAGACATTTGTGACCTCACATGACATAGCGCCTATTTGGCATATAAGGATGCAGGCAGCTTTTCAGAGATATACTGACAATGCTGTTTCAAAGACAGTTAACTTTCATCAGGATGCTTCCAAGGAAGATGTGCATGAAGTCTATATGCTTGCGTATAAATTAGGATGTAAAGGCATCACTATATATAGGGATAAAAGCAGGGAAGAACAAGTGCTTAATATAAGCTCAAACCCCGCGCTTAGCAAGAACATCTCTATCGCAAAAGATAAAAATGTAGCTCCCAGGCCAAGGCCTGTTGTGACGACTGGTACGACTACTAAGGTAAATACCGGCTGCGGTAATCTGTATATTACTATCAATGTGGATGACAACAATATGCCATTCGAGGTATTTATCCAGATGGGAAAAGCTGGCGGCTGCGCAGCCAGCCAGCTGGAGGCAATAGGAAGGCTTGTGTCTTTAGCGCTTCGTTCAGGAGTTGAAAATAAAAAGATCGTAGACCAGCTAAGGGGCATCCGCTGTCCTTCTCCGTCGTGGGGAAAAGGCGGGAGGATATTCTCATGCGCTGATGCTATAGCAAGAGTGCTTGAATTGAGGCTGGGAAGCGGCAGTATGCATACCAAAGAGGAAGAGCTTGAACAAAGGTCTCCTCATACAATGATAGAAGATAAGCTGGGTAATGTCGTGGGAGTGTGTCCTGATTGCGGGGCTGCGCTCAGGCACGAAGAAGGTTGTGTAGTATGCCGTTCCTGTGGTTATTCAAAGTGCTGATATCATGTCGATAAAACCGGATTCCTGGATAAAAAACATGGCTTTGGAAGGAGATATTATAAAGCCATTTGAACCAAGACAGATAAGAGAAGGTAATATCTCTTACGGCTTGTCTAGTTTTGGGTATGATATCAGGCTTTCGGATGAGTTTAAGATATTTAAAGGCGCCAAAGATAACTTAGTTGATCCAAAAAATATAGATAAAGATTTATTTGAAGACCATAGTGGGGATAATGTAATTATCCCCCCTAATTCTTTTATACTCGCCAGGTCCTTAGAGTACTTTAAAATGCCTAAAAACGTTCTTGCCATTTGTACTGGTAAAAGTACCTATGCCAGGAGTGGAGCGCTGGTCAATGTAACGCCCCTTGAGCCAGGATGGGAAGGGTATTTAACTATCAGTATTGCCAATACTTCCTCATCAAAAGTCAAGATCTATGCGTTTGAGGGCATAGCGCAGATCATATTCTTTGAGTCCGGGGAAGAGTGCGATATCTCCTACTCTGACAGGCAAGGAAAGTACCAATCTCAGAAAACTATAACCCTACCTAAATAAACAAGTTATAACAATTAATAAAATATAAAATAAGTCCAGTATTGACAATTTAAAATTATAGTGTATACTTTATACTAGAGTTTTAAAAAGTATTTAAAATTAGAGAAATTAAGTCATGGGTCTCTAATCGATATTGAAGAGCCAGGTATCTATCGAGACCTGGCTCTTATATTTTTAAAGGATATTTATCTGAGACATTGCCTCTAATATTGAATAAACCTTTTCCCATGACGAAGGACAATTTAGAGGCGTGTCCAGATAATCCGTAAATCGCAGTACTAGTCAAGGCACACTTTTTAGTGTGCCGAAAAAATCTAAACCTATGGAAAGCTGTAAAAGAGGGCCAAATAGAATATTCATTAAGATAATAGCACTAATATTGGTCCATTCATTTTTCCTGACATCCACCTGCTATCCTCTTCCCTCTGTAAGCGAATTATTTAAATATAAAAGGCCTGTATATAGCTTTAATAATAGAAACCATAGGGTAAATATCTCTTCTTTCAATGATATGCCTTATATATATAACCCAGATATAAAAGATAATATAAATGATCTAAGGGCTATTGTGAGTTTTTGTAAATCAAAATTTAAAGAAGATTTTAATGAGCTGGTAAGAAAGGGAGAAAAAGAAGGCTGGCTCAACAAAGACCTTTTAAGCGAGATGGATGTATATGGGTTCACTGATAATTTTGTAGCAATAGAAGTAGCGCTCGGGTTATTAGTAGGCCTGGAAAAAGGGATAACCCCTGATGAAGAAAACATAAGGAAGATGTTCAAAAAGAAATTTAGAAAAGCTATAAGAGACGGCGAAAGTATAAATATTAAAAATATCGGGGAAGGCTGGTATGTTTCCTACGGCAGTACAACCCTTTTTGTTAAAGCCGGGGCAATAAGTAGAGTCGATTCTATCCCTTCCAAAGACATAATCTCATCTTTTAGTATAGCTTCCAATGAGACAAGAACCAGGCCTGATCAGTTAGTGGTAAGCGCAAGACCATCACAAGCAGGCCAAGAGATAGATCTCTCTGGAATAATACAACGTACAGGCCAAAATGCCTTTAAGGATATTCTGATCAAGGCGCTATCGCCTTATTTAAACTACTCTGAAGATTATGATGAGAGGTTTTTTACTGAAGCAATAAAAAAATTAACATCATACAGGTCTTTTTCAAAGCTATATTCCGGCATAGGGGATCAAGGCGGGCAATTGATAGATATCGCTTTGCCCGGCCTTATGAGAGAGAAGATAAAAAATGACAACATAGTTTTGACAGTAAAGAGCATAGGGGTCGGAGGCGAGGGGCACGCGCTCTATGAGACAGCGAATAAGATAATAGATTACCTCAAAAAAAATGATCTTTATTCATCAGCAGAACAGGGAAAGATAAAGATCAGGCTTATAGGGTATGATATAAACTTAGCAAATCTTTCCGAAGTATCCGGAAAGATTGATAGACAATTTGAAGGCCTTGATCCTGTATGGAGAAATTGCATAGAAAAGGAGTTTATTTACGCTGATCTAACAGATGAGAATGCCTATAAGGTATTATTTGAGGAAAAGGCTGATCTCTTGTTCTGCAGGTCCACGTGGGTAGCTTCTACCAGCAGATGGACCAAGGATAGGGCTGAAAACATAAGGGACTTATTGGAATCCAATGTAAATGATCTTGGGGTTTCATATATCAGCGGTTTGGGAGGCGCAGGATACGCATATCTTGATAGAGGCCGTATTATAGCGCCTAAATATACAAAGATAGATAAATTAGAGGATTCAACTTTTATAAATGAATTTGAATTTAAGGGAGAGGCAATAGTTGAAAAAGAAGTAGAAATAAAAAGCCCTCAAAAACAGGCAGGCGTTTCGTTCGTTGATTATATAAAAACAAATAATTATACAAGTATTATAGATATTGGCACTGGCAAAAATGCTGGGTTCTTGTATAAGTTAAGAACCAGTGGATTGTCAGGAGTAGAATTATATGGTATTGCACCTGGAATGGATACCGAAACTATAGAGACTGCTAAAAATATTAATATAGTTTTAAACGATTTAAGCTATGAAAAATTAGGAAAATTAAATAAAAAATTTGATGTAATAACTATTAATGCCCCGGATTATCAATATGACATAGATAATTTTTTAAATATTTTGAAAAGTTGCCTTTCCCCTAATGGTATTATTATCCTTAGGGCAGATGATTTTAAAAGAGATATTAGCGAAAAGAAGAATGTTACTGAGAACTTATTCAAGAATACAATAAAACTACACCACTCTGATTTAAAAATAGTGGATGTTAATCTAGACATGAAAGAGTTGACCACTGATTTTCCATTAAGAGACCCTATAGTAATAAAACTTGCGCTGTCTCTGATCGATCAAGCTTATGATACTGCAATGGAAAAAGGCAATCTTGAAGAGGCGCTTAATTTAGCAGTAAAAGCCCTGTCATCAGAAGAAGATATAAATATTAAAACAGCCTCTGAACTTTTGGGAGGCTTGATGGATGGCCTCCAGGGAGAAAAAAGGGATATATCCGAATCTTTACTAGAAATAGTCAAAACCTACGGAGGTGATAATGTTAGGAGAAAGAAAGAAGTAGAAAGGTATTTGCAAAAGCAGGAAGACATAAAGAAAACCCTAAAGCCTATACGCGACATGCTGGGTGATGTAAAATTTCTAAAGATATACATCGCATTAAGGAGCATGGAACATGCTGGCACAGTATATGATATAAAAGGCCTTCTTGGTACAGGTATACGTAATTCCGTAGAAACCTCTAGAGTCGGGAAAAAACTTAATGCTGAAATAATGAAAGGCCTTATGGCGATCATGGCCGAGGCTGACAGGATAGTAAAAGCTAATAGTGACTTAAATAATGAAGAAGCTATTCCTATAGATCTTAATAAAGAGCTAGAAGAAGGCATAGAAGAAAAATGGCTGAATAGCCTGGAATCTATCTTAAAAAGAGTAAAAGACTTATATGCGCAATGTGAAGAATTAGAGAAAAAATGCAGCCCCAATAGCATAGAATTAGAGTCAATACAGGATGTCGGAAAGCCTATCAATGAAATCATAGAGATCCTTGAGGAAAGGTTGGCGTGGATACAAGGGGAAGGGGATCTTAAAAAAGAGCTTCTCGATCTTAATGCAGTGATTAGCAATATTGTAGCTAAAATTAAGCAAGGGTTTAAAAATCCGGAACTAGAGGTATCTCTTGATTTATCTACTATACCTGTGACTGAAGCCAATAAGAGGATGATAGAGTGCCTTATAAGTAATATCTTAACAAATAATGACCAGTTAAGTAAAACCATGGATATTACACATATTGGCATCAGGACCAGGTTATCGGATGACGGGAAGAATATCATTCTTCAAGTTTCTGACAATGGCCTGGGTTTTCCTGAAGAAGGCCTTGAACAGTCTTCCAAAAAGGCATTTTTTACTCAAAGAAAAGGCGGCACAGGCCTTGGCCTGACCGAGAATGAGCTGTATGCGCGTGAACATAATGGCACGATCCAGATAGGCCGCGGCATACTGGATTTCATGACCAAAGACCCTGCAAATAATGGCACCACATTTACCATAACATTGCCTATAGAAGGCAAACAGCAGCCAGCCCAAACGCCGCAGCCAGTTCCAGAAGAGATAAATCAACAGAATGTTGATAATGATAAATCTACCCAAGCTCAAAAGACAATCTTATTAGTAGATGATAAAGAGTCACATTTAATCAGCTATAAATATGAATTAGAACAATCAGGCTACAAAGTCGTTACTGCTATTTCTGCTAAAAATGCTTTAGATATTTCTAAAACACAAAATTTTGACATGGTAGTTACGGATCTTAATCTGGGTGGGCCAGATGGATTGTCTTTGGCTAGTGATCTTAAGAGCGAAGGATTCAACGGGCCTATATTAGTACAGACACCAGCTGATGTAGGTCATCTTAATAAAAATCTTGCCAAACGAAAAGATCAAGCTATTGAAAATGGAAACATAGTAGATTTTATTGAAAAACCAGCTTCTATTTTTACTGGAATCCAGGAAGCCAGCAGTTTGTCAGCGATCATTGAGAGATATACAAAAGCAGATGCTGAAAGAGAAATAATGCAGCCGGACATTACTCTTGCCGCAGCCGATGAGGCTAACAAGAGAATCACTCAATCGGATGTGCATAATGCCATAGAAGAAAATCTTCCTGAGGACCTAAAAGATTTTCAGAATATGACATCCGAAGAGCAGAAGAAAATAAAGGAAAAGTATAGGGACTCGGATGGCCAGATAGTCATACCTATAGAAGAGCTTCTTTTAAATACAGGCCTATTAGGCCATATTGGCCTGGGCCAGTTCTATGGGGAGCCAGTCATATATATAGATGCTCAGTTTAAAGGCAGGGATAGAAGAGATATCAAAAAACACGAAAAATTTGAAATATTTAAGTGGGAGAATGGAAGAAAACAGTTGGGTCTCGACCACGATCAGATGAGGAAATGGATAGTGCAAAACTCTAACACAGACGGTAATGGAAAGGCGCAATTACTTGCATCACAATGGCACAATCAAGCCCCATCAGTAAACCATATATACAATAGGCTTGCGAAGCAGCCTCAATATCAGAAAAGCATAAGTAGTGTTCCCAAATCAGAAAGCGGATATATCGAAGACACCTATACCACAGGATCTGTCTATCAAGATAATCATGAAAGCCAGGGTAAAAATGTATCTGCCAAAGAAGAAGATATAAAGAGATATTGCAAAAAATACCCTGCAATGGAAAAAATGTTTAAGCAGGCTTTTATAGAGAAGAATATTGATATTCTTGCTAAGGCAGAGAGTAGGGAATTTTCTGTTGGCGATGCATCAGACTTATTTGGCGATAGATATGACAATAGCTTGCCAGACTTGATTAGCCAGGGTTATACCATTGATTTCATTGATAAGCATCTTTCTGACATTATAGATATCGTTATAAATTCCGAAACCAATGGTATTGAAGAAATGAAGAATTTTAGTTATCTGATAGATCATTTTGCTGAAAGCTGGATAAGTAGCCACTGGGACGGCATAGTAAAGCTGATAAGAAATGGCAATAATTATGTAGGCAACAGGCTCGCGCGCTTAATTGGAGAATATGGCTTAACCACCTTTACCCGCAGCTGGTTAGATGATAACTGGGATGCGATAGTAGCTATAGGCACTGACATAGAAGACGAATTGGTATTTCTTAAAGGCGCTTGCGGTATCCCATGGCTAAATGCTAATCTTCCAATACTTGCCTCAGGCAATGCTTCCGAGATAAAAGCAATAAAGGATAAAATTATAAATGGAAAAGCAGGCGTCACGCTTTCTGATACCAAACAATCAGGCGTACTCAGTATTATAGATGATATTGTAAATAAAAGAAAGATCGCTCCTATAGAAGCAGGGCAAACCAGAGAGCAAAAAACCATCAATGATGTAGTCAATATCGTAAGGTCATTAAGGCCTGCCATACCTAAAAATGGGTCTATCAGCGCAATGCAATATGAAGGATATATAAAGGCCCTTACAAAGGATTTGGGAATAGGCTATGCGTTGAAACGAGAAGGGGCAATAGGTGTTATAAAGAACTTATATAGGGAAATAAAAACAGGGGAAAGGGCCAGGCCAGATTTATTATTGTGGGAAGAATATCTTTTTAGGCCTTTCTTTAGCCAACAGCCGCGTGTAAAATATAAAGATTTCAACAGAAACCTTGAGGTAATAATGCCTGGAAAAACCGTTTTTATAACTCCTTTTTTAAGCGCTATAGCTATTATGATAGGTTCGGGTTCAGTCTTTGGCCCATTGATCGGCCCTCTGGTAGCTTTACCTATAACTTTTATGTATATGTTAACCGCGATAAAAGGATTAGCAACAAGTTTTACTAATGAGAATAGCTCTATGCGTCATGAACTTAACCATGCATATGTAAGTTGTATAATGAAAAAATTGTCACAAGAAGGATTACTGGCTGATCTTAAAGATGGAGATAAAAAACTTGGGCCTGATGACGGATTTAGCAATCTCCCTGTAAATTATCCTATAACAAATGAAAACCTTGAGCAAATAGAAAATCATGTCGTAAGACAACTCTATGACCTTCCTACACCAATAACGACACCTGATGTTGTTCTCGCTGCTGGCATCCAGAAAAGACCTGACAGCCAAGGTTTTACAGGTGAGGTATATAAAAAGCTTATAGATCATATACCCAGCGGTTATTTTGATTATAATGAAAAAGGATTAGGCGTACTTTTAAAGTCGCTAGGAAGGACCGCAGAACCTACAGAGTCAGCTGCAGCCAATAGAGTATATAAAAGCATGCTTAATAATATTGAAAAAGGCATATCCAAAGCTGAAGAACTGGATGACAAAACAGTTTTAAATCAGCTTAATAAAAAATATAAAAAATTCCTTAATTCAGAAGGCCTGGAAAAGATAGAAGATATTACAAGAAATGCCAGGTCTAGAGAAGGATTCTATGAGCTCTTAAACACTTCGCTGACATCTATGAGTACTTCTTTGGAATTAGACCCAGAAGAACTCACCCAAAGCGGAAAGGCCGAAGAGTATTACAGGAATATACAGGAAAACGCATATAGATTCAGGGTATTATCAAGGGCTTATGACATCTTAAGCTTGAAAGGCCCATTTGAGCTAACAACCGATAGCGGGAAGATATATTATACGCTGGATGAGACTACAGATAAGGAAGAGATGTTAGGTATAGTGGAAAACTTATCTGACCCAGAAGGAGAGTTGGATGATCATGGTTTTAGGTCTGGCTGGAGAGGAGATATAAAATATACTAAAAACGCAGCCATGGTAATAGCAAAGTCATCTGATGGTAAGAGCATAGGCGTCGCGCTTTATCATAAAGATGATTTTATGTTCATGCAGGACAGGGCTAAAAAAGGAGATTATACAAGTTCTGTGTATATGGTAGATTTTGGATATGTATTAAAGGATTTCAGGAAAAATGGTCTTGTGTCAAACGACCTAAAGACAAAGATATATGAACGAGCTTTACTGGACAGCGGTATAGGCGCAAGGAGCGACAGCAGGATCATGCTTATAAAACCAGCTAATAAAGATATGTATGATGGTTGGAAGAAGAATAATTATACAGTTGAAACGTTCTATAGCAGGGACCTGTCACCGGAAGACCAGTGGCAGCAGAGTTATCGTGTGATTTATAGGGGCGTTGGAGAGTCGAATCTAACACAGGCTAAAAATAGGGTAGTAATTTCAGGTACAAAAAGAGAGAGGCCTTCAGTAGCTACTTTTGCCAACTTATCCATGGGGGAATTGACAATCCTCTCTTCTGAAAAGAATGAAGATAGAGCAAATTTCACGAAAAGCATTGTAAATTGGTTAAATAATGGCAAGCCTAAGCATTTTTCCAGTAGAGTTTGGTATGCTTCTGTAGCTGGTGCGATAGGAGAAAATTATATAGTTAGATTAGGAAGTGTCGATAACCCCTTAGCGCTTGCTCATGTAACAAAAAGAACTGGAATATTATCAGGCTTTGGAAAAAAAGATTTTTATGAGATAAGCCTTGTGGAAGTTTCTGAAGAATTTAGGGGCCAGGGGATCTTAGGCCGTATAGTTGACAAAGTAGTTAATGAAATCGCTAAAGGCGAGCTGGTTGTAGCTTACCCGGATAATGATGATGCCAGGCATGCCTTTGAAAAGATCCCAGGAGGCTTCCCAGTAACCTGGCAAGAGAGCCCTTACAGGGATGAAGAAGGTAATCTATGGGCTGATGTAGAATGTTTTGCATTCCAAAACCAAGGCCTTGCAGGCGATATTACAGTAACCCAAATCCCTGCCAACTTCTCCATGCAGCCGAAGAATACGGATCATTCTTTTAGTAAAGACGGAAGCGTAGATAATACAAAGTTTACAGTAAATGGCAAAACTTACACTATAGATTCTACCCTGGATCCAAAGGATATAGGCGTCCAGATAGGCGAAGACATACCTATCATAACCCAGAAAGGCGTGAATATCACCTTTACTATAAGGGGCCCGACCAATAAACAAGCTGTAGTGGAAGTACTTACCCCACAGCTTCTTGCTAATGCAATAGCGCGTTCAAAAAAGATGTATCCAGAAGGCAATCCAGCCAACCAAATAATAACCATAGTCCTTGCAGATCAATATGACTATATCGCAGGAGATGATGTCCAAAACGGCATAATTATCTTCAATGCTTCTGTAATAGAAGACATGATAAATAACGGCGAAAACAATGCCTTTATTGATGAATTCCTGACAGCAGTCTTAGAGGAAGAAGATTCTCATGAATGCGGCGCACCGAGAGATATGGAAACAGAGATGTTCCTTGATGGAAGAGGCGCAGACCTTACTATGCAGAATCTAAACGACAAAAAACTATCCCTAAAGGGTTATATTAATTTTGTCTCTAGATACGCTTCGGATGCTAAAAACAATAATTATCTGGCACAATTAAAAAATGACTCTGATATTACATTAGATCTTACCCTGGAAGAAATCACAAGGATGCGCCAGATACATAGTGACCATCAAATAAGGGTGTACGACAAGCTTATGGACGGCTTGGAAATAAATCTTGGCGGACTGGAAGCAGACCTTTATATGTCTGGTAGCAGAAATATCAGGCAATATAATCTTTCGTTATTAAGGCCTACCCAGGGTTATTTATATCAGACCAAGCTTGATATCCAGTCTATAAAAACCAAGATACGCAATAAATACGGCCTTTTTATGACGCCTGTAGTCATTCTTGATTTTGGAAAAGACGGGAAGTTTATCGCTGATGGCCATCACCGTTATCAGGAGGCCTTAGCTACTGGCGAGACTTCCATAGAAGCATATACCATATCATTTGATTGGAACGATTATGATATATGGCCGCAAAAGATGAAGGACTTTTATGATGATTGCAAGTTACGAGCTGAGTCTGTAGAAAATAATGGGTTTAATGTAATGCCGAATTCAACAACATGGGATTTTCTGTTCTACAATATGATGTACCATATACCTGTAATAATAGACACATTGATAAGCGATGTGCATTTATTGGATGAATATTCTGCTGAAAAATTCCTGGATGCTGCTTATCATGCATTGTCAGGAAAAGACTCTCTTTGGATAGAATATGACCTAGCAAGGGCTATTGCAGAGCTTAAGCTGACTGATCGCAAAGAAGAGATAGTTATTTCTAAGGAATCATTTGATAGGGCAGTTACAGAGCTAAATTTAGAAGAAAGCAATGGCACAATAACATTAAAATCAGGGGTTATCTTTAAACGTGGAGAGATAGAAACGCCTAGTGTTAATGCCAATAGCACTATTCAGGGAGCTGAAGAACCCGAATTGATTAATAATAATGCCATCGGCAAAGGCCTGACAGGTGAGGTTACTGTAAGCCAGAATGAAGAAGATGAGACTGTAACTTTCAGCGATAAATTTGGAACAACTATAACCTTAAACACTTACGAAACGCTAGCCCAAGACGTTATTCAGAATAATCTTGATATTGACTTAACTAATGTAAAACTTACAGAATCTGAAAGAGGGCATGTTGATCAGATCCTTGCTTCATCAAAGAACGTCAAAAACATCGTAAAGATGCAGGATGATAAAGGTATAAGAGGATATTTAGATACAAAAACTGGTACATTGTATCTCTCGGAGATATTCTTCAACCAGGATGGGGCAATAGACCAAATAGCTATTTTCCACGAACTCGGGGAGGGCGCTTTAGTATCTACTCCGGATAATATCAATACCCATACATATTTAAGAGGGGCAGGTAAAAATTTAAGAAAAGCTTTGGCCTTTCAGGTAAGATGGGGACATATTAAAAATGAAGCATCTATAGAAGAAGCTATAGGTACATTAAAAACCTACATGGAAAAACAATTTAGCCTATTTCCTGTTAGCCTATCTCCTATGGAGCCGGAAGAGGAAAAATTAATCAGATATAATTATGCTAATGGATCGAGGGGTAATGAGCTGGCTTATGGCCTGCAGGATAAAGTATTTGGCGAACGCGCCAATTTTGAATTTACAGAGGAAATAAGAAGATATTATGATCCTGATTTTCTGAAAGGGTTAGACATAGAAGGCGTCAAAGAATATATAAAAAATAAGGGTGTTGATTTAATAGATAACAGCAATGGCATTACGTTACCTGTCCTTAAAAATATAGCTTTTGTATTAGGTCTTGTGCCGAAAGAACATCTGCCGAACAAGATTACTTTAAAGGAACAATATGACCCTGCCGGAGGCAAAGGATATATAACTTATCTATCCATGCTCGGCATAACAAAGAATATCGTATGTGAAGGCAACGCATATGGGGATACTGCATTTACTACTGTGCATGAAATAGGCCATATTGCAGCATCCACCAGGAAGTACATGGATTTTTATGAGATCTCCTGGGGTAATGCTGTATCTTTGCCTTTAGATAATAGCCAGTTTTTAAATTCTTATGCTGCTCAGAATAAGAATGAAGATTTTGCCGAGGCCTATGTTTACTATGTCATGAAAGGAAACGAATTCAGGGCAATGGCCAGTAGCTCAGATATCGTGCAGCAAAAATATGCCTATATGAAAGAATATGTATTCAATGGAGTTGAATATGGCGGTGAGGTTACAACTGTAGAAATTCAGGATCAAACACAACTTGCCACAGATGAAGAAGTAGAAGCTTTTTGTAAACAATATCCTGGTATGAAGCAAAATTTTGGTACAACATTTATTAAATCTAATTATTATAACTTAGTAGAATTAGGCGAATCCTCAGGAGAAAACGCAAGCTTCTTGTTCGAAGATGGCTTACCTGCTCTAAAAAATTCTTTTGGCATAGGCTGGATAGATAAAAATTGGGCTACTTTAGTCGAATTAGGCGAATCCTCAGGAGAAAACTCATGGCACTTATTCCAATATGGCTTACTTACTTTAAAAGACATTATTACAGAGACTAATCTAAGATCGATCGGCAATGACTTAGCAGAATTAGGCGAATCCTCAGGAAAAAACGTAAGCTTCTTCTTCCAATATAGCTTACCTGCTCTAAAAAATTCTTTTGGCATAGGCTGGATAGATAAAAATTGGGCTACTTTAGTCGAATTAGGCAAATCCTCAGGAAAAAACGCAAGGTACTTGTTCGAAGATGGCTTACCTGTTCTAAAAGACATTATTACAGAGACTAATCTAAGATCGATCGGCAATGACTTAGCAGAATTAGGCAAATCCTCAGGAGAAAACGCAAGGCTCTTATTCCAATATG
>JBDRJN010000003.1:0-213157 GCA_043814965.1 Candidatus Omnitrophota bacterium
AAGAATAGAAGAATGGATGAATAACTATCCCCGTAAAATACTGGGATACAAGACAGCAAACGAGTTGGTGTCGGAAGTTACGAATAACAGATCAGGGGTTTTGAATTGAAAATTTTCGCAATATGAGTTACAATGCACCTACTGGAATATAGCCATAAAATTATATTTGATAGCGCATCAAAAGGTGCTATAATTAGGGTAACTATGTACCTGGACTTCTATAAACTAACCGAGAACCCATTTAGCGTGACAGCAGACCCGAGTTTTTTGTATCTAAGCAAAAGACATAAGGAAGCGATGTCTCATATGCAGTATGGCATTGAAGAGCGTATGGGGTTTTTGGAGATCACCGGAGAGATAGGTACTGGAAAGACCACCTTATGCAAGGCCCTTATCAATAACCTGGATGACCATACAAAGACCGCGCTTATGCTCAATTCAAACCTGCCAGAGAGCCAGATACTGCAAGCCATTCTCCAGGATTTTGGAATACAGGTAAAAAGCAGGACAAAGATAAACCTCCTGAACGAGTTAAATAAATTTTTATTGGAACAATTAAAGCATAATAACAATGTTGTACTTATAGTGGATGAGGCTCAGAACCTGAAATCTTCCATATTGGAACAGATACGCTTATTATCAAACCTGGAAACGGAAAAGGAAAAACTACTCCAGATCGTGCTTGTAGGACAACCTGAATTAAAAGAGAAGCTTCTTTCCAAAGATCTTGAGCAGCTTAGGCAAAGAATAGCCGTAAGATACCATATCTCCCCTCTTGGCAGAGATGAGATCGATGGGTACATCGTTCACAGGCTTGAAGTCGCGGGCATAAAAGAAAAAAAGATCTTTACCGAAGATGCTGTGGAAGAGATATATAGGTTTTCCAAAGGTGTCCCCAGGCTTATAAATATCGTATGCAATAAAGCGCTTCTAGCAGGGTATGTTATGGAGAAAGAAGAAATAAATTCCGATATAATAAAAAAATGCGCCAAGGAGATCGAAGGGATTTTTGAATGAGCATAATAAATGACGCGATAAGAAAGGCTCGAAAAGAATATAGCTCCAATACTATCGGTAAAGAAACAGATATTATTATAGAGCAAAAAGAGTACGCTGCCAAAGAGAAACCCTCCCCCCTCGCCACTTCTTCTTTATCTTCTCATAAACGGCTTCATTCGTTTATAGCAGCCTTGATATTCTTAGTGGCTTTTTTGGTAAGTGTAATGTTATACAAACAGACATCAAGGGTAGATGCGGTCTATGTGCCTGTTGCCCCTATAGCTAATGCAGCCAGGACTACCACCCCAATTGCCCCCAAAAACCCCTCTCCTGCCAGAGATCCTGTTTTGGAGTTTGATGAAAATGCGATAGAACTAGAAGGCATTGTTTATGATTCTGACCCTGCTGGCAAATGGGCTATTATAAACGGCAAGATCGCAAAAGAAGGAGATGATGTTTTGGGCGGGAAAGTCATTCTTATAATGAACGACTACATAAAGATCAGAAAGCCTGACAGCGAAGAGATAACTCTAGACCTGAGATAGAGACAGAGAAGGCTGGATTTCAGAGATAGCTTCTTTAGCTGAAGCCTGTTCAGCGCTTTTTTTGCTGGAGCCAGAACCTATCCCGTATCTTTTCCCTAAAATAGAAACTTCGACAATGAAGTGTTTTTTATGGTCAGGGCCTACGGTGGATACGATGTTGTAAGACGGGATCGTCTTGTATCTTTTTAATACTATCTGTTGAAGGATGGATTTATAATCTTTGGACCCTTTCCCTTCTTTTACAAGCTGGAGTTCTGACCTGAAGCTGGTTTTTATAAATTTAGCAGCTGATTTTATACCACCATCAATATACAGGGCGCCTATCATAGCTTCTAAGGCGCACAAGAGGTTTGATGGCTGGTTTCTTCCTCCCGAGGCATCCTCACCCTTCCCTAATAAAAGATAGTCCCCTATATGAAGTTTTTTTGCAACACGTTCAATGGTAGCTCCGCTTACAAGCTGGGATTTATAGCGTGTTAAAGCCCCCTCGTCTTTTTCGGGGTACTCATCGTATAATATCTTGCTGGTGACCAGCCCTAAGACAGAATCACCAAAAAATTCCAAACGTTCATTGTCGCGAGGCTCGGATTTGTATTTTTCGTTTGCGTATGATTTATGGGTGAGCGCTTGATTTAAGAGCTGCTTGTTTTTGAAACGATAGCTTATTTTTCGTTCGAGTTCTTTGAGTTTTTTTAAGCGTTCTTTATCGGACCTTATTATCATAGCAGGTTTTTGATAGAGCCTTTTATAATAGTTCTAGGTATATTTTCTTTTACCGCGGCTTTCCCTATCTTTACAGGCAGTACGAACCTGTTTTTACCATGGATGAATTTTTTGTCATGCTCCTGCATCGAAAATATCTTGTCTATGTCGACTTTTTTTAATTTGACGGGCAGGCCTATCTTTTTGATCAATGACCTTATCCGCAAGTAATCAGCATCTTTTAACATACCCAGTTCTTTTGATATATTAGAAGCTGATAGCATACCTAGCGCGACAGCTTCTCCGTGAGAATAGGCCTTGGTATAACTAGCGGCTGATTCAATGGCATGCCCGATAGTATGCCCCAGGTTCAATATCACTCGGATGCCTTTATTGTCCAGCTCATCTTTTTCTACGACCCTTGCTTTTATGAGACTGCAGTTATATACGATGTACTGAAGCAGTTTCTTATCGTAGTTTAATATCTTCGAAGACCTTTTTTCTATGGTGTTGAATAAAGAAGGAGATCTTATTATGCCATATTTTATGACCTCAGACAGTCCTGATACGAGGTCTCTCCTGGAAAGGCTTTTTAAAAAGCACATATCGCTGAAGACAAGCCTAGGTTGGTAGAAAGCCCCAGCCAGGTTTTTTCCTACCCTTAGGTCTATAGCAACCTTACCTCCTATCGCTGAGTCTACTTGGGCAAGGAGTGTCGTGGGGATCTGTATATAGGGGATGCCTCTTCTATATATGCTGGCAACAAATCCGGCCAGGTCACCTATGACCCCTCCCCCTAAAGCTATTATAAAGAGTCTTTTTTTTGAGCCATCAAACCTTGAAATATTATTGAGCAGTCTAAGGCAGTATTTTTCTGATTTTGCTTTTTCTGAATCAGGCACTATCTCTTCCCTTACATTGAAACCTGATTTCAGAAGGGACTTTTTTACTTTTTGCGAGTAGAGCTTTTTTATCACAGGGTTCGTTATTATAAAGGCATCCTGCCCTATTTTTAACTTTTTGAGGATAGAACCTAGCTTGGTTATTTGATCATAAGAGACCATGATATCATAGCTTCTTTTTCCTAGGTTTACCTTTATAGTTTTCATGTAAGCACTCCTAACAGGCGCGCCAGAATGGTAGTAAGCGGCCAGATCACTTTTCCTATTATCCCTAGATACAGTAGTGCGATTATTATTATAAAACCATAGGGTTCTAGCGCGCTGTATTTTATGGCCATATTTCTTGGCAGCAACCCCATCATCACTCTTGAGCCGTCAAGAGGAGGTATCGGTATTATGTTAAATACTGCCAGTACAAGATTGATCAGTATAGCCGTGCTCAATAGTACCGGCACGATAGAATAGTCCTGGTTCAGGTTGGAAAGTTTTAGGAAAAAAGACAATATTATCGCGAATATTATATTAGCCAGCGGCCCGGCAAGTCCTACCCATATCATATCTTTTTTTGGGTTGTTAAGTCCCCGAAAATTTACCGGAACAGGCTTTGCCCATCCAAAAACAAATGGAGACCTTGATAATATCAATAAAAGAGGAAGGAATATCGTACCTATAGGGTCTATATGCGCTATGGGGTTCAACGTGAGCCTCCCAGCGTCTTTTGCGGTATTATCCCCCAACTTCATGGCAACCCATCCATGAGCGTATTCATGCACTATTACTGCTAGGAAAAAAAGAGTCAAGCTCAGGATAATAGTCATATTTCGTCAAGTTTAAAGACGGCCTGGTCCTTGTGGATCCACCCGGCTGTTTCAATGGTAGGCTCTATCTCATACCAACCATTTTCTTCGGAAATAATAGTTATTGTTTCTGGTTCTGAGGCCTGTCCTACTACAGAACTGTTCAGACTTGGCCGTGCCCTTAGGTTTACGCGAGATGCTTTAAGGGTACCTGTATTCGGCTCACCTATATTCACAAAGTCAGTCTTGATGTATATGTGGGCTTTTCTGGGCAATGCCACCTTGAACCAATCGTAATATTCCCCTATTATTTTTACAGGGTCGTTTTTTTTCAGTTTGTACAGGTTTTCAAAGTTTATATTATAGCCTGCTTTTATATTCACCTGGTCAGTTTTTATAAAGCCTGACTTAGGAAAAAGATTTTCTATATCTTCAGCAAAAGATACGCTGTTGTGGCATAGGATAATAAAAAGTACCAAGAGAGTCGGCCTTATAGATTTCATAATCTGCGATCAATAACCTGCGTCTATATACCTGACAATCTATGGGCTAGGTTAAAGCCTATAGGTATATCATCGTCAGGATTTTTGTTTGGTCTCTTTTGCTGGCGTCTGTTTTCCTGGCGCGTCTTTTGCTGGCGTCTGCGCAGCCTGTACTGCCTCACCTTCTTTTGGCTTTTCCTCGGCTTCTTTTTTCTTTATCTTTGTCCTTAAGATCTTTAACTTAGGCAGCCCATACACGGACGCGCCGTCTTTTAAAATACCTTTTTCTTTCAGGGCGGAAAACCTTTCGTATCTTTTTAATACAGTCCTTTGTTTGTTCCCTGTTTTTGAGCTTTTCAGACTAGGATGCTGCGACATTGTTCCTCCTCCTTCTCCTTTGTTTTTTTTGAAAACTCCGATCTAGAGCCTTGTTATATAACAGTCTTTATATGTCCTTGTCAGGTTATTGTATAGTTTTTCCGCACTTTCTTTTGTTTTAAACACACCCAGGTATACCTGGTAATACTTCCCGGATTTTCTTACATGCGCTTTGTAGCCTTCTTTTACCAGCCTTTCTTTTTCATCGTAGGCGCTTGCCTCCTGGCTGAAAGAAGCCAGCCTTAGGATATATCCGTCTTTTTCTTCCGGCGCCTCTTCATATTTTTTAGCTATAGATATGGTCTCCCTATTGTCGGGTTGGATAGCTATTGTTTCAGCGGCTTCGGGATATACAATGGTTTCCCCTCTTTTTGCTACCAAGGTGTCCTGTCTTCCTTTTTCAACACCCAATGAAAAGAATATAATAGAACCCATAATAAAGCTTACAATAAGAAATATGATATTTTCATAAGAGAGCGCGATGCTATTTTTTAATTGCGGCAAAAGGAGTTTTACCTTTTTCCTCATTTTTTTTTCTGAGGCCTGCGCATGTTCAAACAGATCTATCTCTTTTTTGTCGTCCAGGAATTTTGCAGCCATATCTTAAGGGTTGATATTCTTTTTTATGTATTCTTCAATGGTTTTTGTTATTTTTCTATTATTTGTATATGAGTACGCGGTCGTAGAGACTGTTTTATGGTTTATCAGTATCCCATTTTTTAATAGTATTTTTAAGGAATCCTCTACTTCCTCCGGTTCATGGCCGATCCATATAGATATGCCCTTAGCAGTGTCTATTGAATGAGGGTTTTCATTAAAAAATATTATTACATTCTTTGTTACTTCGTTTTTGAATAATCTTTTCAGGTATTCCATAATATTATAAAAGCAGTTCCTTGATATCGGGTTTTCTTAATAGTTCCAGGAACGCATCCACGACCTCCGGGTCAAATTGCCTGCCTCTATTGCTTTCTATTTCTTTAAAAGCCTGGGTGATGCTTATCTTATCATTTTTATAAGGCCTTAAGGATATCATCGCTTCAAATGCTTCCGCAACAGCCATTATCCTTGCGCCTATTGGTATGGCGTTGCCTTTTAACCCGCTTGGATATCCAGCGCCATCATATCTTTCGTGGTGATACAGGATTATAGGTATACTGGGTTTTAAGAATTCCAGATGTTCGATTATCTTTAAGCTTTCAAGGTGTTGTTTCTTGATGATACTATATTCTTTTTTTGATAGACCGCCTTGTTTTTTTAATATTTCATCAGGGATGCTGAACTTGCCTGTATCCGGTAAAAGCGCAGCATAACGCAGGTTTCTTATGTCTTCTCGCTTCAGCTTCATCTCTTCAGCTATTGCCAGCACTATCCGCACAAACCTCTCGGAGTGAGTAAAGGTGTTTGGCGATTTTGCATCCAATAGCGCGCTGAGAGATTTTATGCTTCCGTAAGCCATCTTTTCCTGTTCTTCATATAGCTGCGCGTTTATTATGGCTATCACTGCTTGTTCGGCAAGGGTAAGCATTATCTCAAGGTCGAATTTGTTAAAGGCCCGATCGTTCGTCTTATTTTTTACATATACTACTCCTATGATATCCTCTTCTATAAGAGGTATGCAAAGCAGTTTTCTTGACATATGTATTTTGCCGGTCTTTGCGACTTTTCCCTCTATTCCAGAACCTATCCTTATCTTTTTAAATTTAACAGGGCCTTTGCCATTGTTGTTTTTTAGGTCTACCTTTGCTTTTGATATGAGGTATTTTTTAGAGTCATCCACGAGCATTATAGAGCAATAATTTACTCTCATGACCTGCGAACTAAGCCTGGCTATTCTTTCTATGAGTTCGTTTATATCAAGAGTAGAGCTCAAGAGCCTATGTATCGTATGGATCGTTGACAGGGCTATTGCTCTAGGCCTGATAGTGCTATAGACCTTTTTTAGCTCCTGTTCTTTTTGATATTCTTTCAGTGATACATCTATGAAGAGTTTCATGAAAGAAAGTTCTTTTTTGTCCAAAGGTCTTTTGAGGTCAGGCATCAGTGTAAAACCGTATAATGTGTCGCCTTGTATTATAGGGACAAGAAGGCATAGCTTGTTTTTTGACGCAATAAACTGTGTTATTTCCTTGGGTATATTTCTTTTTAGTTTTGCTATATGCTTTATGATATGCGGATTATACTTTTTTACATTCTCCAAAATGCTGAGCCTGTCGTCAAAATACAGGCAATTCCGGCCCTTTACCATCACATCCGAAAACATCTCTTTAAAGGATGTAATAGAGCTGGAATTACAAAAATTCAATAAAAATTCTTTTTTTTCTTTTATGTCAGACTCTTTCATATGGATTAAAAAGTTTTTTGTATTCGTCCAGGGCATACCTATCTGTCATGCCGGCTATATAGTCGCACACAGTCCTGTATAAACCATGCTCTTTTATCTTTTTCTGGTCCGAAGGAGATAACTGCTCCGGCTTGTCGATGTATACATTAAACAGCTCCACTATAAACCTCTTGGCTTTATCTGACATGCGTGTGACCCTGAAGTGTGTATAGAGCCTTTCGGTCAAAAATCTCCTGAACTCCATCCTCTTGTCTTGCATGTCTTTTGAAAAACTTATCAGTTTCTCAGGGTTTTTTCTTACGTCAATGACTTTTTTTATCTTTGATCTTTTAAGGTTTTTTTCAGAAGACCTTACAAGATCCTTTATGCTGGTGTCTATAATAAACCGTATTATCTGATATTTTTTTATCTTTTCAGGCAGGTTAGAGTAAGTCTTTTTGACAAGATTGCTCGCTTCTTTCCATAGACGCAGCCTGGACAGGGCCTTTTCATCGATCAGGCCTGATGTCAAGCCATCATCTATGTCGTGATTATCATAAGCTATCTCATCAGCCACATCTACTACCTGTGTCTCAAGCGGCGGAGACATGTCAGGCTCAAGTTCTACCAATCTTTCGGGCTTATCGAACATGGTCGTATGCTTGTTTATCCCCTCTCTTACTTCCCATGTAAGGTTAAGCCCTGGAAAAGACGGATATCTTAGCTCCAATTCGTCAACTACCCTCAATCCTTGGAGATTATGGTCAAATCCTCCTCTATCTTTCATGAGCACACTAAGGATCTCTTCTCCTGCATGGCCGAATGGAGGATGCCCTATATCGTGTGCCAGGGCAATAGCTTCAACGAGGTCTTCATTTAAGCTCATTTCCCTTGCTATGGACCTAGCTATCTGGCTTACCTCCAGAGTATGCGTAAGCCTTGTCCTGTAATAGTCACCCTCGTGGTTTACGAATACCTGGGTCTTGTATTCGAGCCTGCGAAAGGCTGTAGAATGTACGATCCTGTCCCTGTCTCTTTGATAACAAGACCTGTATTTTGCCTGCGGTTCCGGGTGTTTCCTGCCCTTTGTGTCTTTAGAATGCATGGCATAAGCTGCCAGTATCTTGTCTTCTCTTTTTTCTATGTCATTTCGTGTAAGCATATCAATCTTTCAGTATTTTATAAAGCTCTTTTAGTGATTGGGGGATTATTTTTGTATCAGAGATAATAGGCATAAAATTTGTGTCCCCGCTCCATCTGGGGACAATGTGTATATGTATATGATCTTTATAGCCAGCGCCCCCCGCTTCCCCTGTGTTGATGCCAATATTAAAACCATGGGGTTTTAGTTTTTTAGATATAAGGGCCTGTATCTCTTTTGTAAGCTTGATCAGATCCAGGAGTTCCTGATCTTTTAGCCCAGTCAGGTCTTTTACATGCCTGGCAGGGGCTACCATCACATGACCATTATTATATGGGTATATATTCAATAAAGCAAATGAGAATTTTGATTTTTTTATTATAAAGCCCTCTTTTTTATTAAAACAAAATATACAACGTCCTTTCTTCTTTTTTCTTACAAATTTACTTCTCCACGGGGCCCATAATTTATCCATACAAAGACCTTTCTCTAGAGTCTTTTTATCTCAGCTTTTATATTGTTTTTTGAAAGTTCTATTATGCCTATAGAGCGATAGGGGGCAAATACTATATCCGTAGCGCTTCCAGGGTTAAAATACAGCACTCCATTTATCTCTTCGTTCATCGGCATGTGCGAATGGCCAAATATCACTATATCCGGCTTTTCTTTTAAAAACTCCTCTTCCAGGATATGGACTATATTTTTTGGGTGGCCATGGCCATGCATGATGCATATCTTTTTGTTCTCTAGTGTCAGCACTTTTTTGTCCGGCAGCATATCTTTTGTCCCGGCAGTGTCCATATTTCCATGCACTGCTTCTACCTTTGCTATTTTCTCAAGGCACTCTATCACGCAGATATCTATCAGGTCGCCGGCATGTATTATTAGGTCGCATCCGTCGAGGATGCTGAAAACATTAGGGTCTATTTCGCACTTAGCCCCAGCTATATGTGTATCTGATATTACGCCTATCTTCATTACTTAACCTATAAGGGGTTTACTGTAAAGCTCCATTAATATATTAAGGCTATCCAGGCCCCACACCCAGAATTTGGCCTCTTTGGCCAAAAGATACGCATTTTCGTGTATCCCCGACAATGATATAAGTATGTTTCTACTGATATTGATCTCTTTTTTCTTTTTTTTAGCTTCTTCTATGATGCCCATTATATCGTTTTCTGTCACAAAGTCTTTTTTGATCGTACACAGCCATCTTGACCTATTGTTTAAGGCAAGGATGTTTGTGTGGTTGTAGGTGTTTTCCTCAAGTTTTTCTATTTTGTTGAAGGATATAAACTTATGCTTTCGGCCATTTAATTGTATGACATCATTTTTAAAAAGCCTGAAGAGGTCTTCTATCCTGGATGAAAATTCTTTTTCAAATTCCTGCATGAATATGTTAAGTTCTACGGAGAGTTCTTTCTTGAAATACTCTTCCTCCAGGGCTTCATCGATACTAAAGGACATGATCCTTTTTAAATAGACGGATTTGAGCCAGAAAGAAAATAATTTGTCTTTAAATCTGTACATAGACCCGTTTCGGGTGAGGATATCCATATCTATGAACCGGCTCAGGATCTTTGATACATCTTTATTTTGAAGCTTTGAGGCCTTGACTATATCATCCTGTTTTTTCTTATCGGATGATAATGCTATCAATATTGCCGCAGACTTTGAGATAAACTTACCCTCGGATATCCTTAAGAAAAAATTAGAGAAGGTCTGGTTTATTATGCCGGTTTTCCTGAATATAGTATTTAGAAAACTGGTTATTATTAACCCTGCATGATTATTGGTCTCGATATCTTTTAAGAAAAAATTCCTTTTTATCTCATCGCATATTGTCCTCATATAGAGCGGCTTGTTGCCGCAAAAAGAGGCAATAAAATCAATATGGGCCTGGGGGAGATTTACGCTCTTTAAGTTATCTTTGATGAATGTTCGGCTCATAGCTATATCAAAAGGAGGAAGCAATATCCTTTCAAAGTTTCCGAACAGCATTGATAGCTTCTCATCCAATATGCGCTGACTAAATGCGTTCTTGGAGCTCAAGAGTATATACATAGTGTCTTTCTGTATCATTATTTTTCTTGCCAGGATACCAAAAGGATGCCTTAACATGAAATTATCAAGATTATGGAATTCATCCAGTATCAATAGAGGCCTTTTTTTGGTTTCCTCGTATATTGCTGACGTAAGGTCCATTATAAAGGAATAAGCCTCTTCAAGCCTCCCCTTTTCTATATCCTGCAGTACTCTTGCAGCTATCTGCGCTGTCTTTGGGTAGAGCCTTTCTATATCCTCTATAAGCAGTATTGTATCGTGAGAAGCGTTCAGGGTAGGGTTTATTTCGACTAGTTTAAAAAAAGCTGATTTTATAAATCGCTTGACGCAAAATTCAAAAGGCTCTATCTTTATTTCCAGGTATATAGGTATAATGGTGTCTTTTTTTATATTTTCAGAATTAAGAAGGGTCTTTATAAGAGTGGTCTTGCCTATGGAAGGCTCTCCTATTATAGCAATATTTTGCCTATAGCCTTCTGAAAATGAATTTATGCGGTGCTCGAGTAAGCTTAATATATTGGATCTATCGTAAGACATAATTTTTATCCCATGAAAACTCTGGAGCGGGTGATGGGAATCGGCGCCCGCCTTTGGGCGGGTCGGCCACTCGTCCGCTAAACGTATACTCCTATTCGTCGTATACAGCGGACTCACTTCGATTCCACTTAACCGCTGCAAAAATCATAAAAACTCTGGAGCGGGTGATGGGAATCGAACCCACGCAGCGAGCTTGGGAAGCTCGTATTCTACCATTGAATCACACCCGCGAAAACCTTACCTAACAGCTGATAAGCTTTTTTAATTTTTTATATCTATCAGCGACATCCTTTTTGCCTATCTTTAAGAACCTATCAATACTAAAATCTTCTACGGCGTAGGATGCCATAGTTGTGCCATATAGAAGCGCCTTTTTTGCAAGATCTATATTGATAGAACCGCTTTTTGCTATATATCCCATAAATCCGCCTGCGAAAGAATCGCCAGCGCCAGTAGGGTCCACTATATTTTCTAATAAAAGCGCGGGTATAGAAAAAATAGCCTCATTTTTTACAAAGAGTATAGCGCCATACTCCCCCCTTTTTATTATAACGAACCTCGGGCCAAGAGAGAGTATATATCTGCCGGCTTTTAATATATTTTCTTCGCCTGAAAACAGCTTTGCCTCCATGTCATTCAGGAACATGATGTGAACTTTTTTTAACAATGTCTTTAGAGATGAATGCTTATTTTGTATCCAGAAGTTCATAGAGTCACAGCCGATAAGTGAGTCCCCTGGGATCTCTTTTAGGATGTGCAGTTGCAGATCAGGGTCTATGTTTGCAAGGAAAGCCACCTTACTTTTTTTGTATTCCTTTGGTAGTGTGGGTTTAAAGTCCTTAAATACGTTCAGCTGGGTGTTTATTGTCTTGGCGCAGTTCATGTCTTCCACGTAAGACCCTTCCCATCGAAAGGTCAGGCCGTCTTTTGTCTCAAGGCCTTTTGTGTCTACTCCGAACGACCTTATAGTAGACAGGTGCTTTTTAGGAAAATCAGCGCCGATAGTAGCTACTACGCCTACTTTTGTAAAGAAACTGGAACTTATGGAAAAAAATGTCGCGGATCCTCCTAGGATATCTTTCTTGTAACCGCATGGGCTTTTTATGGTATCAAGCGCCATCGAGCCTATGACTACTATATTATTCATTTAAAGTACCTCTTTATTGTTTTCATCGAACAGAAATCACTGCACATAGTGCATACGTCCTCTTTTTTTGGAGTAGATGACTTCCTGTAACGTGTAGATTTTTCAGGGTCTATGGATTCTTTTATCTGCGCTTTCCAATCTCTCATCAAGCGATGTTTTGACATCTTTCTATCCCAGTTTATAGCACCTGGAACGCGTTTAGCGATATCAGCTGCGTGCGCAGCTATCCTGGAGGCTATGACGCCATTTTTTACATCATCCTCATCTGGTATCCTGAGGTGCTCAGAAGGGGTCACATAACATAGGAAATCCGCCCCATAGTAAGCTGCCAGGGCGCCGCCTATCGCGCCTACTATATGGTCATAACCAGGCGCGATGTCAGTGACCAAAGGGCCCAATACATAAAAAGGCGCGTTCCCGCACATCTTTTTTTGTATCAGGACATTTGATTCGATCTCATCCAGGGGAATATGGCCAGGGCCTTCTATGATCACCTGTACATTTTGTTTTTTTGCTTTTTCAGCCAACTCACCCAGCAAAATAAGTTCTTGTATCTGAGCCCTGTCAGTAGCATCTACTAATGTGCCTGGCCTCAAGCCATCTCCCAGGCTCAGGGTCACATCATATTCTTTTAAGATCTTTAATATATCATCAAAATATTCATATAGAGGGTTTTCTTTTTTATTCAGTATCATCCATTCTGCGAGAAACGAACCGCCCCTTGACACTATAGGTATCAATCTTTTTTTTCTTTTCAACCTGGTAAGTGTTCCCTGGGTCACGCCGGAGTGTATAGTAAAAAAATCCACGCCATCTCTTGCTTGTTCGTAAAGGGCGTCCAATAGATCGTCTTTTGTCATCTTTGATATACTGCCTTTTTCTTTACATGCCTTGATAGCTGCCTGATAAATAGGGACAGTCCCTACTGGTATACTGGAATTCCTGACTATAGCCTTACGTATTTTGTTTATGTCCCCGCCCGTAGAAAGGTCCATTACCGCATCCGAGCCGTATTTTATTGCAGCGCGGAGTTTGTTTAGCTCAGTCTTAAGGCTTATTTTATCAAGGGATGTGCCAAGGTTCGCATTGACCTTTGTTCTCAGGCCTTCACCTACTGCGCAAGGGAGTATCTTTCTTTTTTTATTTTTAATAAGCACTACCCTGCCGTTTTTTATGAGAGTCTTTAACTTGTCTATTGGTATGCCCTCTTTTTTAGAGGTATACCTCATCTCAGCAGAGGTCCTATTGAGTTTAGCGGATTCTAATTGTGTCATATATCCATATTATCCTATAGGGTATTTATTTTGTTGGAGAATTTTTTTTCAACATCATATGCATTGAACCTAAGTTTCCTATATTTCGGAGAAAGGCCTTTGTCCACAGCACTCGAACACTCTTCCAGGACCCTTAAGGATTCCTTGGCCCTTTGTATGTTAGACATGAATATCTTTGGTATATCTTTATTTTTTCTAAAGTCTACAAATTTTGAAGGGTCTTTTTTTACATCTCTTTTGTCCACGAGTTTTCTCAAGCTTACTTTGTTTGAATCAAGTATGGCCTTGGTCGTATTATGCCTTATAAGTTTTAGCGACAGGCTGAGCTTTTTGTCTTTCAATGCAAACCTTGCTATGTCTTCGCACACCCTGAGGCCTTCTCTTACCCTGTTTAGATTAGCGTCGATAATACACAATATATCTTTCATGAGATCATGGATCCGGCAGGCGAGGCTTTAAAAAAGCCTTCTTTGTTTCTTTTTTTGAAGGCCTCGTTTGCCGGAAAAATACCTAGCTGTTCCTTATCTTTTTAATAATATCTTTTGTAGAAAACCCTTTTATAAAAGGGAGGCTTTTTACTTTTCCCTTGTAGGTTCGGACAATGTCCGAACCTACAATATCTTTTATCTTCCAATCCCCGCCTTTTACAAGAACATCAGGCCTTATATTTTCTATTAGCTTAATAGGCGTAAGTTCATCGAATACTACTACAAGATCTACGCTCTTAAGGGCCAGGAGGACATTTCCCCTGTCAGAGGCTTTTACTATAGGCCTGGAAGGGCCTTTTAATCTTTTGACAGAGTCATCACTGTTCAGGCCTACGATCAGTATGTCTCCCAGGCTTTTGGCTTTTTGTAAATAACTTATATGCCCTACATGCAATATATCAAAACAGCCGTTAGTAAAGACTATTTTTTTATTTTTATATGCCTTTTTTTTAAGCTCTTTTTTTAGGCTTGTAAGAGAGGTTATATTTTTATAAAGCATCTTCTATCAGTTCACAGAGTATGTGTATTATAGTCCCATGGGACTCCTGTATCCTGGGCGTATCTTTGGAGGGGACGCTTATGATAGCGTCACTAAAATTTTCTATATCTTTTTTGTATTCTCCTATTAGGCAAGATGTCTTTAACCCCATTTCCTTTGCTTTTTTTAAGGCGCTTATCACATTTTTTGATCTTCCGCTTGTAGATATGCCTAGAGCGATATCCCCCTTCTTCCCCAGGGCTTCGATCTGTCTCTCGAACACTTTATCGAAGCTATAGTCATTGCCTATACATGTCAATATCGAGGTGTTACTGGTCAAGGCCACTGCTGGTATGGCTTTTCTTTCTTTTTTGAACCTGCCTACGAGCTCAGCTGCCATATGAAGGCTATCCGATGCGCTTCCGCCGTTTCCAAAGACAATGATCTTATTGCCGGATCTTACAACATCTATCATCAAGCTGGCTAGTCTTTTGATGCTATCGATCTCTTTTTCTATGACTAATTTTTTTACTTCAATGCTTTCCTTTAATGATCTTTCGATTTTTTTCTTCATAATATCATCCAAAGAATACCTGAGCTATTTTATATAGCTCCATATCTACCGTCTTTAGTTTGCATACAGCTTTTTCTAAAGAAACCGCGACCACTTTATTGCCTTGGAGCGCGGCCATTTTCCCGTAATCTTTATTTAGCACTAGTTCCATTGTCTTTATCCCAAAGCGAGTGCCAAGCACCCTATCAAATGCAGTTGGAGTCCCTCCGCGCTGTATATGGCCTAGTACAGTTACCCTTGTCTCAAATCCGGTCCTTTCCTCTATTATTTCACCTAACCTGTGGCCTATACCGCCAAGTCTTATGTGTCCAAATGCATCCAGTTTTTCTTCCTGTTTTACGAGCTCGCCTTCCTTGAATTTGGCGCCTTCCGCTACAACGACTATGCTAAAACTTTTTCCTCTTTTGTGCCTCTTTTTTAAAATATCGCATACCTCTTTTATATCAATGGGCACCTCTGGTATGAGTATGACATCAGCCCCCCCTGCTATGCCTGATTCTATCGCGATCCAGCCAGCATGCCTTCCCATGACCTCAGCTACCATGATCCTATGATGCGATTCTGCTGTTGTATGCAGCCTGTCTATCGCCTCCGTTGCTATATTGATGGCTGTATCAAATCCGAACGTGACATCAGTGCATGATAGGTCATTATCTATTGTCTTTGGCGCGCCAACTACATTCATACCTTCTTTATATAGTTTTGCTGCTACACCCAGGGTATCTTCCCCTCCTATGGCGATCAGGCATTCTAGGCCCAATTGTTTAAAATTTCTTTTTACCTTTGAGACATCACCATCATTTTTATAGGGGTTGGTCCTGGATGTCCCCAATATTGTTCCGCCTTTTGGCAATATACCCGATACTGCTGATAGGTCTAAGCGGGTGATATTTTTTTCTACCAGGCCTTTCCAGCCGTTTTTTATACCTATGACTTCGTAGCCTTCATTTATCGCGTATCTTACGACAGCCCTTATCACGGAATTTAACCCTGGGCAATCCCCGCCGCCTGTTAAGACCCCTATTTTTTTCTTAGAATTTTTATTTACCATCTTTACCCTCCGTATTCGATCTCACCTTTAAACCCGCTTTCAGGGGTCTTTGTTGTCTTTTGTTCTTTTGTTGGATTCTCTTGCTGCACTATTTTAGCCACATGTATCTTTATGGTAGGCTTTTCTTCGATGCCTAACATCTCTTGCAGGTGCATCTTGATTATGTTCTGTATCTTCTCGGTGATCTCGGGTATATTGGCGCCGGAATAAAGCGATACCCTCGTATTTACTTCAATGCCGGATTTAAGGGCTATTACGCTGGATCTGATCTCTTTTATCTCGCTGATCCTGCTGGTAAGTTTCTTTATGTAGTCTTCTATAGCTGCCAGAGATACCGTGACCTGTCCATAGGTATTGTCAAACGCGATGGTCTTTTCTTTTTGTATCTTGCCAAGGCTTAGCTGAGCTATAGATATATTTATGAAAATTATTAAAAGCCCTGCTATACCGATACCAAGCCTGATATTGTTCGCGCTTTTTAGATAGTCGAATAAACTCACAAAGACATTGAAGGATTCCAGGCGAATAGAAAGCGCTATAAGGATAGCCCCTAGTATAGAAAACAAAAAGGTATATATAAGTATTAGAAAGATGTTTAGTATTTTCATATTGTGCACCTACCTTCCTTAAGGCTATTCGATCAGGTTCAGTTTTTCTACGTAATCAGTCGCGAAGTCTCCACGTAAAAATAACATATCGTTCATCACGTGTTTATGAAAAGGTATAGTAGTCTTTATAGGGTCTACTATAAACTCATCCAGCGCCCTTTTCATGGTCTTGATAGCGGATTGCCTGTCTTTTCCGTACGATATTAATTTTGCTATCATAGAGTCATAATACGGGACTATTGTATAACCTGAATAGACATGGCTATCTACTCTTATCCCTGGCCCTCCAGCAGGTAGAAATAAATTTACTTTACCAGGGCACGGCATAAAATTGTTTTCGCTGTTTTCGGCATTTATCCTGCATTCTATAGCTACGCCTTTTATCTTTATATCATCCTGCTTGTATGAAAGCTTTGCGCCAGAGGCTATCTTTATCTGCTCTTTCACTATATCTACTCCGGTGACCATCTCTGTTATTGGATGCTCGACCTGTATCCTTGTATTTACTTCCAGAAAATAGAAATTTTTATTCTTATCGTACAAGAATTCTACTGTCCCGGCGTTTACGTAGTTGCAGGCCTTGACAGCTTTGATAGCCATGTCGCCTACTTTTTTCCTTAGTTTTGAATCCAGCGCGGGAGATGGGCACTCTTCTATGAGTTTTTGATGGCGCCTTTGTATGGTGCAATCTCTTTCCCCTAGGTGTATTATATGGCCATATTTATCAGCAAGTATCTGGACTTCTATGTGTCTCGGCCTTTCTATGTATTTTTCTAGATACACATCTGCATTGCCAAACGCGGCTTCAGCTTCTTGCTGCGCAGTGATAAAGGAGCTTATGAGCCTTACGTCATTATGGCAGACTCTCATGCCCTTGCCTCCCCCTCCAGCCGAGGCTTTTATTATTATAGGATATCTTAATTTTTTAGCTACTTTTATAGCTTCTTCTTTTGTCTTTATAATATTTTCACTGCCAGGGATCACAGGAATGCCTATTCTTTCCATGGTCTTCCTTGCAGCCATTTTGTCTCCCAAAAGCCTCATATTCTCAGGTGTTGGCCCGATAAAGGCTATCTCGCAAGATTCGCATATCTCAGCAAAATGCGCGTTTTCCGCCAGGAAACCATAGCCAGGATGTATAGCGTCTACATCTGTTATTTCAGCAGCGCTTATTATAGCCGGTATATTCAGGTAACTCTCGGCAGGGCTTGCCGAGCCTATACAGACAGCTTCATCCGCGAGTTTGGCATGCAGGCTGTCAGCATCAGCTTCTGAATAGACAGCCACTGTCTTTATACCCATTTCCTTGCAGGCACGGATAACCCTTACAGCTACTTCACCCCTATTTGCTATTAGTATTTTTGAAAACATATTTTTTTACCCTTTATCTTTTAACCCTAATATCCCCCGTAACCCTTAACCCATTACCCGCAGCGCGTCTTATGCCGGCTCCACCATGAACAATATCTGGCCATACTCGACAGGCCCGGCGTTTTCAACAAGGACTTCCACTATCCTGCCTTTTACCTCTGATTTTATCTCATTCATCAATTTCATGGCCTCTATTATACAAATGGTCTGGCCTATCTCTATTATACTGCCTATTTCTACATATGGTTTTGTGTCAGGTGAGGGGGCTCTATAGAAAGTGCCTACCATGGGTGTTTTTATGGTCAATAGGTTCTTCGAGGGTTCTTCTTTGATAGGAGCGGCTTCCGCAGTAGAAGGGCAAACTGTCTGGATGATCTTTGATCCGCCTCTTTCCTCGGACATTGCCTCGAAAGCCCCTGAGACAGATTTTTTTATCCTTATCCTTGTGCCTTCCCGCTCGATCTCTATTTCTCCGAGGTTGTTTTCATTCATTAGATTAATGATCTCTTTGATCTCTTTTAGGTTCATGATAAGCTCCTTAAAATATTGAGTTTCGCTTCTTTAAAGTCATGGATTAAGGCTGATCCGGTCTAAGGCTGATGAATAGATAATTCACGCCCTTCCGATATATTCCCCTGTCCGGGTGTCTATTTTTACTATGTCCCCTTCGTTTATAAAAAGAGGGACTAAAATATTTAGGCCTGTCTCTAGTGCTGCGGGTTTTGTGCCAGCTTTGGATGTATCGCCTCTTACTCCCGGTTCAGTTGAAACTATTTTGAGTTCTATGGAGATCGGCAACTCTACTGTTATGACCTTGTTTTCATGCGTCAGGGCTATTACCTCTATGTTTTCTTTTAAGTAGTTTACAGCGTCTTTTATCTGGTCTTTGTGCAGCGCTATCTGGTCATAAGTGCTGCAATCCATAAATTCGTACATGTCATGATTTGAATAAAGATATTGAAGGGTCTTTTTTTCCATATAGGCAAGCTCTACTTTTTCATCGGGCCGATAGGTCCTGTCTATGACCGTACCTAGTTTTATGTTTTTTAATTTCACCCTGACATAAGCCCCGCCCTTACCTGGTTTGTGGTGATCTTTTTCAATAATAAAATACAAGTTCCCGTCCAATATTATACTATGTCCTTTTTTAGTCTGATTGATACCTATCTGCATGATGTTTTGTTGCACCCCTTTGTAAGCACTTCGCAGCCTTTATTTGTTATTAATATGTCGTCCTCTATCCTTATGCCGCCCCAGCCTGGTATATATAGCCCAGGCTCTATAGTTATGGCCATGTTTTCTTCTAATATAGCATTGGAGTTCTTTGATATAGAAGGGTTTTCGTGTACCTCCAGGCCTATGCCATGCCCAAGGCTATGGATAAAATATCTTCCAAGGCCTTTATGATTTATATAGTTCCTAGATATATTATCTATATAGCTGGCCTTTAAGCCGGGCCTTATGCTCTCTATCGCCTTTTTTTGAGCGTCCAAGACTATATTATACAACTTTAGATACTTGCGGTCAATTCTACCTAAATAAATCGTTCTTGTCAAGTCTGAATTGTACCCGCAACTCATTGCGCCTAAATCTATTAGGGCCATCTCGCCATTCTTGAGCCTCTTATCGCTTATAGCAGCATGCGGCTTTGATGAATTTTTCCCGGAAGCTACTATTATATCGAAACCCGCTTTTATAAAAGACCGTTTTATCATAAAAGAATCTATCTTGAATTTTACGTCTTTTTCAGTTAAAGAAGGCCTCAGCGCCTTCATGGCATAGTTCATTATTGTTACACCTTTATTGCAGGCGTTTCTCAATGCCCTTATTTCTTCTGTGTCTTTTATGGCTCTTAATTTTTCTATTAATCCCGGCCTCGCTTTTAAATATGCATTACTTAAAGATTTTTTAAATTTTATATAGCTATCGTAAGTAAAGGCGTGGGATTCAAATCCTATGTTCTTCCATTTTTTTGAACTGCATATTGATGATATAAGCGTATAAATATCCGCAGCGCCTTTTATGATATTTAATCTATAAAGGGGTTTTTTGGGAGCGTATTCTTCCATGTATCTGGGGTCTGTCACTAATATGAATTTATCTTTAGAGCATATCAGTAAACTACTCTCTCCTTTTACACCAGTAAGATAAGCTATATTCTTTTCTTTTTTTACTAGGAGAGCGTCCAGGGAATGTTTTTCCAGTAAAGTTATTAAATTTTTTTGTCTTTTTATGTAATCCATATCCAGTTATCCAATACCCTTAAGTGTCTATTTGTTTGCCGCTAATTCAATAGCTGCTTGGAGGCCGTATATGTAACTATTTATCCCAAAACCGGATATCTGGCCTTTTACAGCCGATGAAATAAGAGAGATATGCCTAAAGTCCTCTCTCGCGTATATATTGGAAAGGTGTACTTCTACGGTAGGTATGCCAGTTGCTAAGATAGCGTCGCGTATAGCAACGCTTGTATGGGTGTATGCAGCAGGGTTTATAAGAAGCGCGGCGTATTTGTCCTTTGATTTACCTATTTTATCGACTATTTCTCCCTCATGGTTTGACTGGAATATATCCAGAGCCACCTTTTCATCTTTAGCTATAGAAGTGAGTTTTTTGTTTATATCTTCTATTGTGAATTTTCCGTATATATCAGGTTCTCTTTTGCCTAAGAGGTTCAGATTTGGCCCATGTATGATTAGTATCTTTTTCATAAACCGTCTCCTTTTTTACTGGTCACTGTTGGCTGATCTTAAGGCTTGTTATTCTTCCGCCTCTTCTATTAACATTATAGGTATTCCGTCCCTGACAGGGTAAGATCTGCCGCATTTAGAGCAATATATCTTATCTTCTTTTAACTCTACTCCGGTCTTACAGGCCGGGCATGCCAGGATATCCAATAGTTTTTTATCGATCATAGTTTTCCTCCATGTCTTTTTTTGTCTTTATGGGATATAGCAGATGCAGGACGCCTCCCACAAAGCTGAACAGTATTATAAGCCCTAGCCATAGAAGCGAGACTGAAAAGGCAAGGTCCGCTCCTATGTCAGGTTTTAAAAAATATATAAAAGCCCCTTCTCTTACGCCTAACCCATTGATCGAAGGTAACATGCTGACAGTCCAGATAAGCGGGATAACAAGGAATAGTTTTAATATAGAGATATTGCCGCCAACGCATAATATGAAGAAGTATATGGATATTACAGTAAAGACCTGCATGATCGTAGTAAGCGCGTATGATATAAAAAGTATCTTTTTCTTATCCCTGTAGGAATTTATAGCGTCATACAGTTTGAGTATTTTTTCTTTTATTTTACGGATCGGGCTGGCCGTGGTCTTGTTATTTACTTGGAACGGTGCTTTTTTCCTGAAAAGAAAGTACATCAAAGCAATAACAATACCCAGCATGCCCAACGTACCGGTCAAAAGTACTTTATCGTTCTGGATGCCTTTCCCCATAAAAATAAGCCCTATCCCAGCCAGAGAGAACACGCCTAGAAAACCAGCGATCCTGTCTACGACTATTGCTGCATAAGAGCCTGCCTTGTTGTTGCTTTTTTTATAGGCATAATAAGCCTTGGCAATGTCTCCCCCGATCGATGTAGGAAAAAAATTATTGAAAAAATAACCTATAAAAGTCAAATATATATAATCTTTTAAGGGCAGTTTTATACCCTGAGCTTCCATGAGTATCTTTAATCTTATGGAGAGCGCGACAGAAAGAGGTATACTTATACATAATGACATAGCCAGATAGAACATGTTGGCATTTTTCAAAGTATGCAGTATCTTTCCTATGTCATTTCTCATTAGCCATGAAAGAGCCAAGATAAGGCCCAGGCTTACAGAGATGCGCAATATGAGCAGTATATTTTTTTTATTTACCATAGGATCAGCCCTGCGTACCCGACAACTGAAGAGTAATCTCCTGATACATCACCGCTTGTCTGGTATTTTACGAGGCCTGCTTTTTTAGCCCCGATATTTTTACAAATAGCGATAAGCGTACATGTCGGAGCGGCCCCGCACATTGAGATAGTGTTATCTCTCACTGTATTATACAGCTTTTCTTCATCTAAAGATAGTATTGCTTCTATGGCAAGACCGTCCTTCTTCTCAGCTAGATCGCTTTTTTCATAATGCGTAAAGTCAGTGCTTGCTATAAAAAAGGCGCTCCGGCCTATTTTTTTATATCCGCGCGCTATCTCTTGTCCCAGGAGTTTTAGTTCATCAAGGCCGGACATACCGACTGTTATAGGTACTATCTTTATATCTTTTTTTAGGTACTGCAGGAATGGCAGTTCTACCTCGATAGAATGTTCATATAAGTGCGATTCGACATCCTCCTTTAATAAAGAGCTTTCTTTTAATATAGCCTCAGCTATCTCTGTATCTATCTTGACATCCCCCAGCGGTGTGTTCCAGCTTCCATGCGTCATGATGCTGAATTTTGCGCCAGTCAGCGTGTGGTTTGTGCCTAGTATGACAGCAGTATTTTTTATATCGACCTTGGAAAGCGTCTTTCCAGCGACTCCTCCTGAATATATATATCCAGCATGCGGCAGAACCAGGCCTAAGGCGTCTTCTTTTTCAGGATCCTTGATATCTATCAGCTTGGAAAGAAGATCCTTTAGGCTTTTCTCGGTCTGTGGGTAAAATTGGCCGCTTACAACAGGTTTTCTTATCATTCTTTACCTTTTAGGACAACTATAGCTGTCTTTTCTAGGTCCAGGATCTTTTTGGCTATATCTTTTATATTTTCTTGCGTAACCTTGCCCACCCTTTTATTATAATCTATATAATTATCATATCCTAAACCATAAAGCTCATCCAGCGAGACCGAGAATATGAAACTTGAGTTCGTGTGCAGCCTCATCTCGTTGACAGCTTTTAGGTGGTTTTTGGATCTCTCAAGCTCTTCTTCCGGCGGGCCATTTTTTTTAAAAGATCTTATCTCGCTAAAGACCAGGCCTTTTACTTTATCTATGTCTTTTTTAGAAGTAAGTGCATAAATAGCAATGTATCCTGGGTCTACGCCCATCATCTGGAATGCTCCCTGGGCATAAGAAAGCGCGTTTTCCCCTCGTATGTTTTGAAAGATGACCCCTGATTCTCTTGACAGCATATCGGACATGACATCAAACGCCGCTTTATCTTTGTCATATATAGAGATCCCATGGAAACCTATGAGTACAAGAGACTGTGTTTTGTCTGTGGCTATCTCAAGGCTTCTTGGATTTTCGATAGGCCTTTCTTTTAAGGGACTTTGAAAGACAGATTTTTTGTAAGGTATCTTTGAAAAATATTTTTTAGCAAGTTCTTCTATTGTGGAGGTATCGATATCGCCTGATATACCTACGGCCATGTTCTCAGAAGACACAACATTTTTTAAAAAACCTGACACATCTTCTCTTTTGATGTTTTCAATACTTTTTTGTTCTCCTATGACCTGGAATCTGTAGCTATGATCCTTAAAAAGTTCTTTTTTCAGGAGCCTGCTGCCATATGTGAAGATATCATCATCTTGCATGGATATTGCCGTAGAGACCTCATTTTTTTCTCTCCCGAATTCTTCTTCAGGGACATTTGACCCCATGAGTATGGTAGACAAAAATTGCAATGCATCCTCGGTATATTCCTTAAGGCTTGTCAGGGTGATACCCAGGCTGTTATTGCCGGAGTAAGTTTCTACGGACATGCCTTTTGATTCATATAGGTCTATGACCTCTTTTCTGGGCATGGCCTCTGTGCCTGATATTAACATATTACTAGCGAGATTAGATATACCGTTATTGTCTTTATTCTCTATTCTTACCCCGCCCTTAAGGACTACTGAGATCGCTATAATAGGAAGCGAATCATCTTTTGATATAAGGATAGGCAGGTTATTCTCAAGCACTATTTTTTTTATAGCCCTATCCTGTTTTTCCGCGGCTTTGTTTATGTCAAGGGCTAGGGCCTGTCCCGATCTGCTTAGTACAGCTATGGTCATATTCTCGCTGGTAAGGTATTTTTTAGAAACTCTTGCTATATCTTCTTTTGTCACGGACCTTATTTTTTCTATATAAGTGTCAAAAAAATTACAGTCTCCCATCGAGAGGCTTCCTATAGCCAGATCATTCGATCTGGAAGCAAAGCTTTCTTTTTCGCGTATATATCCGGATAAGAAATTATTTTTTGCCCTTTCAAGCTCTTTTTCGGTTACAGCGCCTTCTCTCAATAGTTCTAGCTGATCCAGGAGTTCCTTTAAGGCCTCATTGACTTTTTCTTCTTTAAGGACGCATGAGATGACAAAAAGGCCTGGTTCGCAAGGCGTGTAATTATAGCTTGATACGGACAGGACTATCTTTTTGTCTATACGCAAAGATTCATTCAATCTGGATCCTTCACCCTGGCCCAGCAAAAAAGAAAGCACATCCATGGCATAGAGATCATCATTGGCCATTGATGTAGAATGGAAAGCCATATTCAGGTACGCGCCGTCAAAGATCGCCTTTTGTTCCACGTAACGCGTAGAAAGCTGTTTGGGCTCTTTTGGATTTGAGACGATCTTATCAGGCCCTCTTTTTTTTCGGCCGAACCTGTCGTTTAATTCCTTGGCAATAGCGCCGCTATCTATGTCACCGACTATCGCTATGACTATCTTTTGAGGTATATAGTTCTCTTTAAAAAAAGTCATAACGTCTTTTTGGCCAAGCGCGGCAAAGGTTTCTTTGTAGCCGATTATTGGTATTTTGTAAGGGTGCCGGTTGTATGCGGTAGAGAAAGTCAGTCTTGATATCTTTTTGCCGGGATCGTCATCTCCAAGCGCCATCTCCCTCTCTATTACATCTTTTTCTTTTAAAAGCTCATTTTTATTAAAAGTAGGCTCGGACAGCATGTCTTCTAAAATATCAAGGGCTATGGATACATGTTCTTTTAGGATAGTTATCCTTATCCCAGTATAGTCATAGGACGTAAAAGCATTTATATCTCCCCCGCACTGATGTAATGTGCTTTCTATGGAGTTGGCGGGATAATTCTTGGTACCCTTGAACAGCATATGCTCTATTAGATGGCTTATGCCGCTCCCGAGATATTGAGCTTCTTTGCTTGATCCCACATCTATGAAACTGGATATGGATACGATAGGACTTTTGTGGTTTTCTTCTATGATAACTTTGAGGCCGTTATCAAAGGTCTTTATATCCTGGGCATTTATTACATCAGGCTCAAAAAACACGCCAAAAATAAAAAATGCCAAGATTAATATAGAGTTTTTAGTGATCTTGGACACTGGATAAGTTAATATTTGCTGCTAGTTGATCTTGATTTTCTTCTCTTTTTTTCGCTGGGCTTTTCGTAGTGCTTGCGTGCCTTTAATTGCTTAAGCACACCTTCACGCTCTATTTTTTTCTTAAAACGCCTTAGGGCTTTTTCTAAAGGTTCTCCCGGAGCAATATCTATACGTGACATCAGTTTATTTCACCCCTTTTTCGGTTAGTTGTTCATTTATATCAATGTATTTTATCCAAATTCTGGATTTATGTCAAGATATAATATCTATATTACATCTACATACTATACACTACATACTGAATACTGCTTTTACTCCTTATCGTCGTCCTTCAGGCCTTTTTTGAATTCCTTTATCCCTTTTGCCAGGTTTTTTGTTATCTCGGGCAATCTTGCGGCTCCGAACACCAGAAGGCATATAAGAAGTATCAATAAAAGTTCAGGCATGCCAATACCAAACATAAGACCTCCTACAGTTTTTTTAGTATTTTATCTATATCTACGTATTTTTCTACTAGTTTAGTGGCCAGCAGCATCTTTTCTTTATCTTTAGGACCTATTTTTATTGCTAGGTCATGTATCTTGGAAGCAGTGAGATATGTATGGTTTTTACTTAATAGTACTGGTATTTTAGCTTTTTCTATCAGTGTCATTATGCTTTTCTTTGGTACGATCCCTCCAGTAAGCACTATGCCGGCTATGGATATGTCCCTATCGTTCTTTTTTAAGAGATGAGCGCTAAGAAGCGTCATGAGCATGTCTTCCCTGTCGCCAGGGGTTATAAGAAGAGAACCGTTTTCAATATACATAAGCGCGTCATGCGGCTCCATGGCGCCTATAAGTATTTTTTTTATTTTGTTTCTCATGCCAGTTTTTTTAGATATCAATTTCATGTCCGTCTCTTCCAGTATATGCTGTATCAAGGGCATCGAGAGCATGGGCGTATAAGGTATGACCCCTAAAAGATCTATGCCTCTACTTTTAAGCCCCAACTTTACCACTCTTCTTACTTTGTTGAATTTTTCCGGCCTTACTTTATTGACAATAGCTCCTATTACCTCAACGCCCTCTTTTTCGAACAGTGCCATATTGAGTTCTATCTCGTCGATAGGTTTGCCTATGCCTCCAGCAGCTATTAGTATGACCTTTGCGTCCAGCATCCTTGCGACCTTCGCATTGGAGAGGTCAAAGACAGATCCCACGCCTGCATGCCCTGTTCCTTCTATGACTATCAGCTCCTTACCTTTGGATATGCGTTCAAAAGAAGAGATTATCTCATTGCTCAGTTTTTTGCTGCGCCCTTTCATGATATATTTTTCTGTAAAACCTTTTTCTATAGCTATAGGGCTCATATCCTTCAGGCGAGCCTTCATACCATAGACCTTTTCCATCAAGACAGAGTCTTCATCGATCTTATAACCTTCTTCTATTACATAGCGCTGGCCGACAGGTTTTATAAAACCGACTCTTCTGAATTTTTTCTTGAAGGCGTTTATCAAGCCGAGAGATAGGGTTGTTTTTCCGTTATTTTGCTTTGTAGCAGCTATAAATATCTTTTTTACTTTTTTTCCCATTTTAAAAGCTCCGTTACTTTTGCGAGAGTGCTTCCGTCGTCTATTTCTTTACGCAGGCGGTCTTCGGCTTCAAGAACGCTCATCGCCCTGTTGGCGACTTCTACTATATGGCCTTTCGGTATTACCATGACCCCGTCATCATCCCCAATGATATAATCCCCGGGGAATATCCTTCTATTGTCGATCATTATCGGTACATTGATCTCTCCAAAGCCTTTTGGTTCTCCAGCAGAAGACATGATAAGTTTTGTAAATATAGGAAATCTTACTTTTTTGATCTCTTCGACATCTCTTATAGCGCCATACACTACACATCCTGCTACTTTTTTTTGTATCGCGCCATGCGTAGCAAGCTCTCCCCATATAGCAGGGCCTACACCTCCTGAATCTATGACGATGACTTCTCCTGGTTGAGCGCTGTCAATAGCCTCTACTGGCTTTGACCAATCCCCTGGATATGTCCTTACAGTTATAGCTGGGCCAAACATCTTTATACCAGGCAATATTGAAAAAATGCCTTCCAAAGGCCTGATCCTGTGCATTGCATCTGAGACATTGGCGGATGATACGCGGTTTAATATCGATGTTATATCTTTGAGGGAGGACCTTTTAAAGAGATCCGTTTTTATTGCCTTAAGTGTTGTGATAGACTTTTTTATTTTTTGAGCAGCTTCTTTAGCGTCCTTTGATTTATTAAGAGCTCCTCCTACTATTACAATAGAAGCCCCTGATTTTATTGCCAGAGGCGCTGTCTCTGAATTGATACCTCCTGCTACAGCTATAGGTAAAGATGTTATCTTGGATATCTCTTTTAATTCTAAAAAAGGGTCCTTTGCGTGCATCTGGTCATCAATAGAACAATGTATCCCTATATAGTCCACTCCCAGTTTTTCTACGGCTTTTACCCGGTTTTTTATGTCTTTTACAGCAATAAGGTCTACTTGTATCTTTGCCCCGTAGTTATGCGCTGCTTCGACGCATTCTTTTATTGTAGCATCGCTTGCTGCGCCAAGTACGCATACTACATTGGCGCCTGATTTTGCAGCTATCTCTACTTCTGTGCGGCCGGCATCCATGATCTTCATATCAGCGACAATAGTCTTTTTGGGAAATAGCTTTCTTAAGCTCCTTACAGCATTCAGGCCTTCGCTTTTTATTAGAGGCGTCCCTGCCTCTATCCAGTCCGCGCCTCCGCTGACAGCTTCACCTGCGCACTTTAGGGCTCTTTTTAGGTCTATAAAATCCAAAGCTACCTGTAATACTGGTTTCATGACGCTACCTTTTTTTGTTTTTTGGCACACTGAAGTGTGCCCTACAAATTTGCCGCAGCGGCCTTCATAAGCAGGCGCATTAAAATACGCCTATTCTCGGCCTTTGCAATCATTCTCCCACGATTTGTACGACTAATTCCCTGGACCTAGGCCTATTGTCAAAATCTATAAATATTATCTGCTGCCATGTCCCGAGCATCATAGAACCATCTGTAAAAGGCACTGCTATGCTAGGGCCTAAAAGACTTGCTCTTACATGGCCATAACCATTGCCGTCATTCCAGCGGATATTGTGCTGGTAAGCTGCTTTCTCAGGGATTATCTTTTCAAAAAATACTTTCAAGTCTTCTACCAGCCCAGGCTCGTACTCAACAGTGGTCAGCCCTCCTGTTGAACCAGAGACAAATACAGTGAGGATGCCTTTTTTTAATTTTGTGGATGAAAGAGCGCTAGCTACCTCACTGGTTATATCTATGATGTCCGTAGAACCCTTTGTTTTGAGTTTTATTTTTTTTGTTATCACCATAGTTATTTCTTTCTGTATGCCTCAAGGAACGAGTCGCAATAAAGCTGTTTTTCCATAATAAGTTCCGCAGTTATCACTGCATCCATAAGATCTTTATCTCCTACATCCATTATAGCTGCGTCCAGGCCTGAAGATATAGCCATAACAAGGAAAGTTCTATTGATAAGTTCTTTGTATTGTCCAAGAGAGCCTTGAGACACATTTGATAAACCCAGGACTGTTTTAGGCGCTGGGTCTGAAAGCATCTTTGAATCCCTGATAGTCTTTAGGACCTCTTTTCCATGGCCTTGAGCAACATTTACAGGCAGTATTACTGCGTCTAGATACAGCTCTGATATATCAATGCCATGCTCCAAGCACCCTGCTACTATCTTTATCGCGAGCTCCAATCTGCCCTCGCTGTCATTAGGTATGCCTGATTTATCCATAGTAAGCCCTATTATGGATGTATTGTATTTTTTTGCCAAAGGGAATAAAGTATCCATCTTATCCTGATTGGCATTTACAGAATTTATTATAGGTTTTGATTTGCAGAGTTTAAGCCCTGCTTCCATGACATCAGGTTTTGTGGTATCTATGGCAAGCCGCGCATCAGTCACTTCTGTAATAGTCTTTACAAGCCACTCCATAGCGTCTTTTGGGTCAGCTGAAGCTGGCCCTACATTGACGTCAAGAGCTGATGCTCCGAGCGAGACCTGTTTTTTCGCGAGGTCCTGTATCACGGATTTATTTTTAGTTATTATGGCTTCTTTGACATCTTTGAACATGCCATTTATTCTTTCACCTATCATGAACATCCTTATCTCCTCCTATCTTGTATCACTTAACCCGCTTGCCCTCCGTAGCCTTGGCGTAGGAGGGTACCCCGTAACCCATTGCCCGTAACCCTAGCAGCCGACTTTACACAAGTCTCTTATCGCTTCTTTTGTCTTTTTCACTGCTTTTGGATGATTCATCACAAGTATGTCGCAGCCTGCATTTAGATATGAAAGCGCTGTCGCGGTCTCAAGAAGAGCTCCCCTGTCTTTTGGGCCTCCCCATTCCTTGGATGCCTCTCCCCCTGTCTTTGCTTCTTTTGTACGCCAGACCTCATGGCCTATAAAATTTATCATAGGCATTGAAAGCATCTTATCTCCTGATAGTCCTGCAAGCCGCGTCCTCTCCATTATAGAGTAGGTATATTCCAGGCCGTACCCCAGAGCGCCTGTCGCGTGATGTATCACGATCTTATCTTTCGGGAATTGCATATCGCATATAAGTATATTGAGCTGTTTTGCGATATTTATGTCTATAGGGGCCTCTGCTATTATAGAATGTCCTGCGCTTAATGCCGCAGCAGTCAGGGTCTTATAGTTTTCTTGTGAGGCTATTCCGAATAAACAATTCTCGCCTTTTGCAACATCAGTGCAGTGTATCATGACATCATTGTCTTTTTCAGGAGAAGAAGAGCCTATCACTATGAGAGGAACTGATATATTCTTAAGCATGTTCTCCAAGACTTTTCCCGCGTCATCTACTGATGTATTTTTTGTATCAGGATGAGTGCTCGCCAGCCTCAAACATATAAGGTCAGCATTGTATTTTTCTACACATAGCTTTGCCCATTGTACAGGGTCTTTAAGAGCATTTCCGAAGTTCTCTTTTAAGGCCTCTGACCATGCTTCTCCAGGATCCATGTCCCATACTTCCATAGCAACAACCGGAGGGTTTGGGCATTTATCCTCATCATTTATAAAAAATATACCTGTTTCTCCACCGACTTTTATTGTCTTTGACCTTGAGCCGCCCTCTTCCTTGGCTGCTCCTATTTTGACCTCACTTATTCTGTCCTGCCATTTATCCATGACCCTATCCATTCATACCCCCGCTTTTTTTGATATCTTGTCGATTATCTTTGATAAGCCTTCAGCGTCTTCCGTAGGCTTTACTTCAATACCTTGTTCACTATCTATGGCAATAGATTCATTGTAAGAAAAATAACCATCTAATGCAAGCCCGGAATCTTTGATCAGTTTTAATTTGCTTTCTTCCAGAAGCGCCTTGGCCTTATTTACAATAAGTGATATATCTTTTACTTTCAGGCCGGCTGACCTTGCTGTATTGAACGCGTGTATAGCTGAGTCAAGGCCGACCTTTGTAGTGTCACTTACAAGTAAAAGCAGGTCTATCTCGTTTGCGGTCCTTCGGCTCAAGTGTTCCATGCCAGCTTCATTGTCTATTATGATAAATCTGTAATTTTTTCCAAGCCTCACCAGGTAATCTCTCAACATGTTGTTTACCGCGCAATAGCATCCGCTGCCCTCGGGACGCCCCATGACAAGTAGGTCCACGCCTTTTCCTTCCGAGACAGCCTCTTCTATCTTGAGGTTGAAGAAATCGCTTTTTGATAGGCCTTTTGACTCGAGAGACCTTGCTTCTTCCCTGATATCAGCTATGGTCTCGTCATAAGAAAGTCCTAACGCAATATCTAAATTGGAGTTCGGATCTGCGTCGACCGCAAGGATAGGGCTATCAATTTTTAAAAGCAGTCTTATCAAAATAGAAGATATCGTGGTCTTGCCTACTCCGCCTTTTCCTGCGACTGCGATCGTGTATGCCATATGTAATTTGTTGCGCGTTATCCGTAACCCTTTACCCTTTACCCGTCAATGCCTTCTTCACTGATGGAAATATCTCTATGTCAGTATGCGGCAAAAAAAGCGACGCGCTATAGTTATTCATAAAAGACGCATTTGTGCTTAGGTCTATATAAGTGGTCTTATTGGCTATAGCATAAGCTTCCTCCATTGCGTCGCTTGAAAGCAGAGCTAACTTTGCGCCGCTTATAGATGTGTTACCTAAAAACTCGAATATTCCTTCATCCATATCCGGCAAGAGCCCTATATTAATGCTTGAACGTATATCAAGGGCAGTCCCCAGCCCTCCTGCTATATAGACATGCTTTATATCGGATCTTTTACAGCCTATTTCTTTTAAGACCGTCTCTATGCCTGTAAAGATAGCGCCTTTTGAGTTTATGATGTTTTTTATATCATTCTCTGTTATCACTATGTCTTTTTTGACAGCTGAATCTTTTTTATCGCAGAGGACCACTTCTTTTGAGCCATCTTCGGATATTCTAGTCTTAAGGATAGAATTGTCTTTTATTTTACCTGAGCGGTCTATTACCTTATTTTCAAGGAAAACACTTATTGCATCTATCGCCCCAGAACCGCATATACCTTTTGGCAGAGCATCACCGATAGTCTCGAGGACTAATCTTTTATTTTTTATGGACACTTTTTGTATAGCGCCTTTCATCGCGCGGATACCAGAAGCTAATCCGCCTCCCTCGAAACAAGGCCCTGCAGAAGTAGAGCATGCGACAAAATAATCTTTATTCCCTATAGCGACCTCTCCATTTGTGCCAAGGTCTATAAATAAAGATGTCTCTTTTAACCTGTTCATCCCGGAGGCAAGTATCCCGCCTACGATATCCCCTCCTACATAACTTCCTACGCAGGGCAGGCATGCCAGAAGCCCTCTTGGGTTTATTTTTATACCAGCTTCGATAGCGCGTATTACAGGCATAAAACTCACTGCAGGGATATAAGGGTCTTTACGTATGTACTCGGGGTTTATTTTTAAAAGAAGATGCAGCATGGTAGTGTTTCCAGCTGACATGCAGGCTGTTATATCATTAAGCGTGATCTTGTGTTCTTCTGTAAGTCCGCCTATCAACACATTTATCGTATCTATTACAGCGTGATGCAGCCTCTCAAGCCCTGCTTCTTCTTTTGCGTATATGATCCTCGATATCACGTCCTCGCCAAAATCTACCTGGGGATTATAACTTGCTTTTGCCCCGAGCACTTTTTGGGTCTTTAGGTCAACGAGATAACATACTATTGTAGTCGTACCTATATCCAATGCTATTCCAAGGTTTTTGTTGGATTTATCGCCTGGTTCTATGAGGACTATCTCTGTAGTGCCGTTCCTATTGCCGAGGGTAACTGTCACTTCCCAGTCAGATTCCCTAAGAAGCCTCGGGAGTTTTTTGATATTAGCGAGGCCTATCTGCATTATAGATATATTTCTCCCATCTTTTATAGCTCTGAATACTCTCTCTACATCAGAGATACTGTCATCAAGTGTCGGAGGTTTTAATTTTAGAAATAACTTTGTTGAAAGCGGGCCGTGCTTAAAGATCGTTTTTTCTTTTTTATAAAGAGCTTCTTCTATCTCTTCAGCAGGCGTATAGAGGCCGGCTAAACGCTTCTTTTTAGCCTCACCTGTGAGCACCTCAAGGTCTCCCAACCTTGATTCTTCCGGTATAAGTACCTCTAGATTGGATTCTGGGAATGTCCTACAAGCGAGCACATAGCCTTTGGAGCGCTCTTTCTGGGATATCCTGCCGCTTTGCTCTGTGGTGTAGTCGCCTTTTTTTATTATGGCCTTGCATCTCCCGCAGACACCATCTCCCCCACAGCTATTATATATATGTATGCCGGATTTAATACTAGCTGTTAATAGATCCGTGCCTTTCTGGACCTTGATAGACCTGTTTTCAGGTAGGAATTTTATTATAAATTCTTCCATAATAGATTAAATTGTAACATGTAAGGAAAATCGGGTCAAGGGAAATGGTGGGAATGATGCTTTTTTACAATATACGGAATATACAACGTAGGGGAGCTTTAAAGCTCCCCTACGTTGTATGTCAGATAATATTATAGAATACTATTACTTCTGTTTTACTTTTAACTCTGTTCCGCAATTTGGGCAATACTGTACGCCTGATGAAAAATCTGCTCCGCAATCAGGGCAGAACTTTGTATCCATCGCATCGCCTACCAATGCTCCTCCAGCTGCGCCAGCTGCTCCTCCTATAAGAGCGCCTTCAGCAGCATGTCCTGACTGATGGCCTATTATAGCCCCAGCCCCGGCGCCTATCAAAGTACCTATACCAGCGCCTTTTTGCGTGCCAGTGCAGCCGACTACGAAAGCCAGCAATAACAGGATAACTAAAACTGTATATTTTTTCATGTTGCTCCTCCTTTTCAATAATTTCATATTATAGCATCTATTTTTGTATAATCAAGTTTATTTGTGAAGCCAAAAAAAGAGAGGGCGCGTTATTGTTTTTCCAGGGAAAACTTTTTTTGAGGATAATTCACGGTAAGGATGAAATTGTTCAAGAAACTTCTCACACCTAAAAGCGGGACATAAAGGTTGGGCATAAAGTCTATGAGAGTTTCTTTAATAACAATACCTGATATCTCAATGCGCACAGTATGAGAATATGCTGTGGTTTTCCCGTTACCGGTATTTATCTCCTTAGCTGTGCCTGCCTGAAGATTATGGCCTAATATAGCAGCATAAGATGCTGGCAAAGCGCATTCATCTGCTCCTGTATCGATCAACCCTAATACTTTAACCTTTTTATTAGAATGCGGATTAACTATAGTAACAGGCAGCCATGGCCTTGAAATGTCATCAGAGCTTAGCTTTGTAAAAGGAATGCTTGAAAGTTCCATTAATATATCTGGACCATGTCCTTGGTAGGAATAAATAGTATTACAGGATCAGGATATCCTTGTTTTACTGCTTTATCGTATACTTCCTTAGGGTCTTTACCTGTAGCTATAACAACGCTATCGCCAAAATCCTTTATCGCTACATAACTGCCATTATATTTGTTTTCTTTTATAAGTACTTGTTCCATGCCATACCTCTCTTTTGTGTTGATATAATGTTACCATGCCCTGCCTTGTATAGCAAGGTAAAAAAAGCGGAGCGCGTTATCCTGTTTTCTTAACGCGCCCCGATATTTGCTACTCTATTGCCTCCTGCCTACTTATCCACATTGTAGGGGACACTTAAGTGCCCCCTACATCTCGTTGTTACCCCTGTTTTATCCCTCGCCGCATCATGTCATTACCCCTCGTTTCGTAATGTCGTTCAAGGGAAACTCGGGGTTATTTTTTGAGCTTACGCTCAAAAAATAAAAAAACCGAACCCTTTCAAATAAAAGGCTCTGCCATAAATAAAAATAACTTTCTTGGCAACCCGGCTGTCCTGATCAATTGTAGCAGACACTTAAGTGTCTGCTACCTCATAATTGAGGACCCGTGGCTTTGCGTCCTGTGATTGCTCACAGTTTGCCCTTTTACTGAAAGTAAAAGTATAATTCAATATTCAGTTGTCATGTTGGAAAATTTAGTTTGCCTCCTTATTATTAAGTACTTCTGATCCTAATATAAATATACCATAGGTTTATGAGGATTCAATAGCAATTGGGTAAAAATCTTAGGTATTTTTAGAAATTTCAGGTATTTTAGCCAAGAAAACGGTTACTAAAGGGAAAACCGTATCAGATCCCGCATCTTAATAGTAAAAATAACTACTTCTATAGATGCGGGATCTTATTTATTTTATAAGGCGGATCCTTGAGATCGGCCAGTAGATCAGAAATGCCTTTCCTAACAGGTATTTTTGAGGCATAAAACCCCAGTATCTACTGTCTCTACTTGATATACTATTGTCTCCGAGCATGTAGTATGCGTCGCCTGGTATCTCAAGGTCCTTGCCTTCTTCTGCAAAATCCCCTCTATTGTAGTAGTATATCTCATTTATTATCGAACCTTTTTCAACTGCCCTGTCATTTATGAGTATTGTGCCATTTGATATCTTTAGATTTTCACCTGGAAGGCCAACGACCCTTTTTATAAAATCTTTTTTCTTGTCCTCCGGAGAGATAAATACTGCGACATCTCCTCTTTCTGGATTTTTAAATTTGTAGATAAACTTATTGACCAATATCCTATCACCCTCTATTAAGGTCGGCCTCATAGAGCCTGTAGGTATCTTAAAAGCCTGGACAACAAAGGTCCTTATAATGAGAGCGAGGAGCACTGCTATGATTATTGGTTCTATCCATTCTTTCATCAAGTATCGCATTTTTTCATTTTTATACAGTAAACTCTTAATATTCATAGTTACCTTTCTTATATCTTTAGAGCTGCTAAAAATGCTTCCTGGGGGATCTGGACCTTACCAAACTGCTTGAGGCGTTTTTTTCCTTGTTTTTGTTTTTCCCAAAGCTTTCTTTTACGTGTTATGTCTCCGCCGTAGCATTTGCTGGTGACGTCTTTGCCTAGGGGTTTTACTCTTGAGCGCGCTAATATCTTGCTTCCTATAGCAGCCTGTATTATTACTTCAAATAACTGCCTTGGGATAAGCTCTTTTAGTTTTTCTGCCAGAGCCCTGCCCTTGAAATCCGCCTTATCTCTATGCGCTATGGAAGAAAGAGCTTCACATATCTGTCCATTTATCAATATGTCCAGCTTTATGAGGTCGCTTGTCCTGTAGCCTATGACTTCATAATCTAAAGACCCATACCCACGCGTCATTGATTTTATCTTGTCATAAAAATCTACTATTATCTCAGATAAAGGCATCTCAAAGACAAGTTTTATTTTGTCCAAAGACAAGTATTCTGTTGACTGGTATTCTCCTCTTTTTGACTTACACAGCTCTATGACCATGCTTAAGCTATCTTGAGGTATCATGATATATGTTACTACATAGGGCTCTTTGATCTCTAATATGTTTTGAGGGTCAGGGATCTTATTTGGATTGTCCACTTCAAATTCCTTGCCTTTTTTATCAGTGACTCTATAGACTACGCTGGGTGTAGTGAGGACAAGGTCAAGGTCGTATTCTCTCTCAAGCCTTTCCTGCACTATTTCCATATGCAGAAGCCCTAAAAATCCGCACCTATAGCCGAATCCCAGAGATTGAGAGCTTTCTATTTCATATATGAATGAAGCATCGCTTAACTTAAACTTAGCTACAGCTGCTTTTAGTTCATCAAAATCACCCGCGTTTACTGGATAGATACCGCAAAATACCATTGGTTTTATCTGCTTGTAGCCCGGAAGGGGCTTACTGGCAGGGTTTTTTGCGCTAGTTATAGTGTCTCCATCAGTGACGTCTTTGGCTTCTTTGAGCTGACATGTGATATAACCTACCTCTCCTGAAGAAAGTTCTTCGATAGGCTCCATTGTAGGCTTAAAAATACCCACTTCCTGAATCTCATATTTTTTTGAAGAAAACATCATCTGTATATGCATACCTTTCCTGAGGACGCCATTTACTACCCTTATATAGACTATCACCCCTCTATAGCTATCGTACATAGAATCAAAGATAAGCGCTTGCAAGGGGTCTTGAATGTTTCCTGTCGGAGGCGGTACATCCTTTACTATCCTTTCCAATATGTCTTCAGTGCCAATACCTTCTTTGGCGCTGGCAAGGATTATATGTTCGTCCTCTATTTTTAATATGCTTTTGACTTCTTCCAGGACCCTTTCAGGTTCGGCGTTTTGCAGGTCGATCTTGTTTAAGACAGGGATTATTACAAGATTCTTTTCCTGCGCCTGCTGTAGGTTTGCCACGGTCTGAGCTTCTACGCCCTGCGCAGCGTCTACTAGGAGTATCGCGCCTTCGCATGCAGAAAGAGATTTTGCTACTTCATAACTAAAATCAACGTGTCCGGGTGTGTCTATGAGGTTGAGTTCATAAGTAACCCCGTCTTTTGCCTTGTAAGACAATCTTACTGCGCTCGCCTTTATGGTGATCCCGCGTTCTCTCTCGAGGTCCATGTCATCCAGCATCTGGGCCCTGAACTGCCTATCATTTACAGTATGAGTAAACTGAATGAGCCTGTCAGCCAGGGTAGACTTGCCATGGTCTATGTGAGCGATTATGCAAAAGTTTCTGATCTTGCTGTTTTCCATATTTATTATGCGTTCAACGCGAACTTTTTTCCGAATTCAAGATATGATGCCACTAGCTCGTCCGAAGAAGCCTCAGCATATATCCTTAAGATCGGTTCTGTGCCGGAAAGCCTCAATACAAGCCAACTGTCATCCTCGAGTATAAACTTATATCCGTCGTAGGACTTGACCTCTTTTACGGTTTTTCCCAACATCTCCTTGGGAGGGCTTTCTTTTAGGACCTTCATCAACTTCTTTTTCTTGTCATCAGAATATTCCATGTCTATCCTGTCGTAGCAGAACTTTCCATATTCTTTTTCAACATCTTCTATGATATCAAGGAGTTTCTTTTTTCTATGGGCCATCATCTCTATAAGAAGTATGCCTAGCAGTATACCGTCTCTTTCGGGAATATACCCTTTGACGCCTATACCTCCTGATTCTTCGCCTCCCATCAATACATCTTCCTCCAGCATTATCTTACAGACATACTTGAACCCAACAGGGGTTTCGTGGAGTTTTATATTGTATTTTTTTGTAATAAGTTCTATCAAGGTAGTGTTTGTAAGTGTCTTTACCACTGAACCTGTCCATTTTTTATCCTCTATAAAATGCAGCAAGAGCAGCGACATGATCTTTCCAGCTCCAAAAAACTCTCCCTTGGGTGTCACAGCGCAGATCCTATCCGCATCACCGTCATTTACTATAGCCAGGTCATACCCGCCTTTTTTCATCTTCTCGCAGGTCTCTTTGATGTACATCGGTATTGGTTCTGGACTGCCTCCTCCAAAAAGAGGGTCTCTGTTGCTTCTAAATTGCGTTATTTTCAAGCTAGTATCTTTCAGTATCTCTTTTATGTAGCCATCTCCTACGCCATGCATGCAGTCTACTAATATATTGAAGTCAGCTTTTTTAAGAGAGACTTTGTCTATATACGAATCTATGAATCTCATATAATCAGGCTTGAGGTCTACCATCTCTACCAGGCCCTTTTTAATAGCTTCTTCTATGGGCATGATCTTGACGCTGTTTTTTCCTAATAGGTCCTCTACGCCTTTAGTGATGCTTTCATCCGCAGTAGAGGCATAGTGGGCTTTTATTTTTATGCCATTGTAACTTGGTGGATTGTGACTTGCTGTCACAGCTACCCCACCTGATAATTTTTTATTTTTTATAGCTAAACTTACAAATGGCGTAGGCGTAGCTTTGTCGGACAAAAATACCTTTATGCCGTTAGCAGCCAGGACACCAGCTACTAATTCAGCGTATTTTTCAGATAAGAATCTCCTGTCATAACCTACTGCAAGAGCTGAGCCGTCTTTTTTGTAGTAATCCGCTATTGCCTGTGAGACTATCTTTACGTTATCAAAAGTAAACTCCTCCGATATTATCGCTCTCCAACCATCTGTTCCGAATTTTATAGACATTCTTAAACCCCCTCTTAGAAAATATTAAATATTAAAAATTAAATATCAAAATTACAAATTAAAATGTAAATATTTTTTGGTTATAAGTCTTTGTTTTTAAATTTTGAATTTTAATATGTAATTTTAATTTTTGCATTTTGATTTTTGATATTACAATGTTATGTTAGCTGTTACTAGAACGTAATTTCTTAATAGCGTCTTTAGGGTCTTTGGCGCTGAAAAAATAAGACCCTGCCACTATGATGTTTGCGCCTGCGTCTATTACTAGTTTTACATTTTTATCATTTATTCCGCCATCCACCTGTATATCTCCGGAATATGACTTTCTTGCTTCTCTTATCTTTGGAAGCACGCTTTCTATGAATTTCTGCCCTCCAAATCCTGGGTGCACAGACATTATAAGTATCATGTCTGCTTCATTCAATATATTTTTTATACAAAATGGGGAATCCGGATTTAAAGATACCCCTGCTTTTTTACCAAGGCCTCTTATTTTTAAAAGCACCTCTTTTAATTTTGTCTCGTTTATACTAGTAATGGATCTTGAAACGCCTTTTTTCATCTCCGTATCCCGTATCCCGTATCCCGTATCCCGGTTCTTAGGATATGCCTCAGCATGCACAGTGATAATATCGCTTCCAGCGCTTGCAAAAGATCCTACAAGTTTATGAGGCTCTTCTATCATAAGATGCGTATCCAGAGGTAAAGAAGTATGTTTTTTTACAGCCTCTACGACTAAAGGCCCTATAGTGATATTTGGCACTAATTGCCCGTCCATTACATCGATATGGATCATGTCTGCTCCGGAGAGCTCTATTTTTTTTATCTCTTCTTTTAGTTTTGAGAAATCAGCTGAAAGTATGCTAGGAGCTACCAGGATATTTTTTTTCATAAAAACTCCCTCTATATATGAAGTAGTCTTTCCAGGTTATTTTTTTCTTTATCTTTGACAGGGCCTACGACAGCTAGATTTAGCCCCTCGTCCTTAAAGACATCTTTTGCGACACGCTGTAGATCCTGGCTGGATACCCTATCAATGTTCTTTATGATCCTGTCTTTATCCGGGAGAGAATCTTTCATTATGACCTTTTCTCCAAGCCACAACATGTGGTCCATAGTATCTTCCAGGGAAAGAAGGGTCTGGACCTTGAAAAATTCTTTAGCTCTTTTAAGTTCCTTAGCCGGTACAATATGGTCTTTTATGTTTTTTAATTCTTTTAAGGCCAGGCGAAGCACCTCCTCGGCCTTTTTGTGCTCCATGCCGGCGTTTATAATAAAACTGCCTGTCTCATCATATCTTTTTACCTCGGTATATATCTCGTAAGCCAGGCCTCTTTTTTCGCGTATATTCTCAAAAAGCCTTGAAGACATATTTGCGCCAAGTAAGATATGTAAGAGGCTCATGGCATATCTATCTTTGTGAAATCTTCCAGAACTGCGCAGTCCCAGGCACATGTGGGTCTGGGCAGTTCTTTTGGGCGCTATCTTTATACAAGGACTGCTTTGAGGACTTTTAAATTCCGCGATAGCCTGTGGGAGAAGCGCATTCTCAAAGGAGAGCAATCCCTTAGCTTTTTTTATTACATGGTCTTTTTTTAAGTTCCCACACAAGACAATAGCAGTATTTTTTGGTATATAGTTTTTTCTTTTATAACTAGCTATATCCTCTCTAGATATAGAACTTACTGTCTGGATGCTGCCCGCGATATTTCTGCCGAGAGAATGCCCAGGCCACATCAATTCATATAATGCATCGTGTACAAGATGGCCTGGCAGGTCTTTGTACATCTTGATCTCTTCGATTATGACGGTCCTCTCTTTTTCTATTTCTTTTTTATCCAGAGATGCATTCAATACCATATCAGAAAGCACGTCCATCGCTATATCTACATGACGCGAACTTACCTTTACAAGATAGCAGGTGATCTCTTCAGAGGTAAAGCCGTTTAACGAACCGCCCCTGCCTTCTATCTCTTCTTTTATCTTTCGTGAATTACGAGAAGGGCTGCCCTTAAATATCATATGCTCCAGAAAATGGGATATGCCTGATATCTTTTTTTCTTCGTTTCTGGAGCCGGTCTTGAGCCATATACCCAGGCTGGCTGATTCCATATTTGGCATATGGTTGAGCACCAGTCTTGAGCCGTTATCTAAGGTTATCTTTTTATACATTTGTCTCGAGGTATGTCTGCAAGATTATCTGGGCAGCTATCTTATCTATAGAAAGCTTTCTTTTCCTTCTTGATACATCTGCTTCAAGAAGGACTCTCTCGCCTTGAAGCGTTGAAAGCCTTTCATCGACAAATTCTATTGGTATAGCCAGTTCTTTTTTTAAAGACTCGGTAAAGTCCTCTACAAGTCCTGAACTCGGGCCTTTTGTCCCGTTCATGTTTAGGGGCATCCCGATGATTATCTTGGAGATGTTATATTGCGTCACTAAAGACTTTATCTCTTTTAAATAAGTGGTGTCGTCTTTTCTCTCTACTACGCATACTCCCTGGGCTGTCATGTTCAATTCATCGCTGACCGCTATGCCTAATCGTTTTTTTCCAAAATCTATAGCAAGTATCCTCGGCATGCTAGAAGTTTCTAACGAGGGTCTTTACCTCCTGAGCCCTATTTTTATTGCATATCAAGGTCCCTGAATGTGTCTGGACCACTATGATATTCTGCAGGCCTATGATGCCTATCTTATGGTCCTGTTCTCCTATTATAATGGAATCTTTTACATCCAAAAGGCCAGAGTTGGATAATACAATATTCCCTGAGGCATCCTTGTCGTATATCTCTTCTACGCTGGACCACGAACCTATATCCACCCAGTCAAATCCGCCTTTTATGCAGAATATCTTAAGGGTCTTATTTTTGGCTGTGGGTTCCATGACAGCATAATCTATCGAAACAGGCTTTATGTCCCGATAAGAGTTTGACAGTTTCATAGAATACCCTCTTTTGCCATCAAACCTGACAACATCCTTTAAATTGTAATATAGGTTAGGGGTGTATCTTTTTAAAGCATTTAGTATTGAATCGACTTTCCATACAAATACTCCGCTGTTCCAAAGAAAATCTTTTTTCTTGGAGAAGAGTTCCGCGTTTTTCTTGTTAGGTTTTTCAACGAATCTTTTGACTATATATGAGTCTTTTGCTTTCGTCCCGATATTTATATATCCATAACCTATTGAAGCATATTTAGGCTTTATTCCTATCGTTACTAGACAAGGAGAACTATCAGTAGCTACCTTTTCACCGGTCAAGAGATCATTAAAGAACATCTTGGAATTTTTTATTATATGGTCAGCTGGAAGTATCGCCATGGCTTGATTGCCGAATCTCTTTTGTATGGTAAGCGCAGCAAGGCATACAGCGCATGCAGTGTCTTTTCCTTCTGGTTCCAGTATGATATTTTTCTTAAGAAGCATGGACGTATAGGGCCTTAATGTCGAATACTGGCTTTTTGTCGTAACAAGGAATATTTTATCTATATCCAGGTTCTCACTAAGCCTTTTTATGGTCTCTTTTATCATCACATTTCTTGTGCCAAATGTGAGAGTGTGCTTTGCTTTGCCCTTTGCGGTTTTTGGCCACAATCTCTCGCCTTTCCCCCCTGCCATTATTACAGCGTACATAGTTTTAGGTCTCCTTGCCCTGTCCTTAGGTTTTAAAACTCAAAGTCTTTACAAAACTACCCACATCTTTTATTAAACTTTTTTTACCCCTATTCTCCTCTATTATTTTTATAATAGCGCTTCCTACGATCACTCCATCAGCTGACTTTGATATGGACCTGACCTGTTCCCTGGAAGATATGCCGAATCCAACACAAATAGGTTTTTTAATGAGCTCCTTGGCTTCTTTTAGGTTTTTGAATATCTCTTTCGAGAGTGCTTTTCTAGCGCCAGTCGTCCCTGTAAGAGATACATAATATACAAATCCGGTTGAGGCGGTTCCGATCATCTTTAATCTCTTCTTTGAGCTGGTAGGAGCAGCCAGATGTATAAGTGAAAAATTGTATTTTTTTGAGATCTTTCTTAATTCATAAGATTCTTCAATAGGCAGGTCAGGTACGACTATACCATCTACACCTGAAGAAGACATCTTTTTTATGGATCTTTCAAGGCCATAATAGTGTAAGAGATTATAATATATAAGAAATACTATGGGAGTGTCGGATATTTTCCTAACATCTTTTACCATGTTGGATGCAGAATCCAGATTCGCGCCTTTTTTCAACGCTCTTTCTGATGAGCGCTGTATAGTAGGCCCGTCTGCGAGAGGGTCAGAAAAAGGTATCCCAAGCTCTATTATATCTGTGCCATTTTTCTCTAATTCAAATATCAGCTTTTTGGTCGTAGGTAGATCCGGGTCGCCAGCCATTATAAATGATATAAAAACCTTACGTTTATTTTTCTTCAAGTCTCTGAATTTTTTATCTATACGGTTCATATTTTTACTTGTGGCTTGTGTCATGTGACTTGCGTCATGTGGCTCTTAATTATGTCTATATCCTTGTCCCCTCTTCCAGAGAGACACACCACTATGATCTTATTTTTCTTTAACTTTGGGGCTAGTTTTTCTACTGCGTAATATATCGCATGGCTTGGCTCAAGCGCAGGTATGATACCCTCGATCCTGCTTAACATGTTAAAACCAATAAGCGCTTCTTTGTCAGTGATAGCTACGTAGTTCGCTCTCTTTATCTTTTTATAATACGAGTGTTCAGGTCCAACTCCAGGATAATCAAGGCCAGCGGATATTGAATGAGCTATCCTTATCTGACCATAGTCGTCCTGTAATAGATAGCTTTTGGAGCCATGCAATATTCCTGGCTCTCCTTTACAGAGAGCAGCGCCATGTTTTTTTGTATTAAGGCCCAGGCCCCCTGCCTCAACTCCGATGAGATTCACTTTTGTATTAAAAAAATCATGAAAGATCCCCATGGCATTACTTCCTCCGCCAACGCATGCAACAACATAGTCAGGCAATCTTCCTTCATATTTCAGTATATCTTTTTTGGTCTCCCTGCCTATTACTGACTGAAAGTCCCTTACGATCATTGGATAAGGATGAGGCCCTACTACAGAGCCTATTATATAATGAGTTGTGCGGACATTTGTCACCCAGTCTCGTATTGCTTCATTGGTAGCGTCTTTCAATGTTTTGCTGCCAGAAGATACTGGTACTACTCTAGCGCCAAGTAGTTTCATCTTGAATACATTCAGCGCCTGGCGATGTATATCCTCCACCCCCATATACACTTCACAAGGAAGCCCGAATACAGCTGCTGCAGTGGCTGTTGCAACACCATGCTGTCCTGCGCCTGTCTCAGCTATAATGCGCTTTTTACCCATCTTTACAGCTAAAAGCGCTTGGCCCAGGGTGTTATTTATTTTATGAGCACCTGTATGGAGAAGATCCTCTCTTTTTAGATAGATATTTGTATTAGTTTTTTTAGATAAATTTTTGGCAAAATAAAGCGGAGTAGGCCTTCCAGCATATAGCTCTAGAAGCTTTTTAAGGTCTTTTTTGAAAGAGATGTTCTTAATAGCTTTTTTGTACTCTTTTTCAAGCTCTTCCAGGGCTATCATGAGAGTCTCTGGCACGAACTTACCGCCAAATTCCAAAAACTTGCCTTTTTTGTCAGGTATCATAACTATATCTCCAATATAGGATATAAATTATATATTATAAATAGCTTTGTGTCAACCTGCAAAATAGGAGATATGTCACTTGGGAACACGTTACTGATATTTAAGGTAGAACAGGTTTAAGATTGGCTCAAGAATCATCTCTGGAAGACTTATCCATGACACTTTCCCGATTGGGAAAAGGGCGGTTTCCTTCACAGCTTGGAAAACGTCTCTGGGTTTAGTCTATGATCGTTTCGCACTCGGGGATCGAGTTTAGGAAAGTCTGGCCGTATGGTTTGTCTATTATGCGGCTATCGAGGATGGCTATTATGCCTGTGTCGGATTTACTTCTTATGAGCCTTCCGAACCCTTGTTTGAACCTCAACACTGCTTCAGGTAAACTATACTCCAAAAATGCATCCCTGCCTTTATTTTTTATGTCATCCATCCTGGCCTGTGTTATCGGGTGGTCAGGGACCTGGAAAGGCAGTTTTGTTATTATGACATTAGAGAGCGCTTCGCCCTGGACATCCACTCCCTGCCAAAAACTGTCAACGCCAAAAAGAATAGACCCTTTTTGTTTTTTAAAATCCCTCAACATCTTGCTCCTATCAAGCCCATTGTCTTGCTTTAACACGTTAAACTTTTTCTCTGCAAAAAAATCCTCAAGCTCTTCATAGACCATGTTCATGAGAGAATAACTTGTAAAAAGCACAAATGCGTTTCCGCTGGTAAGCCCTACCAGCTTTTTGATCTTTTGGGATGATGCCCTGGCAAAATCTACCAAGTGATTAGGGTTTGGCATGCCCTTGGCTATATACATCCGGACCTGTTTTTTGTAATCAAATGATGAGCCTAGCTTTAGTTCCCTGGCATTTTTTATGCCTAAGCGGCTCTTGAAATACAAAAAAGAAGCATTGTCTATGGAAAGCGTAGCGCTTGTAAATATCGTGGCCTTTTCCATAGAATAAAGCCTTTCTTCCATTATCTCGCCTATATTTACTGGCGCAATATTGATAGAGACCTTGCTGGACCTATCTTTTCCTGAACACTCCATCCAATAGACATGATTATCGAGGTCATGCCTCAATATGATATCAAGGGACGTCTTTATGTCGCTTATCTTTTTTATAAGGGACGTTAATTCTACCTGCCCTTCTTTATCGTCAGTATCTTTCTTGGAATCCATAAGGCTCTCTATCAGCTTTGTCAAAGGCGCCTGGAGGCTGTTTTCTATAAAATCCGGGGTATTGATCATCATGGAATCAGATTTATTGTCTTTTGCATGGCTTTCGAAATATTTCTTTATTTTTTTAAAAAAACTTTCACTTTTTTTCCGTACTGCCTGCGACCATTCCATGGAATCCTGGGAACCTACGGTAAGCAAGATACCTTTTTGTTTTTGAGGATTGAATAAAAGGTCCATGAGATATCTTATATAAGAATTGGATACGCTTAAGCCCAGGTGCTCTGTAGCTACGTTCTCTATAGAATGCGCTTCGTCAAAGACAATAGTATCATAGTCAGGCAATATAGATTTACTTTCTTCGCTCATGGCTAAATTTGAAAAGAACAGGCTGTGATTGATGACCAATATCTTTGCATTATCTATCTTTTCCCTGGCATTTTGAAAAAAACAGGCCTTAAAATAAGGGCAGGCCTTTCCCATGCAGTTTTCTGGATCCGATGAGACCATGTCCCATACTTTTCTATCTATCTTTTCGTCCAGGTCATAGAGCGAGCCATCGGATGTCCTGTAAGACCATGCTGTTACCCTGGCAAACTGCATCACCTCGTTCTCGTCTGAAAAAAGGTCTTTTTGCTTAAAATCAGACCTTCTCAGCCTTCTAAGGCATAGATAATTCCCTCTGCCTTTTACAAGTACTGCCTTAAAATCAATACCCAGGGCGTTTTCTAAAAAAGGTATGTCCTTATGTATGATCTGTTCCTGTAGATTGATCGTGTTTGTGGATATGACGGCTACGGAGTCTTTTTTTAGCGTGTATTGCGCTATAGGGATAAGATATGAAAAGCTTTTTCCGACACCAGTACCAGCCTCGACAATAAGCGTCTCGGATCTAGAGATAGCATCTTTTATTGCCTCTGCCATCTCGACCTGTTCAGGCCTCTTTTCATAGCCTGGCAAAACTTTCGCTATAGGCCCTGATTCATCGAATATATTTTCTATATAATTACTCATAATTTATTCCTTGCCAACCAAGAACAAATAAAGCTGCATCCTGCCTGTCTGTGAGTGCTGTTTGAGAGGCCTTTTTCTTTTGAGCGGGCACGGTTCGCCCTTATGTATATCAGGCGGGAGCGAAAAAGAAAACGGAGTAAAATTTCCACGCCGGGGAAATTTTACGTCCTCGAGAACAGTACTCACAGGCAGGCAGGATCATCTCTTACTTTTACTAAAGAGCTTTATTTTTCTTTCTTCGCCTTCTTTTAGGCGTTTTATGTTGGAGCGGTGCTTATATACTATCACTATGCATAATAGTGACATCACGACCACTATTTCTGTGCTTTTATTGAATAAGAACGTCAGGATAGGTATTGCGATAGCTGCTACGATAGAAGCCAGCGACACATAACCTGTTACACCAAACACAACCGCCCATACAATAAAGCCAAGTATAAAGATCTTCGGTATAAGCCCTACTATCACGCCTGCGCTGGTTGCTACGCCTTTTCCGCCTTTGAACCTAAGGAACACTGTCCAGTTATGGCCTGCTATCACTGATAGGCCCATGAGTACTTTATATAATTCTGGCCTTGTAAAAGGAGCTATATACATAAATAGATCTGCAAGATAAGTTACCGCGATATAGCCTTTTAGCATATCTGCTAGGAGGACTACGATACCAGGGGCTTTACCAACAACCCTGAATGTATTGGTAGCGCCTATATTACCGCTTCCGAACTGCCTTATATCAATACCTTTTACGATCTTTCCAGCAATATAGGCAGTAGGTATAGAGCCTATGATGTATGTTACCAACAGGCCTAAAGATAATACAAGATATGACATAACTGCTCCTTATAAGTTTGACTTCGCAGCCAACTTATTAAAAACAACATCACGAGGCTTCACTCAATTCCTTTGAACCTCTCCAGATATAGTCCAGCCCTGAGAAAAAAGTAAGGACCACTGCCGGATAGAGAAAAAATTTATTAAAACTAACGGGTATTAGTATAGCCATAATAGCTATCATCTGAAAAAAGGTCGTTATCTTACCGAGGATACTGGGCCTTATTTTTACAGTCCCTTTTATGAAATATATTATCAGTGCTCCCAGGACTATGATAATATCACGGCTAAGGACTATCAGGACTATCCATGCGGGTATTTTTAAGTCTATGGGTAGGTTTTTTATAGCAGAAAGTGAAATAAATGCGCTTATTATAAGTATTTTATCAGCTATGGGGTCCAGGATCACTCCTAGTTCTGTTATCTGATCCCTGCTTCTAGCTATCCCGCCGTCTATGGCATCTGTGAGGCTGGCTAATGCGAATATGCCAAAGGCTATGAGTCTGAGATAACTACTTCTATTGTAATACAACATGCACGCTATAAAAAATGGCGCTGTCAAAAGCCGGATCATAGTAATCTTATTTGCCAGGTTCATAAATGAGCTCACAATTTACGCAACTGAAAGGAGAGTAAATTGTATGAGCGAATTTATCCCGAGTCCCTCGCGTCACACATTATTCAATAAAGACCCTCGGGACGAGGGATACGTGGTTTAGTTACTCCATACTTCCTTTAAATACTTAGGGATCGATGAAGCCTCTTTTGGACCGACAAGCACTTTCCAGCCGGACGTATCTTCTAATTTACCGCTTATGACTGATACGTACCCAGGTATTATTATCTTCCTGTGCGACACTGCTTCTTCTGCGCCAAATTTTTTGAGCGTATCAGCTATGATCTCCGGTGTAAATTTTTCTGCTGCCCATGCTGTCAAGACGCTCATCCCTTCGCTATCAGTCACCAATAGATACGCTGCCATCTTGCTGGATTCTATCTCAGGAGAGACAGTATAAAATGTGAGTGAGAAATTTGTCGTAACTAAAATAGGAGAGTTTTTATCAACAGCTCCAAATGAGTATAGCTTTGGCTCTACTGTAATAGGCTTTTGGGGGTCTGTGTATATGTTCTGACGAAGCGTCAGTATTGGTAAAAGTACGTCTTTGTCCAAAGAATCTATCACTATAATACCAGCGTATTTAGCGATACAAAGAGAAGCCTTGCTGACTATATCGTATTTATCAGCTCCTTTTATAAAAGATATTACAGGATACCCCAAGGCTCTATAATTTTTCTTTAGAGAAAGCCTTCTTATCTGGGTAAAGTCATTTACAGCCCTGTTCAATGAATCAGGCTGACTATCCAACACTATCTCCTCTACTCCCAGGGATATCGCTTCATTTGATAATCTATCAAGCTCCTCGAGATCCGAAGCCTTAAGAGCGATCGGCACCTTAAAAGACTTGGCTATCCCTGAGATCTCTTTTATGTTTTCTGTAGTTGCTGCGTATACAAGAGGCCTTCTGTCAGCGCATTTTTTTAATGCCTCTTCAATGGTCTTATGATCGCTGCTGACAAGTATCAGGGCTTTTTTTGAATTTGCCAGGATATTATCAAGAGCTTTTAAGAAAGCTCCACTCGAAGCGCTCTTATTGACCAGGGCTATAGCGTCCAAAGTGATGTGGAGCCCCACTCTTTCAAAAGATGTTCCTTCTATAGCCTTTATCCTATCCAGTAGAGCCTTTTCATCAAGAGTATCCTCGACGCTGACAGAGATGACAGTCTGGTTATAAAACGTCTTTTCATGACGAAAAAGCACTGTCTCTCCGCCCGCATTTAGTTTTTCTTCGCCAGAACCAATGCTTATTGTAGCTATCGGCGGTTTTGAGGCCTGGTCAAGAGATAGTTTTGCTTCTTCTGATATGTCAGGACATTCGCTTAATGACGCTTTTTTCATAGCAAGCTTCATCGCGAACGCAAGGCATGTCGGGGAACCGCATTTCTTACAATTTGTCTTAGGCAATAACTTATAGATGTCTAAACCTGATAGAGCCATGATATATCCTTTCTATATTTATATCTTATTTACCCGCCTACGCAATAATAAACTGAATAATAGTTCTGCTACGGCGGATAAATTCGGACAGTGACTTACATTCACTCCGCCCGGCCTGCTGTTAAGCAAGCTCCGTAAACATTATACAGAATTATTATCCCTCGACATACAGTGTCATGCGATTATGGCTCGGGATAAATTCGGACAGTGACTTACATTCACTCGCTCCGCTCGTTCTGTAAGTCACGTCCTCATTTACATAACTGCTTCCATTGTAAGCGCTGGATGTCCTGATTTTTCTAGAAATGGCAGTAATTCTTCCATACTCGTAGCTACAGTCTCATCCGCGATCTTGCCTACCAATCCAGGGTCTCCTAGTTCTTGGGCCCTGCGCTCAAGCTTGTCTTTTAACGCTTCTTTTAATTCCTTGGGCATCCACACAACTCTTTTTAACCCGCCTTCAGCAGAAATAAATTTCTTACTCGCTAGATACAATCTACCTACCCCCATGAACCCGGGTGTCTGAGAGCCTCCTCCGATGCTTCCTGCAAGAGTCGAGAAACCCATGCCAGCGGGAGTCGAACCAGCATACTCTCTATTTACTACCATAAAACCATTGGCTTCCGGCAGTATAGCGATAATACATTCAAAACATCCGCAGCTGGTCTCAGGAGAATCTATTATAGAATAACCGCAGAATCTTTCAAGTGTACGATTTGATTTTTGGAATATCACTTCGTTCACGCCTTTCCATTCACCTTTTGCGGGATCAAGGCACTCGCCTTTTTTTATAGGCTGGTTCGGGCCGGATGGATTGAGCTCATAACTTGCCTTGGCATCAAGCCAGTTGTAGGCGCCGCAAAGGCCAAGCCTCTCGGGCTTTATTACACATAGATGATTTGGCGCAAAACTTTGACAGAGAGTACAGCTCCAGAATATATCGACACTCTCATCCGTCATATTTGCGACCCTTTCATCTCTTTCTTCATAGGAGACTTTGGCCTCACCGATCCTCTTGTCGACCTCTTCCTGTTTTGTCACTATAGTGACCTCTACTTTATCAGCGATACTGCTAAAAACATCATGAAATCTCGCGTGCAATATTACGCCAAGATGTTCTAATTTAAAACCTTTATTTTTCGCATCTTTAGATATCCTCATCCAGCACATATCCCGCTGGCCCATATGAAAGACCCCCATAGCCTCGTTCAGGAAACTATGTATCTGTCTTTCAAGTATTGGTTCAAAGTCTTTCTGCATCTTTCTGCCAGCGACTTCTACTATTATCCCTAAAGGAGAAGCGCCTCCTTCTTTTATCTCATCAAGTTCAGGGCCTATGACCTTTATCTTGCCGTCCTCTATCTTATCTATATCAACCATCTTTACATACTCGAATGCATCTGAGTATTTCCCGCCAAATTGAGCGAACATCTGTTCTCTTCTTACCCTTTCTCCCTCGAAAGCAGGAGAATACGATACTGGAATAGGTATCTCTGATACCTTTAATTTTATCCCTCTTAGTTCTATTGCTTTGGGTACTATCTTTTTGTGGTCCAGCTCCCTGATGACATGTTCATATGTACAGATACCCGTCGGCCTTATCTCAGGGATAAAAGTATCTGCTATTATAGGGAAACCCATATTTATAGCGCCCGCGCCTGTAGCATATTTTATATCATCAAGTTCTCCCAGCACCATGCCAAATGCAAATACCCTGTTCTGGCAATATTTAAGGCATTTCAAAGCCTCGCCTTTTTTGTGGCCTCCAAAAGTCAGGGCACCTCTTATAGCCCAATTAAGCGGGTATATAGCGCTGATCGTATCCCTTCCGTAAGGTACTATATAGGTATCCCAGCCCATCTCGACTTTTTCTTCTAAGAGTTGATCTATAATGCTTCTCCCCTTGACCGAACTACCGACAAATGTCATTATGCTTCTTTTTTGCAGTTCCCTTACTATGTATACAGCTGTTTTATTGTCCGGGGCTGCGCCTAATATAGCAGCAAAACCAGGCATCCTGCCGTCTACAAGCTGTATGCCTAATGTGCGGAGTATAGTATCAGAGAAAAAACCATTGCAGTCTTTCTGGGGCTCTTGGTTATAAAGGTATCTTAATGCCATGATCAGTTCTTCGCAAAGTAAAGCTGCTATACCTGAATCCAATGTATTGCCTAGATAAGGCAGCCATATCTTCTCTGTAGGTTCATCATGTAGAAGGTTCCTTGAAAAATCCAGGACATCCAGGCCATCCTTCAATGTCTTTACTTCCTTGCCTAAAAGCGCGTATGCCATCGGGAGATAAAAAGCTGTTTCCGGGAATTTGAGTTCTTTTGACTCAGAATTTTCTTTGATAGCTTTTGCGAGCAATTCCCCTGCCTGTTTATATATCTGTCTTGCGCCCCTTATGGCAGCTGAAGCGATTATCTTTGACATATTTTCTCCTCTTAAACGAGCAGATAATTTATGGAACGATAGTGAACATAAATTATAAGCCGTTGGTTGTCTGCGAATTTAATCCCGAGTTGCCCTTGTTTGCATTATATAGCGAGGGACCAAATTATAATGTCATAATAGTTTCTTTGAATTCAGCATCCTTAAAACCTGTTTTTGAAGCCTTTATAAGCTTTACTATTTTGCCGTAATCAAAATAATCTTCAAGTATGATATCTTTTATGCTAGAAACATCTACCTTGTTCTTTATAAGCGCTCCTACTACTCCTATATTATCGACCTTGTTCAGGAACACGCATCCGACTATCACATTGTCTTTTAATATTATTTTTTTGTATATGGAATTTTCTTCGTCGAGTTTATAGATCTCTTCGTGTATGTCTTTTTTTGGTTTTGTAATGCCGATCGAGATCACTGGAAGGCCAAAGAACTCTATGGAGTTCATAGCTAGGCTCCCGTCATATGCCGTCTTTACGCCAGCCATATTTAAACCAGCGATCCTTCCCTGCTCGCATGCAGCAGGCCAGATAGCATTGATAGAACTCTCGCCCAAGGCTATATCAAAAGATTCTGCCACATCGCCGGCTGCAAAGATGTCTTTATTGGATGTTGCCTGATATTTATCCACCAATATTCCCCAGTTGGTCTTTATGCCTATGTCTTTAGCAAGGCCAATATTGGAGTTGACACCTTTACCGACTATAATAAGTTCGCAATCATACTTTGATCTATCACTCAATAGAAGCCCCTTTACTGACTTATCTCCCAGCACCTCTTTTGCAGAGATACCAGTCTTGACGATAATACCTTTCTTTTCAATGTGACTGCGCATGATCTTTGCTGATATCTCATCTATTATCTGGGAAAGCACTTGAGGGCTTCTGACGAATACAGTTACTTTTTTACCCTGAGCGTTAAGGGCATAGGCTGCCCTAAGGCCTATCAATCCGCCTCCCAGTATAGCTACGTTCTTTACTTTAGGAAGCAGTTTCTGGATATTTTCTGTATGAGACAATGTCCTAAGAGGAAAGACCCTTTCTTTATCTATGCCAGGGATGTCTTCCATTTTTGGAGAAGAGCCGCTGGCAATAAGTAATTTGTCAAATTTTATTTTTTTCTTGCTGTTTAAAACTACTTCTTTTTTCTTTGGGTCTATCTTTTCCGCTTTTACTCCTAATACAGATTCTACTGAATTATCCTTAAAAAAACTGTCTTTTCTGTACCATATCTTTTCTTTTGATATAGTGCCTGCCAGGAGATACGATATTAGACACCTTGAATAAAGAGGCCTTGCTTCATCGCTTATTACAATTATCTTGGATGTTTTGTCTTTTGTCCTGATGGCTTCGACTGCATTTATCCCGGCAGCGCTGGAGCCTAAAATTATGTATTGCATATTTTCCTCTCATGTTCTTTCAGTGTCCCAAGCATCAATGCGCCAGTAGGGCATGCCTCAACACACGCAGGTACATCTCTATCCGGGCAAAGATCACATTTTACGACTATCTTTTCTTTTGGCTGTCTGGTAAGGGCTCCGAATGGACAACTCATGATGCACATCCAGCACCCGACGCATTTTTCTTTATCGTGCAATGTCTGGCCTGTTGACCTATCTTTATACATACTGCCTGACATGCACGCCTCTACGCATAGCGCATTCTCGCAGTGATGACACCCTGTAGATATCGCAAAGCCCTTTGAAATAAATTCAGCTTTTCTTCTCTTGATAGGCAAGCTGTCTTCTTTTATTGAACTCTCGAGCTTCTTGGTCTTTGAGTGTTCTACTGCGCATGCGATCTCGCAGGAACCGCAGCCAAGACACTTTTTTATATCACAATATATTTTTTTCATAGCTACACCTTTTGGTACATAAGAGGCTGCAGTTTAAGGGCCTTTCTTTTTTTATCAATATGCTCTATCATAAGCTTTGCTGCTTTTACAGGGTCTCCTTCAAAAGCCCATTTTCCTCCGACTATCGGCTCTATCTCTTTGGTTATGTATTCAGTGACATTTTTGCTTCCCAGGACCCTTAGAGGAGAACCTATTACTACAAATATCCCGCTAGCAACAAAATACCAGCCAATAGCAATTGCTTTTTCTGACATCCATTCAGGCGCAGCGCCTGCAACAGGGAGCTCATCTATGGAATTTCCTATACCTCCCTCTTTGACCATCTCACAGCATGCTGTGAGTATCCTGGTATTGTCAACGCAGGAGCCTGTATGAAGGACCGGTGGCATGCCTACTGTTTCGCATATCTCTTTTAAACCTTCTCCTGCAAACTTGACAGCGCTTTCCGGTGTAAGAAGCCCTGCTTTTCCGCAAGCACCAGCGCTGCATCCTGTCTGAACTACTAATACATCATTTTTGATAAGATGTTTTACCATGTCTATATGACAAAGGCTTGACTCGTTCTTCGGGTTATCGCATCCTACTACGCCTGCTACGCCTCTGATCCTCCCACTTATTATTGCATCATTTAAAGGCCTATAACTGGGCCTGAATTTACCTCCTAGATTATAAAATACATTCTCGGTAGTAAATCCCGCGACTATGGTGGTCTTTTGCTTCGGGATATTCAGTTTGGACTTATCCCTGTTCTTATAGTTCTCTATAGCTATCCTTAGGATCTTTTTTGCTATACTAAGGGCGTCTTTTTCATGAAATTCTATATGTTCCATTCCTTTGAATTTTGCCTTCTGAGAGGTGGATATGAGTTTTGTATGGAAATTTTTTGCTACTTCAGACAACGCCGGCATAATACATTGTATGTCCACGACCATTGCTTCAACCGCCCCGGTTATTATTGCAAGTTCCTGCTGGAGAAAATTCCCAGCCATTGATACGCCATGCCTCATCAATACTTCTGCAGCTGTACAGCAGATACCAGCCAGGTTTATGCCTTTTGCGCCGTTTTTCTTTGCCAGATCCAATAGCTCCTTATCTTGACTAGCAGTGACTATTATGTCTGATAGCGTAGGCTCATGACCATGTATAAGGATATTTACCTCATCAGCTTTTAATACACCAAGATCTACCTCTGCTCTTACAGGCTGAGGAGACCCAAACAATATATCGCTTAGGTCAGTTGCTATCATGGAGCCGCCCCATCCATCAACCAAAGACGTCTTTATAGCACATTCTATAAGATGCTTATATTCATTATCAACCCCTACATGCGTGCGAGCCATTGTCTCGACCACTTCTATATCTATACCCTTGGGGTAGACATTCAACTTTTTCCAATTGTCTATCTGTTTTTTTGGAGCTCTTTTTATAAGAGTAAGTTCTCCCTCCTGCTGGCCATATTCTTTTAATATCCTTTCCCCTAATTCCTCAGCTATCTTTATATCGGTCTTTCCTTCTATCTTCAGGCCAAATTCCTGGGCAAAACGATGTAATTTTTGAGGGTCTTTTATTGAGTAATCTTTTGCATGGCCTCTTCCAAGTTCAAGTATGGTCCTTGCCAGGTCTCTTCCATGGTCAGAGTGGCACGCAGCTCCGCCTGCTGTATTACGCGCAAGGTTCCTGGCAGATATAGTATCGCTATCAGCTCCGCATACCCCGCATTGGGCGCCTCCTCCAAAAGGGTCTATTCTACAAGGCCCGAGATTACAGAGCTTGCAGCATACGCCTAGGGTCCCGAATCCACATTTGGGTTCCTGCTCCATAAAACGGTCCCAGACAGTTTTTATATTGTTCTTTTTTGCGATACTTTTTAATTGCTCATCAACAGACTTAGCTGATTTTGATGACATCAAATACCTCCTCCAATTCTTTTACAAAAACTGAGCCCTCATGGATCTTTCCTCTGGACTTTAATATATTATTATCCATATTTATAAAACAATTTACACTTAAATCTTTGATATTTTTTCTTATAAAATCCTTATCGTCCTCTCCTTTGATCTTATTGGCAACGATGACAATGTCTTTTATCTTTAGGTTACTAGCAAGCTCTATTATTTTAAAAGCAGTATCTATAGATGTCAGATTAGGCTCTATCACTATTATGAATTTATCTACAGCCTGAGCAGTGCCCCTGCCAAGATGCTCTATACCCGCTTCCATATCCACTATGACTACCTCGTCCCTATTTATAAAGATATGGCTTAAAAGCGTCTTTAAAAACGCGCTTTCCGGACACACGCATCCTGCCCCGCCTTTTTTTACTGTACCCATCTCTATAAGCCTGATATTATCTTTGGACCTTGAGAACTTGTCCGGGATATCATCTACTTTTGGATTTAATTTAAAAAAACCTCCGACCTCCCCGCATCTTTCAAGTATTAGCTTTTTAAGGCCTGATATTGGTTCTGGACGCTCTTCTTTGGAAAAACCAAGAGCTGTTGCAAGATTGGAGTCAGGATCCGCATCGATCGCTATGACCTTTGAGCCTTTTTTCTTGAACAAAAAAGCCAAGGCTGCTGAAATAGATGTCTTTCCTACGCCGCCTTTTCCAGTAATAGCTATTTTCATAACCCAGCTGCCTCTAACACCAAAGGAACTTTTTTATCCCATCCGATAGGCATTATGTGAATACCTTGGGAAATCCCTTTAAGTTCACTTATTAAGCGGGCTGCTATCTCGATTGATTTAGCGCTCTTATCCTGCGCCTTGTCTATCTCTTCTATCAGGTTGTCTGGCACAAAGACACCGCTCACATTTTTATTCATGAACTTTGCCATACCAGCTGACTTTAGAAGAACTATGCCTGCCAGGATCGTTGTCTTCAGGTGTTTTGAGGCATCCAGGAACCTCTTAAATAGATCAATGTCATATATTTCCTGCGTCTGGAAAAATTTGGCTCCTGTTGCGATCTTCTTTTCCATCTTTATGATCTCCGGCTCCAATGGATCTGCGCCAGGATTTACCACTGCGCCTACGCAAAAATCAGGTTTACCCTTAAGTTCTTTTCCTGCAAGGTCCTTACCAGATTCTAATATTCTTATAGTATCAAGAAGCTGCATTGAATCAAGGTCAAATACAGGCTTTGCTTCGGGGTGATCTCCCAAAGTAGTATGGTCTCCTGTTAAGGCAAGAACATTTTTTATGCCAAATACATAAGCGGATAATAGATCTGATTGTAGGGCAAGTCTATTTCTATCACGGCATGTAATCTGGAACACCGGCTCTATGCCGCGTTCTATTAAAAGTTTACATATTGCAAGAGATCCTACTCTCATCACTGAACTTTGTAGGTCCGTAACATTGATAGCATCGACCTTACCCTTGATAAGATCAGCATCTTTAAGGGTCTCTTCTATATCGGTTCCTTTGGGGGGCCCTATCTCGGAAGTCAGTATAAATTTTCCCTGCTCTATCTTATCGCAAAGTGACATCGTTAGTCCTTTCTTTTTATCCACCAGCCTGTTAGGCCTTTAAAAAAACGTTCTACAAGCTTAAGTCTTGTCTGCTTATAGGGTACTGTTTTCGAGGACGTAAAATTTCACCAGCGTTGAAATTTTACTCCGTTTTCTTTTTCGCTCTCGCCTAAACCCTATCTACGGTAGGGGAGCCTTAAGGCTCCCCTACTAGTTTTTGAGAGGGCGAACCATGCCCTCTCAAAAGAAAAAGGCCTCTCAAACAGTACCCTATAAGCAGACAAATCCAAACTTGAACCTTACCCTAAAAAAACATCAAACTTGCTTTTTAAAGATCTCTACCAGGTTCCTCATAAGCATGGCGACTGTGAGCGGGCCTACGCCTCCTGGTACAGGAGTGATGTAGCTTGCTTTTTCCTTTGCCTTGTCAAACTCCACATCACCAACTATCTTGTCGCCGACCCTATTGATACCCACATCTATTACGATAGCCCCCTCTTTTATCCAATCGCCTTTTACAAGGCAAGCTTTTCCACAAGCTACTATCAATATCTCAGCCTTTTTTACAAACTCAGGGAGATCCCCTCTTTCTCCTGTCGCTATATGGCACACTGTAGTAGTGACAAATTTATTTAACAGCATAAGCGCCAGCGGCTTTCCAACTATTTCGCTATGCCCTACCACAACTGCTTCTTTTCCGTAAAGCTTTATGTCAGGTATTGAATTCAAAAGTTCCATACAGCTCGCCGCAGTACATGGCCTTACTGTCTCCCTGCCAAACACTATCTCACCCATATTCTGAGGGTGTACTGCCTCAACATCCTTTGAAGGCGATATATATCTAGATATCAATTTTGCATCTATGTGAGACGGTAGAGGCATCTGCACTATTATGCCATTGACTGAACTGTCATTATTGAGTACACCTATAGCTCTTATCAATCCTTCCTGGCCTATGTCTTGGCTTAATTTTTCAAGATGATATTCTATACCTAAAGACTCAGCGCTCTTTATCTGGGATTTTAGGTATACGCTCGAAGCCTCGTTCTCTCCTACCTGCACACTTACAAGTTTTGGAGATCTCCCATATTTGGCTTTTAACGCTTCTACCTCTTTTTGTATGCTTTCTTTTATGCTTTTTGCAAGCACCTTGCCGTCTAATAGTTGAGCAGACATGGTCACCTCATCTTTTCTTCGGTTCTAATGATCGTCTCTTTGTATATGCCTGATAATTCTTTTTTTAATCCTTCGATAAGGTTCTTTTCTCTCTCAGTGAATATCTCGTCCTTTATACCCTTCAGGTTTATCTTTGCGTTAAAGACAGCTGAATTAAAACACGCCTCTATCAGTTCTGCGCCGCACCCGACATCTGTTATCAGATTAGGGTTTGTCTTATCTGGCAGTTCGTTCGCTATATTCATCGCTTTTATGGAAAGTTTGCATATCTTGATAGAGACAACATAACCTTCTCTCAAGGCCTCATCGATATTCCTTGCGTCTTTGGACCTAAAGGCATTTTTTATTGCTAGATACACCCTTACGTCCTCGTCTATTGCCTTCTCAAAACAAGCCCTTATGTCTTTTAATTCCGCCAGGTATCTTTTCACGTTATTTTCGAACTCTTTATATTTTTCGTTCCCGATCGTAAAATTACACGTCATCTCAAGAAGCGCTGCGCCCATCGCACCAGACACGCCGGATGAACTGCCTCCACCTGGAACAGGCTGTTTGGCTGCCAGATCCGCTATATATTTCTCAATAGGTTCGTTTATGTACATATCTTAACCTTCTTCATTTTAATATCAAATATTAAAACAAACCTTTTATCTTCCCAGATTCATCTATGTCTACTTTTGTACCCGCGGGGACACTCGGAAGCCCTGGCATAGTACGCATCGTACCGCAAAGAGGATATAAAAACCCAGCGCCTGCTGAAAGCCTTATATCTCTTACAGGCAAAGTAAACCCTTCGGGCCTTGCTTTAAGTTTTGGGTCGTGGGACAGAGAAAGGTGTGTCTTTGCCATATTTATAGGAAGTTTATCATAGCCTAGTTTTGTATAGTAGGCTATTTTTTTATTAGCCTCTTCGGAATACTCCACGTCTTTTGCCCCATAGATCTTCTTTGCAATGGCCTCTATTTTTTCCTTTATAGGAATATCTAATTCGTATAAAAATTTAAAATTGGACTTTTCTTCGCACATCCTTACGACTGACTCTGCCAGGGCCTTGCCGCCTTCACCGCCTTTTTCCCACACTTCACTCAATACCACGTCATACGCGCCAGCTTTTTTGGCTACGTCTCTTATGATGTCTATCTCTTTTTCAGTATCGTATAAGAACCTATTTATAGCTACGACTACCGGGACACCAAAAGACTTCATATTCTCTATATGTTTTGCAAGATTACCAGAACCCTTTATTACAGCTTCGACATTTTCTTTTTTGATGAGGTTTTCGTCTAAAGCCCTGCCTGGGATCGCCTCAAAACCGCCTCCGTGCATCTTTAAGGCCTTGACAGTACATACAAGCACTATCCCGTCAGGCGGTTTAAGCCCTTCAGCCCTGCATTTTATATCCAGGAACTTTTCAGCCCCGCAATCAGCTCCAAAACCGCTTTCTGTGACTACATAATCAGCTAGTTTCAGCGCTATCAGGTCTGCCAACACTGAATTATTGCCATGAGCGATGTTGGCAAAAGGCCCTGCATGCATAATGCAAGGAGTATTCTCCGTTGTCTGGACAAGATTAGGCTTTAAGGCATCCTTTAAAAGCACTGTCATGGCACCAGCGCATTGTACATCCTCAGCTGTTATGATCGCGCCGTCCTTACTGGAAGCTATTACCATCATTCCAAGCCTTTTTCTGAGGTCTTTGAGAGAAGTAGCAAGGGCTAATATAGCCATTACCTCGCTCGCGACAGTTATATCAAAGCCAGTCTCTCTTTCTATGCCGTTTTCCGGGCCTCCAAGGCCTATCTTTATTTGTCTCAATGCCCTATCACTTATATCTACCACTCTTCTAGTGATTATCGTATCAGGATCTATGTTTAATTTATTGCCTTTCATGAGATGATTGTCTATAAAAGCTGCCAATAGATTATTCGCAGCGCCTACTGCATGTATATCTCCTGTAAAGTGAAGATTTATGTCTTCCATCGGAAGGACTTGAGAATATCCTCCTCCGGCTGCGCCTCCCTTGATACCAAACACAGGGCCCATAGATGGCTGCCTTAATGTAGTTATGATCTTTTTGCCTATCTTTGCCAGCCCCAGGCTTAGGCCTATAGTAGTGACGGTCTTCCCTTCCCCGAGAGGAGTTGGAGTTATGGCAGTCACATCTATATATTTACCTTGTTTTCTATCTTTGAGGCGGCCTAGTATGGAAAGGGTTATCTTGGCTTTATAGTTTCCGTATAGCTCTAATTCGTCTTCTTTTATTCCTATATCACTTGCGATCTCCGTTATGTGCCTTAATTTTGCGCTTTGGGCTATTTCGAGGTCACTAGGTACTTTTTTCAACTCAACACCTCCGTTGTCCTATCAACATGTCATCTGGAAAGCATTCTTGATCAAGTTTATTTTTGGTGAAGCGCTATTTATGCCGAGCACAGCAACAACATCAAACCTGCAGGGTTTGTCCTCCATTTTCTTATTCTTTATATAAAAAAGAGCCGCTCTTATAAGCTTTGAGCGTTTTTTTATGTCTATGGATTCTTCCGGAGACCCAAATCTAGTGTTCTCCCTGGAACGTACCTCTATAAAAGAACAGTACCTCCCATCCATACCTATTATATCTATTTCTCCCAGCTTTGTCTTATAATTTTTTTCTAATATCTTATAACCCTGCTTTTTTAAATAACCCAGGGCTAGTTCTTCTCCTTTTTTGCCGGACTCTTTCCTGGAAAGGTTCATACATATCTTATAGGCGCGAAAGATCTCCTATGTATAGGGCAAGGCCCGAATCTCTTTATTGCCCCTAGGTGAAGCCTTGTGCCGTATCCTTTGTGTTTTGAAAATCCATACTCAGGAAACAGCTTGTCATATAAAAGCATCATATTGTCTCTTATAGTCTTTGCTATGATGCTGGCTGATGCGATAGAAAGACTTTTTGAATCCCCTTTCACGATAGAGATAGTCTTGTATGGCAAACCCAGGTCGAGCTTGCCGTCTACGAGTACGCATATATTTTTTCTGATTTTTTTTTTCATCTAGATCGTGGAGCCTGCAGTATTTTCTTAGAAGGGCCTTTAATGCCTTTTTCATAGCTAGGAGCGTGGCCTGGTATATATTATGTTTATCTATGATCTTCTCATCTTTTAGTCCGATAGCAAACAGTGTCTTTCCTGACAGTTCTAAGAACGCCTTTTTTCTCTGACCCTCGCTCAGCTTCTTGGAGTCATCCAGCCTTGATCTGTATTTCGGAAAAGAAAATCTTTTTTTCAAAGGATATGGGTTCAAAAGACAGGCACAGGCAACTACAGGGCCAGCCAATGGGCCGCGTCCAACCTCGTCTATGCCTATTATTATATTATATCCCTTAAGAAACGCCTCCTTCTCCCAAAGAAGCATCTTCTTTTGGCTCAGACGTTCTTTTTTCTTCGATCTTAGTATCTTTACCAATCTTTCCCTTCAGGTAATAGAGCTTTGCTTTCTTTACCTTGCCTTTTTTTAGGACCTTGACAGAATCTACGAGAGGAGAGTGCAATTGAAAGACCCTTTCGATCCCCTCCCCATATGATATACGGCGTACTGTAAAAGTCTCTCTCATCCCGGAGCCTCTTTTAGCGATAACAGTACCCTCGTATCCCTGGAGACGGGTCTTGTCGCCTTCTTTTATCTTTACAAAGACTTTTACAGTATCGCCGACATTGAAACATGGGATATCTTTTTTCATAAAATCTTTTTCTATTTCGTTGATCTTGTTCATCTTGTTCCCCCTTTTGTTCGTTATATAACTTTCTTTTAAAATCAAATATTAAATATTAAAAATCAAAATGCTACATATTAAGATTTAAAATTAAAATTGCATTATAGCTGTATTTTGGATTTTGATATGTCATTTTGCATTTTGGTCTTTTAATTTTAATTTATTGTTTAATAAGTCCGGCCTGTTATTTTTTGTTATCTTCAAGGATTCTTTTTTGCGCCATTTCTCTATTTTTCCATGGTCCCCTGAGATAAGCACATCCGGGACCTTCATGTCCTTATATACAGCTGGCCTTGTATATTGAGGGTATTCTAAAAGATCCCTGGAAAAAGATTCATCTTTATGAGAATCCTTGTTACCGAGAACGCCTGGTACCAGTCTTATAAGCGCGTCTATCATCACCATGGCAGGCAATTCTCCCCCGGTCAATACAAAATCTCCTATGGATATCTCTTCATCTATCAAGTACTCCCGGACCCTTTCATCAACTCCTTCATAATGGCCGCATAATAGCACTATATGCTCATATTTTGACATCTTTAAAGCTTTCTTCTGGTTGAACGTCTTTCCTTTTGGGCTCATAAGGATGACTCTAGTCTTGAGCCTGGCGTCCTTGGTCTTTTTTCTTATATAGTTCATCGCTTCAAAAAAAGGCTCTAGATTCATTATCATGCCAGGGCCTCCGCCAAAAGGCCTGTCATCCACTTTTTTATGCTTGTCTTTTGAAAAGACCCTAAGGTCTATTACATCAATAGAGACCAATTCTTTTTCTATAGCCCTTTTTATAATAGATTCTCCCAGGATCCCATCGAACATCCCTGGAAAGATAGTGACTACGTCTATTTGCATAGTTTGACCCGCTTATTTTTCATAGCTATCCCTTGATATCTATGAATTGTGTAATATAACCTAATTAAATAACGCCCTGTTTTTTTAAGATCACTCTTACTGTCTCAGATGGTGTCGCACCGTTAGATATCCAATATTTAGCCCTATCTTTATCCAGGGTCAAAAAAGTGGGTGTCCTTGACGGGTCATAACTACCTATCTCCTCTATTGTCTTACCGTCCCTAGGGCTTTTTTTATTACAGACTACGATCCTGCAATGAGGTTTTTTCTTTGTCCCAAATCTTTTCAATCTTATCCTTACTGACATTTGTTCCTCCTTGTTTTTTATCGAACGAAGTATGTTTATATACTCCTTTATTCTTCTTTTTCCCGTCTTATCTTAGCGCCCAGGGCTTCTAATTTTTCTTTTATCTTATGATAGCCCCTATCTATATGATATATCCTTGATATCTCGGTCTCGCCCTTGCCTACAAGGCCTGCCAAGATCAATGCTGCGCTGGCCCTTAAGTCTGATGCCATGACAGGAGCGCCGCTCAGTCTTAATACGCCTTTTACTATAGCCCTGGGGCGTTCGATCATTATCTCTGCCCCCATCCTGGCCAGTTCACTGACATGCATGAACCTCTCTGGATATATCTTTTCTGTTATTACGCTTATACCTTTTGTTATGCTCATCAATACCATCATCTGAGCCTGCATATCTGTTGGAAATCCAGGATACGGCAGTGTCGTGACATCAACCGGCCTTAAAGACCTTACATTTTTCACGTGCAGGCCTTCTTTTACTTTCGTGATCTTCACGCCTGCATTATCCAGCTTATCTATCAAGGCCCCTAAATGATCGATAGAGGCATGTTTTACCATCAGGTCTCCTCCTGTTATAGCAGATGCTATCATAAAAGTACCCGCCTCTATCCTGTCATATATAATAGAATAATCTGTTCCATGGAGATGCTTTACGCCTTCTATTTCAATAACAGGTGTCCCATGCCCTTTTATCTTAGCCCCCATCTTTATAAGGAACTTTGCAAGGTCATCTATCTCTGGTTCGCATGCTGCATTTTCAATAACAGTAGTCCCTTTAGCTAATGTCGATGCCATCATGACATTTGCTGTTGCGAGCACGCTTGAACCAAAATTCCCTCCAAGATATATCCTTCCCCCTTTAAGCTGTTTTGCGGAAGCGATGATATAACCATGCTCTATTTTTATATCAGCTCCTATAGCCCGCAGCCCCTTGATGTGAAGATCTATAGGCCTAGAGCCTATTACGCATCCTCCTGGCATAGAAACCTCAGCATGTTTTAGTTTGGCAAGGATCGGGCCAAGTACGCATACAGAAGCTCTCATAGTGCTTACTAATTTATAAGGCGCTTGGTATCCTGTGTAACCTCTGGGCTCAACAGTCACTACATTATCTTCCATGTTCACTTTAACTCCCAATACACGCATTATCCTAAGCATGGTATATACATCCCTTAAGGGAGGGACATTCCTGATAATGCTTTTGGAATCCGTAAGGAGCGTAGCAGCCAAAATAGGCAAAGCCGCGTTCTTTGAACCGCTAAGCTCGACCGTGCCTTTTAATTTTACGCCGCCCTCTATTATAAACCTATCCATACTACCCTCTCTATGCCTTGAAAATCTTTTTTTGTTCTTTTGATCTTATATGACCATTGCTTAAATATGTCTTCTATATATAATAATTGATCTTTACCTATTTCCAGGACTAAAGAACCTTTTTCCCCTAGATATCTACGGCTATTCTGCGCTAAGTACCTATAGAACATAAGCCCATCTTCTCCTCCATCCAAAGCAGGTTTTGGCTCTTGCCTGACCTCTTCCTGCAAAAAATCCAGTTCACTGCTTTTTATGTAAGGGGGGTTGCACACTATTATATCAAATTTATTATTTTTATCAAATGATAAAGCTTTAAAAAGGTCGCCTACATAAAATTTTATTTTTTCTTCTACATGATGCGTGACAGCATTTCTACGCGCTATATTTATTGCCTTATCTGATATGTCAGTTGCGGATATCGATATATCCGGCAAAGCCAATGCCAGGCTGACAGCTATATTACCTGAACCTGTGCATAGGTCTAAAATATTAGCCGTGAACCGTGAGCCGTGAATCGTGAGTATCTCGGTGACCAGGAGCTCTGTCTCAGGCCTTGGTATAAGAACATCCTCGTTGACAAAGAAGTCTCTTTCCATAAATCTAGCTGATCTTGTTATATGCTGTAACGGCACTCTCTTTAGAAGTCTCTTTATCGAGACATCATAGCTGGATTCTATATCTTCGGTTATCTCTATATTCTTTACAAAAAGGTCTTTTCTTTTGCAATTTAGAATATCTGCTAGTATAAGCTCTTTTTCTATAGCTGCGGGAGACCCTGTATATTTATTTAAAAGCTGTATAGTGTTTTTCATTTTTCTTTACCAAGCTTCAGTCTTTTTTCAGCCTGCATCAAGGCCTCCAGGATCTCGCCCAGCTCTCCCTCGATAACCCTGTCAAGTTTATGTATAGTAAAGCCTATTCTATGATCTGTTATGCGCCTATCCGGAAAATTATATGTACGTATCTTTTCGCTGCGGTCTCCAGAGCCGACCTGCTTTTTCCTGTCACTTGCCTGTTTTTTATCCTGAGCACCTTTTATATGGTCCAATATCCTGGCCTTCAATACCTTCATGGCGCTGACCTTATTTTTATACTGGCTCCTCTCGTTTTGGCACTGGACTATTATGCCAGTAGGTACGTGGGTGATCCTCACAGCGGAATCAGTGACATTTACATGCTGCCCGCCTGCGCCTCCAGCTCGATATGTATCTACCTTCAAGTCCTGTGGATTAATATCCACCTCTACATCTTCCGCCTCAGGAAAAACTACTACTGTCACAGCTGAGGTATGTATCCTGCCTGATGCCTCGGTAGCTGGGACTCTCTGTACCCTATGTATACCTTTTTCATATTTTAATCTCTTGTAGACACCTGTACCTTTGACAGAAAATATTACTTCTTTAAAGCCTCCTACCTCTCCCAGGTGGGAATCTAAAAGTTCTATTTTCCATCCTACTGATGCAGCGTATTTTGAATACATCCTAAATAGGTCTCCGGCAAAAAGAGATGCTTCATGGCCTCCTGTGCCAGCCCTTATTTCCATAATAATATCTTTTTCTGCATCAGGGTCTTCTTCCAGGAGCATCTCTTCTAATTCATTTTCCAATTCAGATCTTTTGCTTTCCAGGGCCTTTTCTTCGTGCTGGGCAAGCTCTATCAATTCAGCGTGAGTTTCTTTTTCAAGGAGTTTTTTTGTCTCTTCTATCTCGGACAATACCTTCTTATATTCCTTGTACTTCTTGACCCTCTTCTCTATACCAGAAAGCTCCTTCGCAAGTTTATGGCATCTATCTATATCACTTACGACTTCACTATCCGCCATAAGGTCCTGTATTTCTTCATATCTTTTCAACAAAGCCTCTAATCTATCTAGCATAAATTCGGGTATCGGGTTATGGGTAACGTGATACGGCCGGACCCCGTTATCCGTTATCCTTCTTGGCGTACTTTTTCATAAACTTCTCTACCCTGCCTGTTGAATCCAAGAATTTCTGTTTTCCGGTATAGAATGGATGGCACTGGGAACATACTTCTACCCTGATATTCTGCCTTGTAGAGCGGGTATGGATAACCTCTCCGCAAGCGCATATTATAGTAGCATCTTTGTATTCTGGGTGAATTTTTTTCTTCATTTTACTTCCTCCTCTTTCTTATTTGTTCATGCTCTCCAAGAACTCTTCATTTGTCTTTGTTCTCGACAGTTTTCCCAGAAGAAGCTCCATGGCTTCTACTGTATTTAACTCATTCAGTACCTTTCTTAGTATCCATATTCTCTGAAGTTCTTTCTCTGATAACAAAAGCTCTTCTTTTCTGGTATTTGACCTCTTTATATCTATCGCAGGATAGACCCTTCTCTGAAAAAGAGTCCTATCAAGCTGTAATTCCATGTTGCCTGTGCCCTTGAACTCCTCAAATATGACTTCATCCATTCGGCTCCCTGTATCAACGAGGGCAGTGGCTATGATCGTCAAGCTGCCGCCTTCCTCTATATTTCTTGCTGCGCCGAAAAATCTTTTTGGTTTATGCAATGCATTGGAATCGACACCGCCTGAAAGGATCTTTCCAGAATGCGGGACAACAGCATTGTAAGCCCTAGCCAGCCGCGTTATCGAATCCAAGAGTATCACCACATCCTTTTTATGCTCTATCAGTCTTTTTGCTTTCTCAAGGACCATCTCTGCTACCTGGACATGCCTTTCAGCTGGTTCATCAAAGGTGGAACTGACAACCTCTCCTTTCACAGAACGTTCCATGTCTGTCACTTCCTCGGGCCTTTCATCTATAAGAAGCACGATTATCACTGTTTCAGGATAGTTTTCAGCAATAGAGTTCGCTACCTTTTGCATGATTATTGTCTTTCCGCTATACGGAGGAGCGACTATCATACCGCGCTGCCCCTTGCCTATAGGGGTCAATAGGTCCATTACCCTTACTGAAAGATCGTTCTTTTTGGTCTCAAGCTGGTATCTTTTATCCGGATACATAGGAGTAAGGTCGTCAAAAGGGACCTTGTCTTTAGCAGTATCCGGGCTCTCAAAATTTATGGCCTCTACCTTTAACAAGGCAAAATATTTCTCTCCTTCTTTTGGCGGCCTGATCTGTCCGGAGACAGTATCGCCTGTCCTCATGCTGAATTTTTTTATCTGAGAAGGTGAGACATATATGTCATCCGGGCATGGGAGATAGCTATAATTCGTAGAACGCAAGAAACCAAACCCGTCCGGTAATGTCTCGAGCACCCCTTCACCAAATATCAACCCTGCCTTTTCTGTCTGCGCCTGCAGGACCTTGAATATAAGTTCATGCTTTGTAAGATTGGTTATTTCACTGACATTCATCTCGCGAGCTACCTTATTGAGCTCCGCTGTCTTTAACAATTTTAATTTTCTGATATCAAGTTTCTGTTCAAAATTTTGATTTGTCGACATAATCCTCCCCTATTCGTTCCCAGATCTTTTCAACCTGGTCTTTTGTGTTTTTTACAGCCCCATTATTATCTATTACAAAGTCTGCAAATGCCAGCTTTTTTTTATGGCCCATCTGCATACTTATTCTCTTGAGCATGCCTTCCTTTTCTATCCCTCTTGACTTTTTTAGCCTCTTGACCTGTTTTTCCATGGATGCAGCTACTATTACCACTTTATCCATCTCCTTATATAAGCCGGATTCTATAAGGAGAGGCGCCTCCACGATCGTTATGCCAGCAGACTTACTCATCTTCCTTATCTTCTTTATAATCTCCGGATGCGTAATGCTGTTGAGCTTGAGAAGCATTGTTTTGTCGTCGAATACTATTTTTCCCAGTTTTTTTCTGTCAATAGCCCCGTTCCTATTTAACACCTCTCTCCCGAATATTTTCTTTATCCTAAGGTATAGCGCCTTACGAGGCTTGATCAGTGAGTGATATACCTTGTCAGCATCGATAACTCTAGCACCTTTTTCCTTAAAAAGCTTAGAGACAGTGGTTTTCCCGCTTCCAAAATAACCAGTAACGCCTATTATCATATTGATCATAGCTCCTTTGTCTCAAGCCAGTTTCTTCCATATTTCAAACTGATCTTTGTCGGTATACGGAGTTTTATCGCGCCTTCCATCTCTCTTTTAACGAGGTCCTTCATGACTTCCAATTCCTTTGCCGGGACCTCGAACACTAACTCATCATGCACCTGAAGGGTCATGATGGACCCAAGGCGCATTTCCCGGATCTTATTGTGTATAGCTATCATCGCTATCTTGATAAGATCCGCCGCCGAGCCTTGTATGGGAGCATTGATAGCTATCCTCTCTGCTTGCTGCCGTTCTCTTATGTTTTCAGAAACTATCAGGGGAACATATCTACGCCTATTAAAAAGCGTCATCACATATCCCATATCCTTTGCATTCTCTATAGTCTCGTCTATATAAAGTTTTACGCGTGGATATCTTTCAAAATAGTTCTCTATAAACTGCTGCGCGCTCTGAGGGTCTATAGAAAGGCTTCTCGAAAGGCCAAAGGCGCTTATCCCATAGACTATACCAAAGTTTACTGCCTTGGCGTTGTTTCGCATATCCTGCGTGACATCCTTTTCATCGACATCGAATATCAATGAAGCTGTATGAGTATGGACATCCCTGTCTTCCTCAAAAGTTTTTATCAATTCTTCGTCCCTCGATAGATGCGCGAGTATCCTCAGCTCTATCTGAGAATAATCAGCTGACATGATAAAGGTGTCTTTCTCTCCTATAAAAGCGCCTCTTATTTTCCTTCCCTCTACGGTCTTTACAGGGATATTCTGGAGATTTGGGCTACTGGAAGAAAGCCTTCCGGTAGCAGTGATGGTCTGATTGAATGATGTATGAAGCCTCTTGGTCTCTTTATTTATAAGGCCAGGCAAGGCATCGATATAGGTTGACTTTAGCTTTGATAACTCCCTGTACCTCAAAAGTTCTTTTGGTAAAGGATGTAATGCGGACAATCTCTCCAATACCCCTACATCCGTAGAGTATCCTGTCTTTGTCTTTTTGACTGTCGGCAGCGACATCTTCTCGAACAATATCTCTGCAAGCTGTTTAGGAGAATTTATGTTGAACTCCGTGCCGGCCATTTTATATATATTCTTTATTATAAGCGAGAGCTCTTCTTCCATCTCTTTGGATAGTTTCTTTAATAGCCCTGTGTCTATCTTTACGCCTCTCTCTTCCATACAAGAAAGCACATCCACCAGGGGGAGTTCTATTTCCCTGAACAACTTGTCCAATTCTTTCTCGAAAAGCAATTTCTCTAATATCTTCTTAAGCCTGAATGTAACGTCAGCGTCTTCACATGAATATTCGGATATCTTTTCTATGGGCACCTTATCTATACCTATCTTGTCCTTCCCCTTGCCTACCAACTCCTCAAAAGATATCATCTTGTGATCTAGATATTCCAAAGACAGGTCATCTAGATTATGATTTATCTTTGAAGGGTTCAATAGATAAGAAGCTATCATAGTATCAAAATCTATGCCTTTTAGGTCAATGCCATGCCTGGAAAGAATGATCTTCTCATACTTTATATTCTGTCCTATTTTCTTAATAGCGCCATTCTCTAGTATTGGCCTTAAATATCCGAGAAGCTCATCCGACCTTATCTTTTGGCCTATAACTATATAATATGCCATAGCCTCTTCCCACGAGAAAGATATCCCTACAAGCTCTGCCTCGAGCGGATCTTTACTGGTAGTCTCGAAATCCATAGAGAATTCTTTTTGTTTTTTAAGTAACTCCATGAAATCTGCCAACTCTTTTTTGCCAGAGATCGTCTTATAAACAGATTCTTCTCTAAGGCTTGAAGCGCTTGACAGGATCTCCTTGGCCAGGCTTTTAAACTCAAGCTCTTTGAACATACTTAAAAGCCTTTCAGGATCAGCATCCTTGATCTCAATGTCTTCCAGCTTCATATCTATAGGTGTATTTATATCCAAGATCGCTAATTTTTTTGATAAAAATGCGTTTTCCCTGCCTTCCAAAAGCAACTTTTTTCTGGATTGACTCTCTATCTCTTCTATGTTTTCGTACAGGTTCTCTATATTCTTGAACCTACTTATAAGTTCTATAGCGGTCTTTTCGCCTATACCGTGCACTCCCGGTATATTGTCAATAGCATCTCCCATGAGGCCAACAATGTCTACGATGTTATCGGGCTCTACACCAAATCGTTCTTTAATGTATTTCTTATCATATACAATACCGTCTTTTTGGGTGTTATATACCTTTACATTATCAGTGACCAATTGTAAGGCATCCTTATCCCCTGTAACAATATAGACCTCTAAACCTTTCTTTGATAGAAAGCTTGCGATCGTAGCCAATACATCATCAGCTTCAAAACCGGTTTTTTCGAATATCGCTATATTATAAGCCTTTAGCATATCTTTTATTATGGGTATCTGCATCACGAGCTCGTCTGGCATGGGTTTACGCTGTATTTTGTATTCCTTGAACTCATCATGCCTGAAAGTAGGCCCCTTGAGATCGAACGCAACAGCTATGTAGCCGAGCCTTTTATCTGCCAAGAGCTTCTTAAGCATCAGCAAGAACCCGTAGACAGCATTTGTCGGCTGTCCTCCCGAGGTCCTTAATTCCTTTATTGCATAATAAGCCCTGTAGCAATAGGAATTACCGTCTATTAGAAAGGCCTTTTTATTTTTTTTAGCACCAGGGGTCATTCTAGATCGTTATAATGCATATAAAGATATTGACAGAGTTTTTATCAGGATTTCTCATCTTAATCTAATCAGGGATTACTTCTTAATAAATGGAAGGGTTATGTACACTTTTTAGGAATAAAGTATTATTCCGGCAAAATATTAAGTATTGCCTCGAATTCTTTTTTTGCGCGCTTATAGTCGTTCTGACGATAAAGCATAATACCTTCTTTGTAATGATCTCCTATCCTCTCCTCCTTCATTTTATTTTTTATAGACTTCTCGAGCTCCATCAGGGAAGCGTCTTCCGGATAATTCTTCCTGGCAGCTCTGATGGTATTGAGAGCCTTGGCATGTTCACCGTTCTTATAATAATTTCTAGCACTAAGATAGTAACTTCTTGCGTTGCTGTCGAATGCCTTTTCTTTGTATTTCTTGGGGGTCCTAGTTGTACTTTTCTTCCCCTTCTTCAGTCTTTCTTCGGCTAATTTTAATGACTTTTCGAGTTCTTTATCTATATCTTTCTTGTCGGTCTTCTTGATGGCTTCTGCTTTTTTCTTTTTAGCGGTCTCTTTTTTGGGCTTGGGAGATTTTTCTTTTGAAGCCTTCTTTTTATCTTTTTTGGCTTCTTTTTCCTCGGCCTCAGATATTTTCTTTTCTTTTTTTGCTGAGGCGGGTTTTTCCTTCTTTGACCCTAGCCTGGCCCATCCGCTAGTGTCCTTTTGATCTTTTTTACTGTCTTTTTTCGAGGCCTCTTTTTTTGTGTCTTCTTTTTTCTTGTCTTTCGTAGGTCCTTTTATATCATCCGCCTCTCGCTGCTGTAATGTATCTTTTAATATCTTGGCTTCTTCTTTTTCATCCAGGAGCCCCTGCTGTATAAGCTTCTTTTTTGCTTCCTGAGTCCACAGATCATTAGGATTGCCGAGCTTATACCTCTTCATCCAAAAAAATGAAGCCTTTTCAGGCTCACCTTTTCTTTCATAGAAAAGAGCCAGGTTTGTGTGGGCTTTTTCATAATTAGGGTCTATAGCCAAAGCCTTCTTGTAAGATAACTCTGCTCTATCCAGCCAACCTTTCGCCTCATAAAGTATCCCAAGATCATTATGCGGAGCTGCATAATTGATATCAAGACTGGCTGACTTTTGATACCAAGAGATAGCGTCGTCTATATCGCCTCTCTCCTGAGCTTCGTATCCCATCTTACGATAAGATACGGCATCGTCTTTTAGCTTTACGCCGGAATAGACGGTATCATTGCTCATAAAAATAACTACAAATAAAAAGAAAAGATATATAATGGTATATTTTGTAAAACTTTTTGTCATCTACCAACTCCTTTTTTGACAAGTGTATCATACATATGCTATGGCGTCAAGTTAAAATTAGTAAGGAATATACTATATCCCTTACTCTTTAATAAAGTTAGAAAAACGGCCTCCCGTAAGGGCATCCAGGTCCGCGGTGAGTTCTTGTATCCTTAGGTCAAGATCTATTTTTTCTTTAATGTCTTTAGTGTCAGAGTAATGTTTTTCCAAGACAAGTCTTCTGCGCTCAAAATATACCCTGGTCACCTCGTCCATGATATCGTCTCGCAGCTGTACCATTAACTTAGACCTGGTATCTATTGAGGTCTGAGATTCGTTCCAGACCAAATCGCCCAGGTCCCATGACAGACTGACGCCCCAATCATGAGGCCCTGTATAATACCTGTCACTCCCGCTGTCATAGGTAACAGTCTTATCGTAGTCTAAAGACAAGTCGGGAAGTATTGCCTTGACCTTGGCCTTCCTCCTCCAGGACCTTATTTTATCAGGATGGACTTCAGCATAATCTATCGCATCGCCTTGCACATCATTTATAGTGGGCTCATATTTAAATAAAGAACTAAAGATATCTTCTTGTGTCATATTTTTTAGAAAGGGCCTGTCTATGTTAGTCTTATATAGCCCTTTATTCGAAGCAACCAATATCAGGCCTTTACTGCTTATTGAGATATCGTTTATCACAGAACTTCCTATGCCCTTATACAATGTTATCCATCTTTTCATATCTTTATCAAATAAAAAGACATTTCCGGCAGTAACAGCATACATATCATCCCCTAGACGATCCATCTTTTTTACTGCCTTGGAATCCAGGCCTTCAAGTTCAAACCTCCTCCAGCTAACCCCTTTATCAGAAGTCACAAATATCCCCTTGGTTGTAGTGATAAATAGTTCTTTGTCCTTTACCAGTATACTATTCATGGAACTTGAGATATCGCTTTCGTATTCCTCCTCTACATCATAATCAGGCTCTTCGGCTGTCGAAGAAACAAATACCCTGTCCCATCCGAATTGGTTATTTTTATAAAGCCCGTTGTCTGATATCACAAATATATCCTCTCCCAGAAAATCTATCCATTCAATACCCAATCCAGCTACCTTTCCAAAGACATTGTCCCAGGTCGATCCCTTATCATGGCTGATAAACAAGCCTTTTTTTGTACCAACATAGACCAGGCCATCCTTAAAAGCAATGTACTTGGCGCTCTTGGTTTCCGCAATACCCTTAAATACATCCTGCCATCCAGTTACTCCACCTATACTCCTAAAGACACCTTTTTCTGTCAACACAAAGACTTCTTGATCTATTATACCTATAAAATTTATACTATCCTCGATCGTAACAGAAAAGACTCCCTTCCAGGTCAAGCCCATGTCGCTGCTTCTATATAGCCTCTTCGAACTTGCCGCATATATAACTCCAAACTCATCTATAGCGACTTCTTTGATGTCAGGGTCTTTTATACCTCCTATAAGCTCCCAGCTTGTGCTGGAAAAGCAAGGCCTCTCTAGAGAAAAAAAGAACACAAAAAACAGCACTAAGATAGCATGAAACGCCTTCATGGCACACCTCCTTAAAAATATAGATATTCGGGCTTGATTTGTCTCATACAGAATAGACTGGGTTTAAACTAGGGGTAATAAAAGAATAATCTCTAGCCAGAAAGAGACTTTAAAAAATCTTGTATTTTTTTCTTTGTACTCTCTTTAAGGTCCATAAAAGAGACTCCTGCATTATATATCATCTTTTCGCCTTTTACATACTGTACTTTTGTAAGGGCTTCGATGGTATCCCTGCCGCCAAAGATAGGAGGGTCTACTTTTGTGGAAAGAACCGTATTTATGGAAAGTTTTTTACTTATAGCAAAAGACGCGCCGCCCGCACTGATATCCCTGCCCTGGGAGATATCCCATTTTGCATCAGGGTCCTTTGCATCTTTATATCTTACTATGAAACCGACATTGAACCTGGGGGATTTTCTCTTTTCCGTAACAGATGCACCTAGGTACATCTCGCAGTGAGGGCACTCATCAAGATGCTCTTCTATATTCTCTAAACAAAACTGGCAGGTTTTCATAGCTATACCTTTGTATGGTACTAAAAGCCTTTGAGGGGAGACTATCTTTATAGTATTATTGTACTACTTTTGCATGATCTAGGCAATAAAAATTTATCCCTCTAAAAAAGGTAGGGGAGCTTTAAAGCTCCCCTACTGTTGTAGACAGGGTTTAGGCGGGAGCGAAAAAGAAAACGGTGTAAAATTTTCACGCTGGGAAAATTTTACGTCCTCGAAAGCAGTGCTCACGGGCAGCCAAGAGCAACCTTTGCCCTTAAATTACTATCTAAATTGTACTATGTTGATATTCTATGGAAGGTATTAAAAAACTTTTTTACGCAGGCTGTCTTTTAAGTCCAGATAATATTTTCCTTCTTCTTCTTTCCCATGCTTTATGCAGCCTGTACCATATATGCGGCATTTTTTTGAAAGCTCATCCACGAGAAGCTTGGTTTGTTTATCGTCAAGATCGGATTCATCCAGCAGCTTTTGAAGAGCGGTTATCCTGAACTTATCCATACCTACTCTATGTAAATATGACACCTGGTCTTTATGCCCCCCTTCTTTAGAGGTAAGGGGCTTATCTATCAAGAGGAAAGGGTGCTCTACGCTGACCCTCAACCAAAAATCATAATCTTCACAACAAGGCAGGCCCTCATCAAAAAAACCTACCCTTTCAAGCAGCTCCTTCCTGATCATGGCTGTTGACATGCTGACAACGCATGCATTAAGGCATCTGTCAAATATATACCCATGGTGCTTTTTGTGGATATTTTTCTGATTCAATATTTTTCTGTTCTTATACCATATTTCCTGGGTATGCGAGACAAGATATGTGGGCTGGTTTTCCATCTCTCCAAGCTGTATCCAAAGTTTTTCCTTATCCCACCGATCATCTGAATCAAGAAATGCCACAAACGCGCCTTGCGCCTTTTTAATCCCTAGATTACGCGCGGAAGAAGGCCCCAGGTTGTCTTGCCTTAAACATTTTATCCGATCATCGGGGTAAGAATCAACTAAACTCCGAGTCTCGTCCTGAGAGCCATCATCTACTACGATAAGCTCAAAATCTTTATAAGTCTGATCCAGTACTGACTCTATGGCCCTTTTTAAAAAAAGGGCCCTGTTGTAAGTAGGTATGACTATGCTTATCACTTGCTTATATCAAGAGATTTGCGCAACTGAATCGGTATAGTTTTTAGATAAGCTACGTACCTATCCCAGGAGATATCTTGTTTTGTTTCCATAAACGGCACGCCTCTGGATGTGTTTTCCTCTTTGTATGTCTCCCACGCGCCGCTCTTTAGGAAGGTATAAAGGAATACAAGCAAAATCAATATAAAGAAAAACAGTTTTCTCATCTCTTCCCCCTTTTTTTAAAGATGTCTTTCTGCCTGCGGGTGGCCCTGGCCTTCATCGTCTCACCTGTTTACAATGCTTGCAAAATAACCTGCGCCAAATCCATTGTCTATATTTACCACGGTTACGCCTGGCGCGCAGGAATTGATCATTGTAAGAAGCGGTGCTATACCTTTAAAACTAGCGCCATATCCTATGCTCGTAGGTACAGCTATGACCGGGCTGGTAATAAGCCCAGCTACTACGCTTGCCAAAGCCCCCTCCATCCCAGCAGCCACGATAACTACATTAGCTTTTCTCAAGTCATCTAGCTTATCAAATAACCTGTGTATGCCGGCTACCCCTACATCATATACAGCCTTTACGTTATTTCCCATGACCTCCGCAGTGATCCTTGCCTCTTCAGCTACCGGCATATCGCTTGTGCCAGCTGTCAATACAAGGACTGTCTTTTTATTTTTAGGTTTTTTCTTTTTCAGGTAGATTATTCTGGCGAGTTCGTTGTATTGAAGGTCTTTGCGGGTCTCTTTCAAAAAGTCATAGAGTCTTCTACTGGCTCGTGTAAAAAGGATAAAGCTGGTCCTTTTTAAAATATCTTCCAGGATCTTCCTTACGTGCTCTGGCCTTTTACCCTCGCAATAGACGACTTCCGCAAAGCCCTTGCGCATTGCTCTATGATGATCAAGGCGCGCAAAATTCAAGTCATTGTAAGGCAAGGTCTTTAATATGTCATACGCCTTTTTTACGCTGACTTTTTTATTATATAAGTCATTTAATAGTGATCTGATCGGTTTTTTAAAGCTCATTTTATTTAAAGATAAAGTATAAAATCACTATTATTGAGATCCCTGATAAGATATAGAAGTCGTTGAAATAAAATACATCCTTGATCTTGTCAGATAAAAGGCCGGGCCCTGCCTTGCCTGATGAAAAAACGCCTTTTTTACGATAAATATCGAGGTCTTCTACTTTAAATCTTACATAGACCCCTCCTATTTTGTAAGAAGGTATTTTCTCTGTTTTTACAAATTCGCTTAACTCGTCTTCCTTGATACCAAGATAATTACTAGCTTCTCTTAAAGTCAAAAATTTTTTCATCATCTTAAAAAATTCTTTCTAAGCGGATTTCTCTTTTGCTATCCATTCATCCACTACTTGCCTGTCAAATTTCCATTCGTTCTCTTCTCTGACTGCCGGCAGTTTTCCGGCCTTTGCCCAGTTAAGGATATTCGATTCATCTACTTCCAGGTATGCGGCGAGTTCTCTTGCATTAAAAAAACTTTCCTTTTTACCTGACAAGATGCTCATCATATCACATTTACCCTGCAAAACAGCCCCTGGCTCGATACCTAACCTTGGAGTCGTGATGTCTCCGATCACGTGGGCGCGGGAAAGGATCTTAAGGTCTTTGGACGCGACCACGTTTCCTGTGATCTTGCCTCCCACAATGATCTCCTCGCCCTGTATGTCTGCTTTTACAGTGGCATTCTCTCCTATCGTAAGAGATCCTTTCGTATCCAATTTTCCATCAAAGCTGCCATTGATCCTGAGGTTAACAGGGTCTTTAAATGTAAGCGTACCTTGCATGCTAGCATCAACATCAAGTATTTTTTCCTCTACCTTATCACGTCTTGCCATTTCTTTACCCCCTTTCACTTTCTTCTATTGGAAGTTTTCTTAAAAAATAAAGCGCTATCAATACTATTATCGTGCATATAATGCCAGCTGAATAAAAACCGCAGCCCACTGCTAACCCTATACCAGAGATAGTCCAGAGGCTAGCTGCTGTTGTAAGCCCTGTCACAGACGATGATGAACGTATAATAGTCCCTGCCCCTAAAAAACCGATGCCCGTTATTACGCTTGCGGCTATCCTGGAGGGATCAACAGTCGCCAGGCCCTTATAACTCTCGAACATATGAATAGATGTAAGCATTATAAGAGCTGAGCCGACACAGACAAGTATATGCGTCCTGAAACCAGCTATTTTTCTATTGTGTTTTTCCCTCTCAAACCCGACAAAACCACCCAATACAGCAGCTATAATCAGTCTGATCAATACCTGTAACGTATTAGTATCCATATCTCCTTTCAAATATTGGCGGTTATATCCAGGGGGCTTCTCTTGCCTTTCCTGTATAGATGATACGCTAGTCCTGCTATCATAGCTCCATTATCAGAACATAGCTTAAGTGGAGGAAAGTATGCCTTAAAGCCTTTTCGAAAAAACTCCTGTTTTATTAATTCCCTAAAACGGCTGTTAGCGCTTACCCCGCCTCCAATAACGAATTTCTTGATCTTATATTCCTCCAGCGCCTTTATGGAGTTCTTCACGATCACCTGTAAAACAGATTCCTGAAAACTTGCTGCAATATCCTCTATTCTTACCTTTTTCCCCGGAACCCGTATCCCGGAACCCGTATCCCGAACATAATAAAGCACGGCTGTCTTGATCCCGCTGAAACTAAAATTAAAAGTATCCTTTACAGCTCTACATGTAAACTTTATTGCTTTGGGGTTCCCTTTTTTTGCGAGCCTGTCTATTATGGGCCCTCCCGGGTATTCAAGCCCTAATATCTTTGCAACTTTATCGTATGCCTCTCCTACCGCGTCATCCAGGGTGTCGCCAATAATCTCATGTTCATCATGATCTCTAAAAAGGCTCAATCTTGTATGACCTCCCGATATTGTAAGTCCTATAAAAGGAAATCCTGCATCTTCCTCCATCATTGCCGAATATATATGCCCGGCTAAATGATCAACTCCCAATAGAGGTATGCCCCTACTATAAGATAACGCCTTTGCAAAAGATATGCCGCAGAGTAAAGCGCCTACCAGTCCAGGCCCCTGCGTCACTGCCACCAGATCCACATCTTTTATATCTATATGAGCGTCTTTCAAAGAGCGGTCTACAACTTTGTCTATGTTTTCAACATGGTGCCTTGTCGCTATCTCAGGAATAACCCCGCCAAATTTCTTATGATACCTGAGGCTGGATGAGACCACGCTGGACAAGACCTGCCGGCCGTCTTTTACTATACTAGCTGCTGTCTCATCACAAGATGTCTCTATGCCAAGTATTAACATTTTTATCCGAGTGACCCTCTTTAAAAATTAAATATTAAAATGTAAAATCATAAAGCCTGTTTTTGAAAAGGCTATTTTGTCGTTCACGCTTTATTTATTGCTATATATCAATATGCCTTTTAACACATCCGCTGCTCTTGTGATCTGGTTATCGTATTCTTTTTTCTTGGCTTCTTTATCTTTATCATCTTTTTCTTCTTCTTTTACCTCTTTTTTATCATCCGCAAGTTTATCGAATATATCGTCTTTTTGCTCGTCCTCGTCTTTTTGTTTTATTGGTTCCTCATATTCTATTACTATATCCGGCATAATGCCTTCTCCATGTATAGATTTACCGCTTGGCGTAAAATACTTACTCGTCGTTAGCCTTACAGCTGACCCGTCGGATAAAGGTACCACTGTTTGCACAGACCCTTTTCCAAAGCTCTTTGTCCCGATTATAATACCTCTCTTATGATCCTGTATCGCGCCCGCGACTATCTCTGACGCAGAAGCACTGCCTCCATTCACAAGGACTACCATTGGGTACAAAAGATGCTTGCTTTTATTATTTGATTTGTATATATAGTTCTGGTTCACTATCCTACCCTTGGTCGATACTATGATATTGTCTTTCTCTATAAACTTCTCAACGGTTTCTATGGCTGAATCCAAAAGCCCTCCTGGATTATTCCTCAGGTCCAATATAAGGCCTTTTAAACCTTCTTTTTCTAGCTGCAAGAGGCTTTTTTCAAGGTCTCTTTGCGTCTTCTCCTGGAATTCCACAAGCCTTATATATCCTATACCAGGCTCTATGAATTCTGCTTTTTTGATGCTCTCGAGCTTTATAATAGACCTTGTGATCGTAAAATCCAGAAGCTTTTTCTCTGATTCTCTTAATACAGTTATCTTGACATCTGTACCAGGTTTCCCGCGTAATTTTTTAACAGCCTCCATAAGCGTGATCTCTCTGGTAAGTTCGCCGTTGATCTTTACTATTTTATCTCCTGCTTTAAGCCCTACATTATATGCTGGGGTATCATCTATGGGAGTTATGATAGTAAGGAGGTCGTCCTTGAGGGTGATCTCTATCCCTATACCGCCAAATTCCCCCTCTGTCTCTATCTTCATCTCATTATACATATCAGGGTCCATAAATTGACTGTATGGGTCTAAAGACGAGAGCATGCCTTTCAAGGCTCCGTAAATAAGGTCCTTGGCTTTTGGCTCTTCTACATAATTTAACCGTATAAGGCTCAACGCATCCGAAAATAGCTCTATTTCCTTATAAAGAGCGTCTTTTTCAGCAAAACCGCAGTTAAATACCAGGGACCCCGCTAAAAAAACAAAAACTACAACTGCTATGATCTTTCGCTTACCCATACATCTCCTCTCATCTCTTTAAAAAGTGTAATATTTTCCAGCCCCGAGTTTTATTCACACCTAATATCTCTAATGCGCCTACCCAGCGCATTTTTTTCTCAGGATATCGTTTACCATCTTCGGATTGGCTCGTCCCTTTGTCCTGGCCATGACCTTTCCTACTAAAAACATTATCGCATTATCTTTACCGTTCTTAAAATCATTTACGGACTTCGGATTTTCTAAAATGACCTTATCTATTTCGGATTCTACCTGAGAAGTATCCTCGATCTGTTCTAGATTTTTTTCTTTTACCAATACCTTAGCGTCCTTGCCTGTCTTGATCATGTCTATAAAAAGGCTCTTTCCTATCTTACCCGTTATCTTACCGCTGGCTATCATATCAATCATACCTGTTAGTTGTCCTGCTTTCAAGGGCAAAGTGTGCATAGTGATACTATTTTCCTTCATGTATGCCAGGATATCCCCCATGAGCCAATTTGCGATCTCTTTTGGTTTATCTAAAAGCTTTACGCATTCCTCAAAATAATCAGCGAATTTTTTTTCGCTTACCATTATACCGGCATCGTATTCTGATAACTTATAGTTATCTATAAATCTCTTTTTTCTAGGCTCTGGGAGCTCAGGGATGCTATCGTTTATTTCCTTCAAAAGCTCTTTATCGAAATCGAACGGTACAAGGTCAGGCTCAGGAAAATACCTATAGTCATGGGCTTCTTCTTTAGACCTCATGCTATAGGTAATGCCCTTATCAGCATTATAAAGCCTTGTCTCCTGCACTACTCTTCCTCCTCTTTCCAATACATCGATCTGCCTGCCCATTTCGTATTCCAAGGCATCCCTTACAGCTTTGAAAGAGTTCATGTTCTTTATCTCCGCTTTTGTGCCAAATTCTTTAGAGCCTATCTTCATTACTGATATATTGGCATCACATCTCAAGCTCCCCTCTTCCATGTTGCAGTCAGATATCTCGATATATTCCAATATTGCCTTTAGGTTGGTCAGATAGCTATATGCCTCTTCAGGTGAGCGCATATCAGGTTCGCTTACGATCTCCAGAAGCGGCGTACCTGAACGGTTAAAATCTACAAGACTGTGCTCTTCCTCATGAAAAAGCTTACCAGTGTCTTCTTCCAGGTGAGCCCTGGTAATAGAGATCTTTTTTTCTCGGCCATCGACTTGTATATTCAAGGATCCTTTGTATGAGAGCGGCTGAGAATATTGCGATATCTGATAGGCCTTTGGTATATCCGGATAAAAATAATTTTTTCTATCAAACCTTATTATGTTCGCGATCTGGCAATTGAGGGACAGCGCTGCTTTTGCAGCCAGCTTTAAAGCTTCTCTATTCAATACAGGAAGGCTCCCGGGAAAACCAAGGCATACGGGGCAAGTCTGTGTATTCGGGGAAGCCCCAAAATCAGTGGAGCACCCGCAAAAGACCTTGCTCTTTGTTTTTAGCTGTACATGCACTTCTAATCCGATCACTGTCTCATATTTCATCAATAACCCTCTTAAAAAAATAAAATATTAAAAATTAAATATCAAAATTACAGACTAAAATCTAAATATTTTTATTAGTATGCTTTTTATTTTTAAACTTTGATATGTCATTTTTATTTTTACACTTTAATTTTTAATATTACAACACTATATGCTGTCCAATGCTGGCTTCCTCTTATGCCATTCTGTATTTTGCTCGTAATTATAAGCAACCTTAAGTATTGTCTCTTCATCAAAAGGCCTTCCCAATACCTGCAGTCCTATTGGTAGGCCATACTTTGTAAACCCGCAAGGCACAGAAATGCCGGGTATCCCTGAAAGATTTGCGGAGATCGTAAATATATCCGAAAGATACATGGTGAGCGGGTCCGATATCTTTTCACCTATCTTAAAAGCTGGTGTAGGAGATGTAGGTGTCACAATGCAATCGTATTTTTTAAAGGCATTTTTAAAATCTTCCGCTATCAATGTCCTTACCTTTAGCGCCCGTAGATAATATGCATCATAATAACCGCTTGAAAGCGCGAATGTCCCAAGCATGATCCTGCGTTTTGCCTCGTCTCCAAATCCAAGCCCCCTGGTCTTTTTATATATATCCATAAGAGAAGCTGCATTACTGGCCCTGAAACCATACTGTACTCCATCAAACCTTGCCAGGTTAGAGCTCGCTTCAGCTGTAGCTACCAGATAATACACGCTTACAGCATACTCAGTGTTAGGCAAGCTCATGTCTTCACATATAGCGCCTAGTCCTTCAAGTTTTTTTATTGCCTTCCTAAGGGCATCCTTCACTTCCCCATCCATTCCATCTATAAAGTACTCCTTTGGTATACCTATCTTTAATCCTTTTATACCCTTTTTTATAGATACCTGAAAGTCAGGGACTTCTTTATCAGCAGAAGTAGAATCCATTACATCATGTCCTGAGATGACATTCAAAAGAAGCGCCGCGTCTTCCACGTCTTTCGTAAGTGTCCCTATCTGGTCAAGGCTTGAGGCAAATGCTATAAGGCCGTATCTTGACACTCTTCCATATGTAGGCTTCATCCCCACCACTCCGCATAAAGACGCTGGCTGCCTTACAGAGCCTCCTGTATCAGAACCTAATGCAAATATTGCTTCGTCCGCGGCAACTGCGCTAGCTGAACCTCCGCTGGAACCTCCAGGTATCCTCTCCAGGTCCCACGGATTTTTTGTAGGGCCGTAGCAAGAACTTTCCGTGGAAGAACCAAAGGCAAATTCATCCATATTGGTCTTACCCATCAATACAGCCTTTTTTTCGAGAAGTTTTTCTACTACTGTCGCATTGTACGGAGGCTTAAACCCCTCCAGCATCTTTGACGAGCACGTAGTAAGCTCATCCTTTACACAAATATTATCTTTTATAAATACAGGGATCCCCCACAAAAGTCCGCTGTTATCTTCTATCTTTAACTTGCTGCACCTTGAAAGCGCATTTTCTTCATTGAAATGCGCTAAGGCATTTATATGTTTTTCATTTTGCTTTATGGACGAGATAAGGCTATTTACTATATCTAAAGGGGATATGTCTTTCTTCTTTATGAGCTCTATAAGGTTGTGGGCTGTGAGAGTATTTAGTTTCATTGCGCGTCTATTATCTTATTTACTTTAAAAAGGCCCTTTTCCTCGGAGGAAGCATTCTTCATGACCTCTTTTATATCCAAAGATTTTTTTACAACATCATCCCTATAGATGTTTTTCATCTTCAACGCATGGCTGGTAGGTTCCAGATTGGAAATATCCACTTTTTTAAGTTGATGGATGTACTCTAATATGCGGTCCAACTGGATAGTAAAGCCCTCTATCTCTTTTTCGTTGAGCCCTACTCTTGAAAGATCTGATATGTATTTTACCGTGTCTTTATTTATAGCCATAAAATAAAACTCCTGTTAAAAATAAAACAGCTACATTATACTCTTTTCCATAGAATTTACTATAGCTGTATATTCTTCTAGCGATATCGTCTCCGGCCTTCTTGTTTCCTGTATCCCAGCCAGCTTCAACAACTCGAACACTTCTTTCTTTGTACCAAAATCATCGGATGAACACAAGGAGTTTAGAATGGTCTTTCTCCTTTTTTCAAAGCATGTCTTTATTATTTTAAACAGTTTTTCTTCATCCGTCAAGTAAAGAGGCTCGATCCTCATTTTAAATTCCATAAAAGACGAATCCACTTTAGGCGTAGGATAAAAAGAACCTTTCTTTATATTAAAGACTATCTTTGCGTCGCTATAAAACCGTACAAAGCAGCTTATGGAACCATAGTCTTTTCCGCCAGGCCCGGCAACAAGCCTCTCAGCGACTTCCCTCTGTACAGTGACAAACATCGACTCTACCAGCCTGTGGCCATCTAAAAACCTGGTGATCAAAGGACTTGTTATGTAATACGGAAGATTGCCTACAACTATTATTTTCTTACCAATATCATCAAGGCTGTATTTTAATATATCACCATTGATAAGGTCTATGTTCTTCTCCTTAAAACTATCTTTGAGGAACTTATATAGCAGCTTGTCTTTTTCAACTGCGATAACCCTTTTTGCGATACCACATAATGCCCCTGTAATAGCGCCCAATCCAGGGCCGATCTCCAGGATAGTATCAGGCCTTGACCGGCTAATATAGCTGATCATCTTTTCTTGTATGTTCCTATCTATCAGAAAATTCTGTCCCAGCCTCTTATTTGGATAGGCCCCGAGCTTTTCCAGGGCATTCTTTGTCTCTTTTATACTTAACATATCATAGATCATTTACTCAAGAAAGAAGCAAGCCTTATTGCTTCTTTCATCGAGCCGGGATCAGCCATCCCTTTTCCAGCTATATCATAGGCTGTCCCATGATCAGGGGAAGTCCTGACAAAAGGAAGCCCCAGGGTCACATTGACGCCTCTTTCAAACGCCAGCATCTTAAAAGGCGCCAGGGCCTGGTCATGATACATAGATATAACTGCGTCTAGTTTTTTTCTATAGGCCATATTAAAGATAATGTCTCCAGGGATAGGGCCTGCGATAAGCGGGATCTTTTTTCTTAGGCTTTTTATTACAGGGGATATAACAGTCCTTTCTTCATCACCTATCACACCACCTTCTCCGCAATGCGGGTTCAGGCCAGAGACCCCGATCCTGGGTTTCCGTATCTTGAATCTTTCTTTTAGGACACTATTCGTCAATAATATAGCCTCTTTAAGATCGTCTTTTTTTATAGAAGACGGGACCTGCTTTAGAGGGACGTGTCTCGTCACAAGAGTAACTTTTAACTCCTTAGAATAGAACATCATCGCGTATTTTCTTGTTTTGGTCAGCGCTGCGATGTATTCTGTATGGCCTGTAAAAGGAATTCCAGCTTTATTGACCTTTGTTTTATTAAGAGGGGCTGTTACCAGGGCATCTGCTTTTTTTTGTTTAAGGATAGCTACGGCTTTCCTAACAGCATCTAAGCCTATACCGTCTTCCGGGGTAATCACTATAAAATCAGCTATGGATCTTACTTTCGGATCCCTTAGGGCTTTTTTTGTTATCTCTTCACCAATGCCTTGAGGGTCTCCTGTTGTGATGACAATAACCGGTTTTTTTGTCATTTTATAGAGATATAGGCTTGTGAGCGTAAACCAGAAAGCCATCTATCTACTTTTTCTTTTAATTTTTGCTGGTAAAGCATCATCTTGATATCTTCCTGCGCCTCTTCCAGGGACATATAACCGCTGTGTTGTATATCGTCTACTTTTACTATATGGTAACCTACGCTGGTCTTTATGGGATTGGAAAATTCTCCATTCTTAAGAGAAAAGATCTCTCTATCAAGCTCTTCTATCATCTCACCCTTGGAGGCATAGCCCATATCCCCGCCGTCTTCCTTGTTTGGCCCTTCGGAATGTATCCTTGCTAGTGTTTTAAAATCTTGCCCGGCTACAAGTTTATTGTACACATCCTGTATCTCAACTTTTGCAAGCTCAAAGTCAACCTCGCTTTGCGCCTTTATCAGGATATGGCTGACCCTGTATTTTTCCTGGCGCTTAAATTGCTCTCTATTTTTCTCATAATACTCGCTTATCTCTGAAGGCAGGATATCGGTCTTTGATTTTATCTCGTAATTGACGACCTTTTTCATCATTATCTGGTCTCTATATCTGATCTTCAGGTCTCCCACGGTAATACCCTGGGCCTCCAGCGTGTTATTAAAAAAACTATCCGTAGGAAACCCATTCCTTATCTCCTGCAATCTTTCTTCTACTTCCTTATCAGCCACTTGTATCCCAAGTTCTTTTGCCCTGGAGAGTATAAGTTTGTCCTCTATCATCTGATTCAAAAGATCCCTCTTGACCTCTTCCATCTTTTTCAATAGCTCATCGCCCTTATAAGCCTGCACATACTGAGCGTACAAAACCCCCAACAACTGGTCCATGTCCTGTTGCGTGATGACCTCGTCATTTACTATGGCGACTATCTTATTGAATACCTGCGCAGGCAGGTCTATTGCAATGCCAAGGATAATAGCAGCTGCTAAGAATAATAAAATATTTTTTCTCATATTAATTTATGTCTTTCTGTTTAAGTGTTTTGACAGTCTCTCTTATCATCCTGCAATATAGATCAAAACCTACAGCTGAGATATATCCATGCTGCTCGGTCCCGAGCAGATTCCCGGCGCCCCTTATCTCAAGGTCCTCCATCGCGATCTTGAACCCAGAGCCAAGGTCTTTATAATGTTCTATGGCCCTAAGCCTTCTTTCAGAGTCTTTGCTCATTACCCTATCTTTTGGTATCAAAAAATAGGCATAAGCCTTCTTATCGAATCTTCCGACCCTTCCTTTTAGTTGATAGAGGTCCGCAAGGCCGAACCTATCAGCCCTGTTGACGATCAAAGTATTAGCGTTAGGTATATCTATACCAGACTCTATTATAACCGTACATACCAATACGTCAATAGTTCCTTTCATAAATTCACTCATAACCTTTTCAAGCTCATGAGCCTTCATCCTCCCGTGGGCAATAGCTACCTTGGCCTTGGGGACCATCCTGGATATGTCTTCGGCTATTTTTTCTATACCCTCGATCCTATTATGAATAAAGAACACTTGGCCGCCTCTATTTTTTTCATAAGATATGGCCTTTTTTATAAGGCCGTGATCATGATTTGATATGATTATTTCTATTGGGAGCCTGTTTTGAGGCGGCGTCTCGATGATAGACATATCCTTTATATCCATCAGCGACATGTACAATGTCCTCGGTATAGGTGTAGCGGTCAATGTCAATACATCCACCAGCATACGCATCTTCTTTAATTTCTCCTTGTCCTTGACGCCAAACCTTTGTTCCTCATCTATCACTACAAGGCCCAGGTCCTTAAATCTTATATCGTTCCTCAATATAGCATGCGTGCCTATGACTATATCGACACTGCCTTTTTCTATATCCTCCAGTATCCTGGACACTTCTGTCCTGGTCCTGAAACGACAGACCAGCTCGACCCTGACAGGAAATGCCTTCATCCTGTCTTTAAAAGTAATGAAATGCTGCTCTGCGAGTATCGTGGTGGGCACAAGCATTGCTACCTGTTTATTATCCATGACTGCCTTAAATATCGCCCTTAAAGCTACCTCTGTCTTGCCGTACCCTACATCTCCGCAGAGAAGCCTATCCATAGGCTTCTTGGATTCCATGTCTTTTTTTGCGTCTATGCATGAACGGACCTGGTCAGGGGTCTCTTTGTACGGAAATTCTTTTTCAAATTGCGCCTGCCAATCCGTATCTTTTGAAAAACTAAAACCCTCCAGCTTTGCCCTCTTTGCGTTTAGCTCCAAAAGATCGAACGCAAAAGAATAGACACCTTCCTTGACCTTGTCCTTTGTCCTTTGCCAGAACCTTCCTCCTAACTTGCTGAGCTTTGGAGGCCTTTTCTCAAAAGCTACATACTTTTGGATAAGGTTCATCTCTTCTATGGGTACGTATAATTTATCCTTGTTCTTATACTCGATGACTATATGATCCTTTTTCTCTCCATGAAAATCTATCTCTTCAAAACCTTTAAACACTCCTATACCATGGTCAAGATGCACTATATGATCATTTACTTTTATATCTATAAAAGATTCAAGCGGCGACTTGAGGCTTGCTTCAAATTGTTTTATCTTTCTTCTCTTTGGATAAAGGCCTATTTTTGGAAGGATTATCACCATAGCATGCTCTTCCAATGTCTCATTAGAGAGTATACTGAAGCTCTTTATAGATCCTACTTTTGTACCTAGAAGTTCTACCCTGAGAGGCCCATCAAAGGTAGGCGGGAATATATCTATAATGCCCCCTCGCATGCTAAAATCCCCTGGCTCGCTTATCCTGCCAGCCCTCTGATACCCATAATCTATAAGGGTCTTGGCAAGTTCATCGTATCTTATATCTTCGTCTTTGTAGATTTTTATGGATTCAAACACTTTTACATCTTTTCCGGAGCGCTTACACCTAAGAGAGTAAGCCCGCTTAAGATTATCCTTTTTAGGGCTGTTACAAGAAACATCCTTGCATTAGTAACGTCTTTATCATCTGTTACTATCCTATAAGAATCATAATATGAGTGGAAATAACTGGAGAGTTCTTGAAGATACGAAAGCAATATATATGGCTCTAGATTACGGCTGCTTGATTCTATGATCCTGGGATACTGCATCATCTTTTTGATAAGATCTATCTCTTGGGGTTTGCCCAAGCCTGACAGGTCTGTTGGGTCAAGTTCTTTATCACTAGAAAAATTCAATACGCTTGAGATCCTTGCATAGGCATACTGAATATAATAGACTGGATTGTCCATGCTCTTTGACTTTGCCAGCTCCAGGTCAAAATCAAGATGGCTGTCGGTCTTACGCATAATAAAAAAGAACCTTCCAGCATCTTTGCCGACTTCATCTATGACCTCTCTTAGGGTTATGAATTCCCCTTCCCTTGTGGACATCCTTACTGGTTTTTTGTCCCTGAACAATGTAACCAGCTGAGCAATAAGTATAGACAATCTGTCCTTATCAAAACTGAGCGCCTGGCAAGCTGCCTTTATCCTATTTATATATCCATGATGATCCGGCCCCCATATATTTATGACCTTATCATATCCTCTTTCAAATTTATCTTTATGGTAAGCTATGTCAGGTGCAAGATATGTAAAACTCCCGTCACTTTTTATAAGAACCCTGTCTTTATCATCCCCAAAAGCAGTCGAGCGGAACCATAAAGCCCCCTCTTCCTTAAATAAAAATCCTTTTTTCTCTAGGATCTCCAAAGCCTTGGCTATCTTCCCAGAACGACTGAGTTCTTTTTGACTGTACCATACATCGAATTCTACACCAAAATCAACCAGGTCTTTTTCTATGCCTTTCATCATGTAATTATACGCGTAATCTAAAAAATTCTCATCTTGTGGCTTGTAACTTGTGGCTTGTGCCTTCTTGATTTCTATTGCAATGTCTTTTATATACTCTCCCTTATATCCGTTTTCTGGCAGAGGAGTGCCTTCATATCTAGCTTTTACTGACCTTGCAAGATTATTCATCTGTACACCTTCATCATTGATATAATATTCTCTTGTTACTTCATAACCGCAGAATTTAAGTATATTCGCAAGGCTATCCCCTACTGCTGCTTGCCGTCCATGCGCAACGGTCAAAGGCCCTGTAGGATTAGCGCTTACAAACTCTATCTGTATCTTTTTACCCTTACCAAAAACATGTCCCCCAAAACCCTTGCCCTCCCTGATTATCTCTGATAAAGATTCTATTACCACGTTATCAGTTATATAAAAATTTATAAACCCTGGTTTTTCTTTTTTGACATCCCGTATCAGGCTTTTGTTTTCTGTTCCTGATAAATTTTCTTTTATATCAGCTATCAATTCATCAGCTATTTCCGCAGGGGGGCGTTTGAGGACTTTTGAAAGGCGCATCGCAATATTCGTAGAAAAATCACCGAATCTCTTGTCCTTGGGAACTTCCAGGTAAACATATTCCAGATAGTCTTCAGAGCTATCCAGCTTATTCTTGATGGACCCGCTTATTAAGGATATTAAGATCTGTTCTATCTTTGACATGATTTTCTTTAATAATAAATAAGGCCGAGCCCCAAAAGACGCTCTAGGTCTTTATGCCCGGCCGCTAGACTGTCTTTATTTTTTACGCCTTATCTTTTTACTGAGGACCTTTAAGAAGGCCTTGACTATATCCGGATCGAACTGCTTACCAGAGCCATCCATCAATTCCTGCCTAGCCTTTTTACTAGAAAGGGCTTTTCTGTAAGGCCTGTCCGAGACCATAGATTCATACGCATCTACTACTGAGAGTATCCTTGCCCCAAGGGGTATTTCTTGTTTTTTCAATTTACCTGGATATCCCAAGCCGTCATATCTTTCATGATGCCGCAATATTATAGGAGCAAGTTCCTCTAAAAACCCTATCTGTTTTACTATGCCATAACCTAACGAAGGGTGCATTGCCATGACTTTCCATTCTTCGCTATTTAGGCTGGAGGGTTTTCTTAATATCCCCACATCTATCCCAATCTTTCCAATATCATGGAGAAGGCTCGCGTATCTTAGGACCTCTTTATCATGCTTGGATAACTTGAGCGCGTCTGCAATATCCAGGCAATGCCTCATCACCTTTTCTGAATGGCCGTATGTATGGCTGTCTTTGGCATCTATTATATTTGAAAGGGTCTTTATTGTATTCAGATAACTGACTTCTGCGCTCCGGTATAGCTTTGCATTTTCTATGGCTATAGCAGCCTGTGAGGCAAACATGCACAAGGCATTGACATCTTCTTTAGTGTACTTGTGGGGCTTTTTGTTATAAACGCTCAAGACCCCTATTATCCTCTCTTTCTGAATAAGCGGTACAGTAGCTAGTGACAGAAGTTTCTGCTGTTCAGCAAGATGCGGGTATTTATAGTTACTTTCTTTTCGCAGGTCATTTATAACGCATGGCTTGCCGCTTTTTACGACACGGCCTGCAATGCTTTCTCCTATCTTAAGGGATTTTTTTATCTTAAATGAATTATGGTTCAATCCCTGGATGCACTTGAGCACCAATTCCTGTTTTTCGACATCCAAAAGCCTCAAGGAACAGGAAGTGACATTCATTATATCCTTCACTTTTTTTGTTATCAAATTAAGCACTTCGTCTAATTGGAGAGTGGAACTAATGGATTTTCCTACCTCGTACAAGGCAGAAAGTTCTTTTATTCTTTTGGCGAGTTCTTTTTCGAGGTTCGTTTTTTCTTTTTTTGACATAGCCTGACCTTCCGCGCATCTCCCCATAAACTCTCTAGATTATAGAAAGCCCTAGCTTCTTTAGAAAATATATGAGCTATGACATCAAAGGCATCTATCAAAATCCAATTTGCCTCCCGGTATCCTTCAGTACCAGACAGGGACATCTTTTTCTTCGAAAGGCCTTCCTCTATTGTATCTGCGATCGTTTGGGCTCGTTTAGATGAGCTTGCGGTAGCAATTATAAAAAAGTTCGTGATATTGGACAGCTTCTTCATATCCAATATCACGATATCTTCGGCTTTTTTAGATATAGCAAGACCTGCTACAAAAAGCGCTTTTTCTTTAGGATTCACGTATTATTCCGGATAAAACTTTACTTATTACCAAGGATACAGAACATTTTAGTACCACAAGATACGCATATGCCCTTCATTGCCCTGCGCTTGTTCTTCATTACTACTTCCTTCGCATCCTTCATTTCTTTCTTTGATTTACATTTTACACAATAACCCTTTGCCATTTAATACCTCCCTTTGTTTTAATTGTAGTAACTTTAGCATAATATTTTATAAATGTCAAATAATTTTCCAAAAATTAAGCAAATCAAGGGCATGTGTCACTTGGACAAGTTACTAATGGCCTGCCATCACTATTAATATAGAGAAAATCTGACTATATAGCTATTTACTTCTTTTGATACAAGGGTTGATATTGGGAGGTTGTTGTGGACCATTTTTCTAATATCAGTGGAGGAGATATCTTTTGCCTTTATGTCCAGGCTGGAAAACCCCTTAGGCATACCTTCAATAGTATGCCCTGGCCGTTTCACTATAAGGAATGTGCAAAGCTTAAGCATCTTATCGAGGTCTTTCCATATCTTAAGGACCTTAAGAGAATCTGAGCCTGTTATGAAAAATAGCTCTGAGCGTTTCCCATATTTTTTCTTAAAGTACTTTACGGTATCTATAGAGTAGGACCTGCCTTTTCTATCAAGCTCGATCCTTGATACAATAAGACCCTTGTTGCCTTTTACAGCCAGCTTAAGCATATTATATCTATGACGAGCTTCAGTTACTTTGATATTTTTTTTGTGAGGTGGGATATAAGTAGGGACAAATATTGCTTTATCCAGGGAAAGTTTTTCGAGGACCTTTTTAGCAAGATACAAGTGCCCATTATGTACAGGATCGAACGTACCGCCTAATATACCTATTCGCATAAGATCATCTCGTTAAAATTAGGGACACATCCCTTTTTTATTTACTCTGTTTTTTATTTTAAAAAAAGGGATGTGTCCCTAATTTTAATAATTTACCATCGAGTAGACTGGCAGGCCTTTTAGCTTTTCGCGGCCTTTTAGGTCAGCCAGCTCTATGATAAAGACAACCTCTACTATCTCGCCTTTTAATTTTTTTGCTAGCTCGGTTACAGCACTTGCGGTACCGCCTGTGGCAAGAAGGTCATCCACTATAATAACCCTGGAGCCTGGTTTAAATGCATCTTCGTGCATCTCTAAGGCGTCTTCTCCATATTCAAGGGAATATGTGGCAGAAATAGCCCTGTAAGGAAGCTTGCCCTTCTTTCTTACAGGAACAAATGAAGCTCCTAGCCTATATGCCAGGGCGCCTCCAAAAATAAACCCGCGGGAATCTATAGCAAGTATGGCATCTATATTTTTATCCTTATAGCGCTCGGTCAGGATGTCTATGACTTCTTTGAATTTATCGGGATCTCCTATGAGAGTAGTTATGTCCCTGAATAAAATACCTTTTTTTGGAAAATCCGGAATACTGCGAATATACTTCTTTAAATCATCCATTATTTACTCCCTCACTATATACTACATACTAAATACTATATACTGCCTTTAATATTCTCCTAATTCGCCACTCTGCTGTATAATATGGCCTCTTAGTTTTTCAAGCGCTGCGCTTTCGATCTGTCTTACGCGTTCTCTCGTGATACCAAAACATTTTGCAGTATCTCCAAGCGTATGAGTAGTCCCATCAAAAAGCCCAAATCTCATATCAAGGATCTTTTTTTCTCTCTCATTCATATGCGCCAGGAGCTTATCGACTCTTTCTTTTCTGAGGGACTCGCTTATGTTGTCCATCGGGGAAGAACTCGAAGAGTCCTCTATGAGATCCATGAATTGGCCTGTACCATCATCGCCTATCGGTGCATCGAGCGACGAGATCTTTGTAGCTACCTCGCTTATCTCGCGCACCTTTTTCATGGACACGCGCATCAGCTTTGCGATCTCTTTTGTCTTGGGTTTTCTGCCGTATTTTTGAGTAAGCTGTTCTGTTATCCTCTTCCACCTATTAATGATCTCTGTCATGTAAACAGGGATCCTTATGGTCTTGCCTTGGTTGGCAATAGCACGGGTTATATATTGTTTTATCCACCATGCTGCATACGTAGAAAATCTGTACCCCTTGTAAGGGTTGTATTTTTTGACTGCCTTTATAAGGCCAAGGTTGCCCTCCTCTATCAAGTCCATCATCGGAACGCCTAGTTTTGAATAACGCTTTGCGATGTTTATGACAAGCCTGAGATTGGACTGGATCATCTTTTTTCTGGCCTTAGAATCTCCTTTTCTTGACTTTCTGGAAACAGACCTTTCTTGTTCCGGAGTCAATAGCGGAATATCCTTGATCGCCCTCAAATAAAGCTTGATAGAATCCATATTTATTTCCCAACAACTGTTATAGTAATGACTACATTTATTATAATATCAAAAATTAAAATGTAAAAATAAAAATTATAATTTAAAATTCAAAAAGTAAATTCAGGAATAACTTATATAATTTTACATTTTGATATGTAATTTTAATATTTAATGTTTGCTATTTAATTTTAAACACTACTTACTATTTTTTAATGCTGCCTGCGCTGCTGCTAAACGCGCTATAGGAACCCTATAAGGAGAACAGCTTACGTAGTTAAGCCCTGCTTTACAGCAAAATTCAACACTCTTAGGCTCTCCTCCATGTTCTCCGCAAATGCCGCATTTTAAGGTCTTTCTTGTTTTTCTTCCCAGAGTTACAGCTTGTTTTACAAGTTGTCCTACCCCCTCTTGATCTATTGTCTGGAAAGGATCGTCAGGAAGTATCTTTTTATTTATATAATCAGGCAAGAAACCCCCTATATCGTCCCTTGAATACCCGAACGTCATCTGTGTAAGGTCATTTGTGCCAAATGAAAAGAACTCTGCTTTCTCAGCTATCTTATCTGCTATCAGAGCTGCTCTTGGTATCTCTATCATGGTCCCTACCATATAACTTACCTTCTTGCTTGATCTCCCTATGATAGCATCGGCAGTGTCTCTAACTATATTTTCAAGATAATCAAACTCTGCTTTTGTACCTATAAGAGGTATCATGATCTCAGGAAGGACCTTTATGCCTTTTTTAGCCATATTACATGCAGCTTCTACTATAGCGCGTGTCTGCATAGTACATAACTCAGGATAGGTGATACTGAGCCTGCATCCGCGATGCCCAAGCATAGGGTTCATCTCATGCAGGTTCTTTACCAGGTCCCTGATCTTATCAGTGGAGAGTTCCATTCTCTTGGCCATCTCTTCTATGCCGCTTTCATTGTTAGGTAAAAACTCATGTAAGGGCGGGTCCAAAAGCCTTATCGTGACAGGAAGGCCGTTCATTTCTTTAAAAATACCTTCAAAATCCTTTCTCTGATAAGGAAGAAGCTTTGCCAATGCCTTTTCTCTCTGTTCCTTATCCTGAGCGAGTATAAATTCTCGTATAGCCCAGATCCTCTCTCCCTCAAAGAACATATGCTCGGTCCTGGTAAGGCCTATGCCTTCAGCGCCAAGACGCCTTGCAGCCAGAGAATCTTTAGGAGTATCAGAATTAGTACGGATCTTTATCTTTCTATACTTATCTGCCCAGTCCATTATCTGCATGAACATCTTATAGATAGGGTCTTTTTTTGCTGTCGCGTTATTTTCTACTACTCCTGCGATAACAGGGCTGGAGCTTGACTTTATATCTCCCAGCATCACTTCTCCTAAAGAACCATCCAGGGATAGGTAGTCACCTTCCTTTACAATAGTACTGCCTACTTCTATTTCTTTTTTAGAGTAGCTTATGTTTAAAGCGCTGCATCCAGCTATACAGCACTTACCCCAGCCTCTTGCTACAACTGCTGCATGAGAAGTCATGCCTCCGGTAGAGGTCAATATGCCGACTGCTGCATCCATACCTGCCACATCTTCAGGAGAAGTCTCGTGTCTTACAAGTATGACCTTTTTGCCTTTATCCCTCCACGCTTCAGCATCTTTTGCAGTAAATACTACCTGCCCAGAAGCTGCGCCTGGTCCAGCAGGAAGGCCTTTGGCTATTACCCTTGCTTCTTTCTTTGCTTTTGGGTCAAATATAGGAAAGAGCAATTGATTAAGCTGATTGCCCTCTATCCTTAAAAGTGCTTCTTTTGGTGTGATCATCTTTTCCTTTACCATATCATACGCGATCTTTACTGCTGCAACCCCTGTCCTCTTCCCGGTCCTTGTCTGCAGCATGTACAGCTTGCCTTCTTGTATGGTAAATTCTATGTCCTGCATATCTTTATAATGTTTTTCAAGCCTGGTGCGTATAGCATCCAGTTCTTTATACACTTTTGGCATCTCTTTTTTAAGGTCACTTATTGGCTCAGGCGTACGTATGCCAGCAACAACATCTTCCCCTTGTGCATTTACCAGGAATTCACCAAAAAACTCTCCACTACCTGTGGAAGGGTTACGCGTAAAAGCTACTCCAGTAGCTGATGTATCACCCATGTTTCCAAAAACCATTGCCTGCACATTGACCGCTGTACCTAAAAGCCCTGTGATCTTATTTATCCTTCTATATACAACAGCTCTCTCTGTGTCCCATGATTTAAAGACAGCATCCACTGCAGCCATGAGCTGCTCTTTTGCATTGTTCGGAAAATCTTTCTTAACATGCTCTTTATAGACAGCTTTGTATTCCCCTACGAGTTCCTTTAACTGGCCTGCTGTCAGTTCATTATCCAGTTTGGCGCCGTATTTTTTCTTGAGAGCGGACATCTTCTCTTCAAAATACTCATGCTCCACTCCCATCACTACATCTCCGAACATATCTATGAACCTTCTATAAGCATCCCAGGCAAGCCTTTCATTTGATGTCTTCTTTGCCATGCCTTTTACTGAGTCATCATTAAGCCCGAGATTCAAGATCGTATTCATCATGCCAGGCATTGACGCTGCAGCACCGCTCCTTACTGATACCAAAAGCGGATTACTAGGGTCCCCTAACTTTGCGCCCATGGCTTTCTCAAGCTTTATGATATTCTTATCTATCTCTTTCTGTAGATCGCTGGGATATTTTTTTCCGTGTTTGTAATAATGGTCACAGACTGCTGTGGATATGGTAAATCCTGGCGGTACAGGGATATCTATATTTGTCATCTCTGCTAAATTTGCACCCTTGCCTCCCAAGAGCGATTTCATCTTTGCATTGCCTTCAGCCTTGCCCTCACCAAAGAAGTAAACCAATTTGGCCATTTTAATCATTCCTTTCTTGTCTTAAGTTTAAAAATAAAAGTGCAAAAATAAAAACTACATATCTAAATTCAAAATTACAAGTCACGATGAACAAAACCTACTTTAAAATAGCAAGCCCCTTAACTATTTTACTTCCCTATAACTTCTATTTTTAAATTTTGGTTTGTCATTTTGCATTTTTATTTTTTATTTTTGAATTTACAATGTACCGATTATCCTACCGTTATCTGCGGTAATCTCGCTAGATCCGCGACATTCTCCGAATAAAGACTGTTTATTGCTTTCATCAAAGAAAGCCTGTTCTTACGTACTGCAGCATCCTCGACATTGACCATCACGTTGTCAAAAAACTCATGGAGCACTTTATAAAATGCCTCTGCATAAGCCAGTGTTGAGTCTTTATACATCTCTTTTTTTATAAGGGCTTCTATCTTTTCCTTTGAATTGACATAAGAATCCCAGGCCTCTTTTTCCAGTTTCTCTTTAAACAGAGATGTATCTACTTTACCTATATCTTCCTTTGAGGCCTTCAGGATGTTGCTGGTCCTTTCAACTACTTTTGCAGCTTGGGAAAAATATTTTGCATTACTTATAGATGATAGCTCTTTTATCCTCTTAAAGATACCTACTATGTCATAACTCCTGACCCCTAATACAGCCTTCTTTAATTCCGGAGGTCTGACATCTCCCATAAGGTAATCTATTCTTTCTTTGATATATTCCAGAGCTTTTTCTTTCAACGCTTCTTTTTCAAGCTTTAGCTTGCCTTGATAAAGCGCTATAGATCTTTCGATAAGCCTATCCAGCTGTATCCTTATGGAGTTTGTCTTTATGATCTGTATAAGCCCCTGCGAATTTCTTCTCAGGCCAAACGGGTCAAAGCTCCCGCTTATGTCAACGCCCATACCCAGAAACCCGACTATATTATCTATCCTGTCAGATATAGCTAAAATAGACCCTGAAAGTGTCTCGGGAATATTGTCGTCCATGCCTTGAGGCAGGTATTGCTCTCCTATTGCCTCTGCGACCCTCTTATTCTCGCTGTTTTTTAAGGCGTAGACCTTGCCTATGACCCCCTGCAGGCTGGGAAACTCTCCGACCATGTGAGTCACCAGGTCCGCCTTTGAAAGATACGCAGCCCTCTCCACATCTTTTTTCAAAGAACTATCTTCTTTTAGCTCATCCGCCATGAAAGAAGCCAGTTTTTTCAGACGCTCAATTTTTTCGAACATATTACCTAACTCTTTCTGAAAAATCAAGTCTTTTAATTTAAATAAATTTTCTGAAAGAGGCCTTTTGGTATCCTCGACGAAGAAAAATAACGAGTCCTTTAATTTTGCTTCCAGGATAAATTCATAATTCTTTTTTATTGCCTTCATGTCGCGTTTTTTGCCATCTTCTATGACTGCTATGAATTTGTTCACGAGCTTTTTATCTTTTACTACAGGAAATATCCTCTGATGCTTTGCCATGCTTGCCTTGAGTACGTCCTGGGGTAATTCTAAGAACTTTTTATCAAACCCCCCTATAAAGACCCTGGGAGAATTGACCAAAAAATTCACTTCTTCTAAGAGGTTATTATCTATCACCTCATCTGCGTCAAGTTCTTTCATGGAGCGCTTTACGAGGTTTTTTATCTCTTCTTTTCTAAAGCTGGCTTTTTTTAATTTTTTACAATATTTTTCCGGACTTGTGGCTTCCAGTATCTCCTGAGGTACGCTGCCTATCTCTATAGGGATATTCTCTTTTCCGAATAATGCGGCTATTGATTTTATGGGCCTTGCAAAACTTACCCCCGAATCATCCCATTTCATTGTCTTTGGAAAAGGTATGGTCTTTATTATGAGCGGCGAGATCTCTTTTAGGATATCGATAGTATTGCGGGCATGTTTTTTCTTTTCAATGACCACATACTCACCTCTTGGGGTGGGTTTTTCTTTTAAATCTTCCACTTTTACGCCGAGTTTTTTCGCAAAACCTATAGTAGCCATGGTAGGCGCACCGGAACTATCGTATGCAATGTGTTTTGGAGGGCCCAGGATCTCTTCGAAAGACTCTTTTTGTTCTATAGGCAAGTCTTTTATATACGTACAAAGAGAATCTTTTGCTGCAAAAAGCACTATAGAAAGATCTTTCTCGTCTCTACCTAACAAGATACTTTCTTTTCTAAAGCTATTTTCCAGATAATCGCACGCGCCTTCAATATAGCTCGCGGGAAGTTCCTCTGTCTTTATATCCAATAAAAAATCTCTGGTATCTTCTTTCATCTTTTATCCAAATAACTCTCTGCGCATCTTTTGGCTAATGACCTGATCCTGCCGATATATCGAGGGCGCTCATTCTGGCTCACAGCGCCTCTTGCATCCAGGATATTAAATGCATGAGATGCCTTCAGGACAAAACTATACGCAGGATATAAAAGGTCTTTTTCTAAAAGCCCTTTTGCCTCTTTCTCAAAGTCCTCGAAGAGCTTGAGGTACATATCTATACTTGCTTCGTCAAAATTATATTTTGAGCCCTGTATCTCTTGAGTTCTGTGCAGGTCTCCATAGCTTATGCCTCTCTGCCACTCAAGGTCAAAGACATTGAACTTATTCTGGATGAACATACAAATTCTTTCAAGCCCATAAGTTATCTCGCATGGTACAAGATCAAGCTCTATACCGCCTATTTGCTGAAAATACGTGAACTGCGTGATCTCCAGACTATCAAGCCAGACCTCCCATCCAAGCCCTGACGCGCCAAGCGTAGGGGATTCCCAGTCATCTTCCACAAACCTCACCTCGTGCTTTTCAATGTCAATACCCAGCGCCTTTAGACTATCCAGGTATATCTTTTTTATATCTTTAGGGCTTGGTTTTATAAGGACTTGATACTGGTAATAAAACTGCATCCTAAGGGGGTTATCCGCATATCTACCATCAGTAGGCCGCCTTGATGGCTGGACGTATGCAGTGTTCCATTTGTCGTTTCCCAGTGATCTAAAAAAAGTGGCTGGATGAAAAGTACCTGCGCCTACTTCTGTATCAAGAGGCTGCACAAGCGTGCATCCTCTCTTGCTCCAATAAGCATTAAGCTTATCAATGACCTCTACAAATGTCAATTTTTTCATATCTTTATCCTTTAAAAACTTTACTGGTCTTCAGGGGCCTGTCCAGGTTTTTATTTATTATATCCTCGGTTACGTTCCTGATCTCCTGCTCGACATCACTGGCTAATTTGATCTTTGACGAAAGCTCCCAGTTGGATTCTTCAAAGTTCTTGAGGGTCGACATAGCGCCTTTTGTCAATTTATACATATCCCTGCCAGGCCAGAGGCCCAAAGAACCCAAAAACTTCACTTCAAAAAGCCTTGCCACTGACAAAGGTTCTTTTTTGTTGTCCAGCGATATAAAGGCATTCAACATGTTCTCAAAAAGGCCTTTATCCTCACTGCCAGGCTCTGTAAATATATCTACAAGTTCGATTATATAATAAGCTATATGAGCTCTATCCCAATCCTGCAGTATATTTAGAAATATCCTTTCGGTCTCACACTGTGATATCGTAAAGATATCCCTCTTGTTTTCGTAAAAGACTACCTGATCAAGGCTGAAGAACAAAGGCTTTATCACGCTTCTAGCCCTAGAACCCCTTGCGCCCTTTAACACGCCATTGATCTTGCCAAAATCCCTGGTAAAATAGCTGACTATAAGACTAGTTTCCCTCAGGTCCCTCTTTTTTAAAAGCAGTCCTACTGTTTTCTGTATCGCCATAATAATTTTTAGGGTTTACCGCGCCTCCTGAAATAACTATCTTCATACCTTCAGCGACTGACATCCTCATAGGTATAGTCTCCTCCGCAGGCACCAGGGTAAGTATCCCAGAGGTCGGATTAGGGGTGGTCGGTATAAATACGTTTAGAAACTCTTTACCGATCCTTTCCCTTACTTCACCTTTCGTCTCTCCTATCACAAAGCCAAACTGGAATATGCCTTTTCTTGGATATTCTACAAGGACTACTCTTTTAAATATAGTATCTTTCTGTATAAAAAACGCAAAGGATATCTCTTTGATGGTCCTATAGACTATATTTATCATGGGTACTTTATACAGGATCTTTTCCCCAAAACCAAATACATTACGCAATATCAATATCCTCGTAGCAAAACCTATCAATATCACAAGGACTATTAATACAAAAAATATAGCTGCCTTTATAAGGACGTCTACATTCTCCGGCGGTAACCAGTGATACAAAAAAGTCGCTATAGGCTCTAAAAGCATCCTATTGAATTTATCGATTACAAAATAGAACAACCAAAATGTTACGATCAAAGGTATCAAGACTAAAAAACCTGTCAAAAAATTAGCTCTTATTCTCTTAAACATATCATCCTCTCAACAATTGAAACAATAAAAGTGTTACCAGTACACCCATGCTTGAACCTATAAAGACCTCGAACCAGGAATGTACCTTATCTTTTATCCTGCTTCTAGCGACTAAAAAAGCCAATATAAACACTAAAAAGATAACCAATCTATTTGGATAAAGAAGCGATATTATCGTCCATATGGAAAAAGATACTGCGCTATGCCCGCTAGGCATGCCGCCCCTAAAAGGCGTCCCGCTATTGAGGCCTATCTTGCTGAATACGACCAATGCCAATACAAATATAAGTACTATAAAAGTCAGGTGCCAGCTTGATCCCCGTATCTTTATGATATTTTGCTCTAACCTGAATCCGACCCTGCTTGTAAATAAAATATATCCGACTACAATGGAAGAGATCGCCCCCAGCAGCACAGCTCCCGCGCATATGTCTTTTATGATCCTTGCCAGCGGATGAAACTCTTCTTTTATAAGATCAATAGTGTGTTCCAGGGCTGTATTAAGCATCTCCGCAAACAAAACAAAGGTTATTGTAAGACATAGGGCTATTATTTCTAAATTTGTAAAATTAAGGATAAGCCCCAGCAAGATAACGCTAAGTCCTATTAAAAAATGAAGCCTCATGTTACGCTGGGTCTTAAATACATATATAAAGCCTTCTATCGCGGAATTAAAACTGTCTACCAGCCTGCCCTGCTTCACATCGCCTCCAGTAATTCTTTTTGCTTATTATTCATCTTGTTTCTAAAGGCCTCTTTGTCATCCCGATAGCCCAGTAGATGCAGGATGCCATGCACGAGATACAATTCTATCTCTTTCTGGATAGGCCTTTTTCTCCTCATAGCCTCTCTCCTGGCAGTTTCAAGAGATATTACAACATCTCCTAAGATAGAGCTGTCTTCTCTTGATCCCTTGCCTTCTCTCATTGAAAAAGCCAATACATCGGTTTTTTTGTCTATCCTGCGATATTTCTTGTTAAGTTTTTTTATATATCCATCATCCACGAACAATAGGCTCAACTCGCTTTTTGCTTCTTTCATTGCCCTCAAGACCTGCCTGGCGCAATAAAGTACTTTTTTCTTATCTATATCTACAATACTCTGCAGGTCCAATAGGTCTATATTCATCTCTTTTGTGTCGTAGCATCGTCCTGATCAGGATATTCTACCCTGGTATGAAATATCCCTGTAAGTATATGTGTAAATATCCCTGCTATCTTTTCAAGGTCGCTAAGGGTCAGATCACACTCGTCCAACTGCCCGTCTATAAACTTATTGTTTATGATCTTCCTTACCAGGCCTTTTACCCTGGAAGGTGTAGGGTCATCCAATGAACGCGATGCAGCTTCTACTGAATCAGCCAAAAGTACACTCGCAGCTTCTTTTGTCTGGGGTTTTGGCCCTGGATACCTAAAGGACTGCTCACCGACTTCTTCATCGTTCTTTATTTTTTCAAGGGCTCGCTTGAAAAAATAAAAAACAACCCCTGTGCCATGGTGCTGATTTATTATATCTATTATCTTTTTATTAAGCTTGTAATTCTTTGCCATCTCCACGCCATTTTTAACATGGCTTGTTATGATGAGGCTGCTCATAGTGGGAGATAATTTATCGTGGCTGGACTCTCCCATACCTTGATTTTCACTAAAATAAGAGGACTTTTCTAGTTTTCCTATATCATGAAAATAAGACCCGACCCTTGCAAGAAGTGAATTCGCACCTATTGCTTCACATGCAGCTTCAGCAAGGTTTCCGACAACTAGACTATGGTGATATGTGCCAGGCGCCTTTATGACCATTTCTTTTAAAAGCGGGTGATTGAGGTCAGCTAATTCCAGAAGGCTTATATCAGTGGATATTTTGAAGATGTTCTCAAAAAACGGCAATATGCCTGCTACTATTATCGCTGACATTATACCATTGGCTAGGCCAAAAAGGGATTCTGTGATGTAGGTATTAAAATCTAATGCCCTTATAAGGCCCATTGCTATAAAATAACTCATATTAGCACAACCTACTGATAGGCCAGCTTGCAGGATCTGCGACCTTCTCCTCACGCCTCTCATTGCAAAAATACCTATTATACCTCCTACAAGAGAAACCCCTGTTATGTCCAACCTATTTCCTGATATCATGCCTACCAATACACTCAAAACACATGTTGTTACAAGCGCCAGGCGGCTATTTATGAGTACCGCTATCAACATAGATGCCACCGAAACAGGTACTAAATTACTTGGCCAGGGAGATGCTATTATGATCTTTGATGTCAATATCATAGAAACGCATATAACCGCCAAGAGGACCATTTCTTTGTTGCCTTTTACAAGTTCAGTGTCATAGAATCTTATATATAAGGAAAGCAGCAATATAAACAACCCCACCAATATACTTATAGCAAAGATATTTCCAAGCCTCATAGCTTGCGATTCATTCTGATGTATCCCTTTTAATTTTGCTATATGCAATTTTCCTATACGCTCTCCTTTATTGATAATGATCTCGTTCTTTTTGACTTCTATTCTCCTATATATAGGCTCTATCCCTGAAAGCATGGTACGGATCTCGGTTTCAAGTTCTTCCTTGTTTGGCATGGCATTGATATTCAACATTGCGTTGATAAGCTCTTTTGCTACAGGCCTCTCTTTTTTATCCTTTATGATAGCTGAGGCGTCTTCTATCTTTCTTTTTATGCTCTCAAACGTAAATAACTTGCCTATATCAACGACTTCCTCATTTTGGATGCCTCTCGTGCGTAATCTGGCGCCTTTATATTGTTTATTGCTAAGGGCTTCATGATCGGAAACCGACACTATGTATTCCGACATTATATCTTTCAATACGATCGAAGTATCTTCCAGGAACTTCTTAATGTCTTTTATCCCCAAAACACTCTCTACGGTTACCTCTGAAAGATTATATTCAGCGGATATCTTTTTGATCTCTACCTTCATATCTTCAGGGGTCTTACCTGGTAATTCTCCTATAGATCCCATAAGGCCTGTCAGTTTTTTCAAGACATTTTCTTCTGCGCTCGGCTCATATGTAAATATAGGCAGTATCTTACCCGTGGCTTCTTTCTTGGCCTTTTCAGTAGCATCCGAATCTATATCGCCTTTTATGGTAAAATTGTATGGCGCGTAAATATCCCTCAAGGCTATATCGCCTTCCCTAAAACCTGATTCAAAGAGCCCTTTGTCCCACTGCATTATAAAAACAAGAGCGCCGCAAGTCAAAACAGCGATCACGATATGACTCAGCAGGTTAGTATTTTTAATGGCCTTCTTTTTCAATATATTCTTCATGTCCTGTCCTTATGTTTTTCATAGGCCTTGATTATCTCTTGAACCAAGGGGTGCCTTACTACATCCTGGCCGGTAAAGTTTACAAAATCAATATCCTTTATATCCTTGAGTACTTCGTATGCATGACTGAGGCCTGAGGCCTCTTTTGACGGTAGATCGCTCTGCGTAGCATCGCCTGTTATGACGGTCTTGGAATCAAAACCAAGCCTCGTAAGAAACATCTTCATCTGATCTTTTGTGGAATTCTGCGCCTCATCCAATATCACAAAAGAATCGTTCAATGTGCGGCCCCTCATATATGCCAAGGGCGCAACCTCTATAACACCTCTTTCAATGCAATCCTGGATCTTGCTAGGCTCCATCATATCATACAATGCATCGTATAAAGGCCTTAAATAAGGCGTGACCTTCTCGTATAGATCTCCCGGTAAATATCCCAAACTTTCTCCAGCTTCGACTGCAGGGCGTGTAAGTATGATACGGGAGACAAGCTGTTTTTTTAACGCATTGACAGCCATGGCCATCGCTAGATATGTTTTCCCTGTACCAGCCGGGCCCATACCAAATACAATATCAAATTTACGTATTGCATCAACATATCTCTTTTGCCCTGCTGTCTTAGGCGTTACGAACTGCCTTTTGGAAGAGACCTCTATTTTATCAAGATATATGTCTTGAATATCAAGTCCTGGATCTTTCTTAAAAGACCTTATAGAATAGGCTATCTCGTCTCTTTTTATCGCGCCGCCTTTACGCAATACCTCCAGAAGCTCCTCAAAAAGCCTTGAACTTTTCCCTACTGATTCCTTCCCGCCGCTAATGACCAATTTGTCTCCTCGAGAAATGATCTTTACCCCAAAACTTGACTCTACCAGCCTGAGGTTTTCATCACAGTTACCAAAAAGCGCTTTTGCTTCATTAGAGTTATTGAGGGCTATGATCTTTTCCATAATAACTCTAATTAGCAGGTATTATCAATTTCTGGCCAGGCTTGATAGTATCAGGGCTTTTTATAGTATCTTTGTTCTTCTCATAGATCTTTTTCCATAGCTTGACAGTACCGTACATCTTTTGGGATATTTTCTGTAAGGTGTCCCCTTTTTGGACAACATAGGTCTTCTTTTCCTCTTTTCCGGATGTCCCGCCAGAAGATCCCCCTCCCTGAGTCTCTATGTCTTGATATAAGGCCTTAGGCTTATCCTCTGTCTTAAAATCTTTGGAGGAAACAGAGACATCTTCCAAGCTATGCGTTTCTTTAGAGGACTTTTTATCTACCATATACCCTTTGTTCCCTTGCGAAGATTTATATCCTGTTTTTACCTTATCCGTTGAAGAAGGAAGTTCTATCTCTATGCCATACATCTTCTTTGTCTTCTTCTGGGCGCTTTCTTTGGAAATAGACTCGCTAGACCCTGCTAATATACCTCTATTACCGCTAAGCTCCTGGTCTACCCTATCTACTTCATAAGAAGCTGTCCTCACTATACACCCTGCAAGAAAAACTGCGGCGATCAAGAAACTTAAATATATGTACTTTTTCATACTGCCTCCTTCTTGGATCTTTCGATCTTTATCCCTAGTTCTTTCAACTGCTTGTCATCGACAAAAGACGGCTCCTCTGTCATGGGAGATGCTGCCTTTTGAGTCTTTGGAAAAGCAATTACCTCTCTTATGCTTTCTACTCCGCACATCAAGGACAAAAGCCTGTCAAGCCCAAAAGCGATCCCTCCGTGAGGAGGCGCTCCATAATTAAAGGCCTCCAGTAAAAAACCAAACCTTTCTTTTGCAATATCCATATCCAGCCCTATACGCCTGAAAACCCTTTCCTGAAGCTCTCTATTATGTATCCTTATACTACCGCTTGCTATCTCGACCCCGTTTATTACCAAGTCATATGCCCTTGAACGCACTTTGCCAGGCGAAGATTCTATGAGTTCTCTATCTTCTTCCAAAGGAGAGGTAAAAGGATGATGTTCCATATCCCATCTTTTTTCGTCTTCGTTAAACTTGAACAAAGGAAAATTTAAAACCCATAAAAACTCAAAACCTTCCCCGTTTTTTCGTAAGTCAGGTTTATCTGTCTTGTAATTCTTCAGCGCCTCCTCGTGGGTCATCCTGGGAAATGGGGTCTTTAGCTCCACGCCTATAGATTCTTTGAACACATGATAAAACAATCTTTCTGTTATGCTAAATATATCGGATTCCTCTATAAAACTCATCTCCATATCAAGCTGTGTGAATTCAGGCTGCCTGTCAGCCCTTAAGTCTTCGTCCCTAAAGCATTTGGCTATTTGAAAATATCTTTCAAAACCAGCTACCATTAAAAGCTGTTTGAAGAGCTGCGGCGATTGAGGCAGCGCAAAGAATTTTCCCCAATTAAGCCTCGAAGGTACTAAAAAATCTCTTGCGCCTTCAGGCGTGGATTTAGTCAATATAGGGGTCTCGACTTCTATAAAACCGTCTTTATCTAAAAAATCTCTGATGGACTTACATACTCTATGGCGCAAAAATATCCTACCTTGGATCTCGTGCCGCCTCAGATCGATATATCTATATTTAAGCCTTACCTCTTCCGAGACATCGGTCATCTCATCCAGTTCAAATGGGGGCGTCTTTGATGTGTTTATTATATCGAGCTCCTCTACTCCAAGCTCCACTCCTCCTGTAAGTATCTTTGGATTATCCGTGCCTTTAGGCCTATTCTGCACAACGCCTGTCACTTTTATGACATACTCGCTTCTCAATTCTTCAGCTAGCTTGTTCTTAAAAAATACTATTTGGGTAAGGCCGTACCTATCACGAAGGTCTACAAAGATTATCTTTCCGTGATCGCGCCTTTTATGTACCCAGCCTATAAGCGTGGATTTTTTACCTATATCCGATACCCTCAATTCCCCGCATGTGTGTGTACGCTGTAATTTCATAGTCATAGATCCTTTTCTTTGATAAAAGCCGCTTTCTGCAATATTGACCCTATATTATAGTCCGCTTCCTCCTGATCCCCTGAGGACATATCCTTAAAGACTACCTTGCCCCTCCTGATCTCGTCCTCTCCCAGTATGATAACAAACTTTGCGCCTTTTTTCTGGGCGCTTTTCATCTGAGACTTAAGATTTTTCTTTTCATATTCTATCTCATAGGAGATCTTTTTTTCCTGGGATATATTTGAATCTCTCAGCTTCATCAAGAGTTCGAATGTCTTTCCCTGTAAAACCTCTCCTGCGTTTACAATAAAAAAATCCAGCGTGCTTTCTGGGCTCTTATCTGCTTCTTTCATTGCAAGCACGATCCTCTCCATGCCAAATGCAAATCCTATAGCAGGGGTAGGCTTTCCTCCCATATCCTTTATCAGATCATTATACCTGCCTCCAGCACAGATCGCATCTTTTGCCCCCAGATCCTCCTGCGTGACCTCGAACACGGTCTTGGTATAATAGTCCAGGCCTCTTACTATTCTTTTGTCTATTATAAAATCAAGGCCCAGGCTTTTTAAGGCCTTTTTTAATTCTTCAAAGTGGCTGGCACAGCTATCACATAAATGATCCGGGGCTATTAAACCGCTGACTATCTTTTTACACTCGGGATTCTTGCAATCGAATACCCTAAGGACATTCTTGTCAAAGCGCGCTTTACATTCTTCACACAGGCTGGATAAATGAGGCTTTATATTTTTTCTATGTTCTTTTATAAGTTTTATTTTATCCTCTTGGCAGCCAAGGCTATTTATCTTTAACTCTATCTTTTTTATTCCTATCTTTTCCAAAAATCTCACTGAAAGGGCGATGACCTCTGCGTCAAGAAAGGGGCTGTCAGACCCTATGGCCTCTACTCCCAGTTGATAAAATTGCCTCTGCCTGCCTTTTTGAGGCCTTTCACTCCTGAACATCGGGCCTATATAAAATAGTTTTGACAGGCTCTCTTTATTGTATATTGAATTCTCTATGTATGCCCTTACTATTGAAGCTGTCGCTTCTGGCCTTAAAGAAATAGCCCTACCGCCCCTATCAGTAAAGGCGTACATCTCTTTTTGGACTATATCAGTAGCATTTCCTATGCTCCTAATAAATAAAGATGCCTCTTCAATGACAGGTGTCCTTATCTCTTTATAATCATATATAGCAAATATATCTCTGGCAGCAGCCTCAACGCGTTGCCACAATGCTGCTTCTTGAGGTAGGATATCTCTAGTCCCCCGTAATGCCTTTAGCATACACCTTTTCCTTTAAATAGATTGCTTTTGTGAATAAAAGATTAAGCGACGAAAGTGGACTATTTAACTTTTGCCTTCATTACAAGGCCTGGTTTAAATACAGCTACCTTCTTGGGCTCTACAGGGACCTGCTGTCCTGTCCTTGGATTTCTTCCCATGCGGCCTTTTCTGGATTTTGTCTTGAAGACTCCAAAATTTCTGAGTTCTATGGTCTTTCCTTCTGCAAGCGCGTCGACTATAGCATCAAATGTCATCTGTACTACTTTTTTCACGTCTATCTGCTTGATGTCAGTCTCGTTTGCGATTTTTACAACTATATCCTTTTTTGTCATTCTGACCCTCCTTCGATTTTTTCGTATCTGATTTAATTGCAAGGGGTAGTGTAACACGAAGATAGAGCTTATGTCAAGAACTTTTAAATCTTAAAATCTATATATCAGTTTTTATTTTTTTCAAAGACAATATGGTCTTGCCCTATAAGCTCTTCTATCTCTATGACCATATCATTGGTAGGATTCACAAAACAATCTTCATCCACTACTATACGGTAAGAGCCATTGTTCTTTGTAGAGACATTCAGATATACCGGTATATTGCCTTTATGTTTTTTAAAAAGGCCTTTTAGTTTTTCCAGCATCTCTTTTTCCATGCCAAGAGAGACCAGGTCTATTGAGACAGCCTGGGTAAAGCGAAGCCTTGCCTCATCAATGGGTATTATCTCCTCAACTATTATTTTGGGCCTCTCTTCTTTGAGGTCCAGCCTCCCATCTATAAATGCAGCAAAATTCACCCTTGCAAATTTTGACACATTTTTATAAGCTGCTGGAAAGATCAATACCTCGACCCTTCCTTCCAGGTCTTCCATCATCATGATAGCCATCCTCTCGCCAGTACGCTTGGTAACGGTATTTTTTACTTTGTTTATTATCCCCCCAAACCTTATCTTCGAGCCATCTTTAAGGTCTTTAAGCTCCTTTGTAGTAGCCGTGGAATATTCTTTCAATATATCGCTGTATCGCGCAAGCGGGTGCCCGGTAATATAAAAACCTAGCATATCTTTTTCAAAGCTCAAAAGCTGCCCCTCGGGCCATTCTTTTATATCAGGCGCAGCCTCTTCACGGCTCTCATCACCAAAAAGAAGCATCTGGCCGATAGACTTCTCTTTCTGCAGAGTATTTGCCTTTTCCATAGCTATATTAAGGATCGCCATAAGCTGAGACCTTTTAAGGTTAAAGGTATCGAAAGCGCCGCACTTAATAAGGCTTTCCAGGATCTTCTTATTCACTGTCCTGGAGTCTGTACGCTCGCAAAACTCTGTAAGGGTTTTAAAATAGCCTTTTTCTTCTCTTGACCTGATGATAGATTCTATAGCTCCTACGCCTATATTTTTTACAGCGCTCAAGCCAAATCTGATAGCATTTTTCTCAACCACAGAAAAATCCGAAAAACTTTGATTTACATCCGGAGGCAAGATCTTTATATTCATCCTCTCGGCTTCATTTATATACTGGACTATCTTATCTGTGTTATCTTTTTCACTTGTCAGCAGCGCTGCCATAAATTCTATCGGGTAATTTGCCTTTAAAAAAGCTGTCCTGTAAGATATCATCGCATATGCGGCAGAATGGCTCTTATTGAACCCATAACCAGCAAAATGTTCTATCAGGCTAAATATCTTCTCAGCTATTCTTTTATCTACCTTATTTTTACTAGCTCCTTCTATAAAAGCCTTTTTCTGCTGGTCCATTACCTCCGGGGTCTTCTTACCAATAGCCCTTCTCAATAGATCTGCCTGAGCAAGTGAAAATCCCGCAAGCTTAGATACGATCATCATGACCTGTTCTTGATATACTATTATGCCGTATGTCTCTTTCAGTATAGATCCAAGAAGAGGGTGATCATATCTTACCTCTACCTCTCCGTGTTTTCTTTTCATAAAATCATCCAACATACCGCTGCCGATAGGGCCAGGCCTATAAAGCGCGAGGAGCGCTACTATATCCTCAAACTTCTCAGACCTGAGCTTCCTCAGCAGGTCTCTCATCCCTGAACTTTCCAGCTGAAATATACCTATAGTCTCTGCGCGGGAAAACAATCTATACGTCTTTTCGTCATCTATGGGGATACCTGCTTCATTTAGATCAATACCCCGTAACTGTTTTATCAGTTTTATAGCCTCTTGGATGACGGTAAGGGTCCTTAACCCCAAGAAGTCCATCTTCAGAAGGCCTATCTTCTCGAGAGAAGCCATTGCATACCCAGTAGAGATCTGGCCATCACTTGTCTTAAAAAGAGGCACGTGGCTTGCGAGAGCATCCTCGCTTATAACAACTCCTGCCGCATGAGTAGAGGCATGGCGAGTAAGGCCCTCGAGATGTCTTGATGTATCTATAAGTTCTCTTATTTTTGTATCTTCCTTGTAAAGGTTCTTTAGTTCTGGTTCTTGCTCGAGCGCAAGCTCAAGCGTGATGTTAAGGTCCGTTGGCACAAGTTTAGCGATCCTATCTACTTCACTATAAGGAATATCCATGACCCTGCCGACATCTCTTATTACGCCTCTAGCAGCCATAGTGCCAAAAGTGATTATCTGGGCTACGTTGTCCTGGCCGTATTTATTGATAACATAATCTATTACCTTGCCCCTATTTTCATAACAAAAATCTATATCAATATCAGGCATAGTAACTCTTTCTTCATTCAAGAACCTTTCAAATAAAAGATTATATCTCAATGGGTCTATATCTGTTATACCAAGACAGTAACTTATGATGCTTCCCGCAGCGGACCCTCTTCCTGGCCCCACAGCTATGCCTTCGCTCTTTGCATAATTGACAAAATCCCAGGTGATCAAAAAATAACTGGTATATCCTGCTTTATTGATAACCCTGAGTTCATGTTCAAACCTATCCCTTATCTCTTTGGTTGGGTCAGGGTATCTTTTTTTTAAGCCCTCCTCGCACAGCTCTCTCAGGTATTTTTCATGCGTAGTCCCGCCTGGTATTGAATAATGAGGCAAATATGTACTCGAAAAGTCCAACTCGAGATTGCACTTCTCTGCGATCTCTATAGTGTTCAAGACCGCTTCAGGTATATCCTTAAAAAGTTCTTTCATCTCTTCAGGGGACTTGAAATAGAACTCCTCTGTCTGCAATTTCATGTGCCGCGGATCATTAAGAGTGGTCTGGGTCTGTATGCAAAGAAGCGCTTCATGGGCTTTGGCGCTGTCTTTGGTAAGATAATGGACATCATTTGTTGCGACAAGTTTTATGCCAAGCTCTTTACTGATGGGTATGAGCACACTGCTGACCTTTTTTTGTTCGGGTATAAGATTGTCCTGTATCTCAAAATAAAAATTATCCTTACCCAATATATCCTGATAAGTCCCTGCCAGCTCTTTTATCTTATCAACCTTTCCTTCGAGAGCTAATCTTGCGATCTCACCTTTCAGGCAGCTGGAAAGGGCTATAAGGCCTTCTGAATATTTAGACAGGACTTCTTTGTCTATCCTGGGCTTATAATAAAACCCCTCCAAGTAACCTATAGATACAAGTTTCATCAGATTTTTATAACCGGCCTCGTCTCTTACAAGAAGTATCAGATGGTTTGATGTCTCGCCGCCAGAATAGATGGTCTTATCAAGCCTATTATTAGGAGCTATATAGATCTCGCATCCTATTATAGGTTTTATGCCGTTTGCTATACAGGTCTGATAGAACTCGATAGCGCCGAACATGTTGCCATGGTCAGTGATAGCAAGGCCTGGCATCTTAAAACGCCTGGCAGCATCTACTAGTTTTTTTATGAGGCAAGCTCCGTCGAGAAGACTATATTGGGTATGTACGTGTAAGTGAACAAAATCTGAATGAAACATTTTTGTATTGCGTAAGGTATGGTTGGATTACTTTTTACTGATCACGGATTACTGATTACTAGTTACTAACTCATTTCCCCATGCCGACTCTTTGGACTCTTTGCATCAATTTTCCTTCTGTCTTGATAGAAGGAGCTATTATCAGCTCTGTCAATTGCATTTCCTTTAGATTTCTAGCGCCGACATTGCCCATAGATGTCATAAGAGCTCCTACAAGGTTCTGGGATCCATCATCAAGCCTAGCAGGACCAAAAAGTATCTCTTCTAATGTCCCGGTCGTATTGACTCTTATGCGGGTACCTCTGGGTAGATTTGCGTGAGGCGTTGCCATGCCCCAATGATAACCTTTCCCAGGAGCCTCTTTTGCCCTTGCAAATGCCGAACCTACCATGACAGCATCAGCGCCGCTGGCAAAGGCCTTGCATATATCCCCTCCTGAATCCATGCCCCCATCCGTGATTATAGGAATATATTTACCTGTCTTTTTATAGTAAAGATCTCTCGCATTAGCTATATCTATAGTTGCAGTGACCTGAGGAACACCTATGCCCAAGACCCCCCTTGTAGTACAGGCTGCCCCTGGGCCGATACCGACCAGCAATGCGCCTGGCCCTGCATCCATAAGCTCAAGCGCGACAGAATGTGTAACACAATTGCCTAAGATGACAGGTATCTTCATTGATCTAATAAATTTTTTGAGATCCACTATCTTGTATTCCTTGGAACTATGCCTGACACTGATAACAGTGGACTGGATAACAAATATATCAGCACCTGCCTCTTGGGCGATCTTACCAAACTTTTCAGCATTTTGAGGTATTGTAGAGACCGCTGCAGTAGCTTTTTTCTTTTTTATCTCCTGGATCCTCTTAACTATAAGCTTTTCTTTGATCGGAGCGACATACAAAGACTGCACCAGCTTTGTCGCTTCTTCAGGTGTGGCCTTCGCGATCTTGTCTAATATCTCTTCGGGGTTCTCATAGCGAGTCTGCACTCCATCGAGATTCAACACCGCAATGCCGCCAAGCCTTGACATCTCTACTGCAAATTTAACATCGACCACCCCATCCATTGCAGCAGCAAGGATAGGCACTTTATAGGTCTTACTGCCGAGTTTCCAGCTAGTATCTACTTCGTTAGGGTTTATTGTTATCGAACCCGGGACAAGAGCAACTTCATCAAATCCATAACACCTGCGAGCCTGCTTTCCTCTTCCTATCCACATCCCCATGATATATACCTCCGGTTTTTATAGGTTAATTTTTACATAATACAGTAATTTTTTAAAAAAGTCAATGATATTTAGGCACGCTTGCTATGTTATTTAAACGCTTGAGCAGCACATTATATAGCTGACAGGGACTCTGTTCGCTCAAGTGAAAATTTCCCCAGCGTGAAAATTTTACTCCGTTTTCTTTTTCGCTCTCGCTTAAACCTTATCTAATGTAGGGGAGCCTTAAGGCTCCCCTACCAGTATATACGAGGGCTGACCATGCCCGTTCAAAAGATTTAGGCCTCTCAAACAACACCCACAAAGCATGCAACTTCGAGTTTAGATATAGCTACTTCTTGTCCCTAGCGGACTATAAAAGTTGATTTGTGGATAAAGATTTATTGAAGGTCTTTTGGGAGAGTGGTTATGTCTAATAGCTGTAGCCTGAAAGCCAGGTTCTTCCAGAATAATCTCTCTTTGCGCAGGCTAAGCGTCTCTTTCTTTACATCTATAAAAAACCTTAGCGCTTTTTTTGAATGCTCCGGGGATATGTCGTGATCGGAAAAACCTGCTTCCAGGGCACAATCAGTCAGTCCTTTCATAGGATCATAGGGCCCTGGGACAGTTTTTTTCACTGCATCATAGAAACCAATATAGCCTGTTTCCCTGAATTCTGGTGCCCCGTATATACTCAAGGCGCTGCATAACGCAAGGTACACTTCTTTTATAAAATATCTCGGCTCTTCTACAGCTTTTCTTGCCAGCAATCTATTTCTTATGAGCGACCTAATAATAAAATAAACTACTATAAGTATAGGCAGTATTATAAAAACTATGGGCAGCATAAAAGCCAATGGAACAGGTATCAATATTGGTATAAGCGCCATCAATAATAGTAGGAGCCACCAATTTATTTTTTTTCTTTGGGCTACCCCTTTTTCTACCTCCATGGCGAGAGAACTATCCGATGATGCAGATATCGATGATACCGGAGGGGTATTCGCCCTGCCGCTATCAGCTGCGCCGCTAGTCCGTGAAGAAACAACGGGTTCTTCTATGCCACTCTTTAATGCATCTTTTAAGCTTTCTATATCAAGGCCTCCTATCGCGCCTTCTTCTTTTTCTTTGCCTGGTCCCATTTTTTTAAAAGTCCCCTTGCCTTCCACTAGACTTGCATACATGGGTATCTTAGAATCTCTCAAAAAAGAAGACGCTATGAAATCTAAAGGCAGGTCCTTGTCCCTCGGCACCAAAGGATATAAAAATGATGCTGCCATTATAATAATAAAAAACATCACAGAACTTATCTTGAACTCCCTGTAAAAAACCCTTCTATTGCTTTCTTTTGGCACTAAGAGAGCTCCTCTTTCTATCTTTTCATATAGCACATTGAAACGCATAGTGATAATAAATATAAATAAAAACACTGAACTAAGCAAGATATAGAAGATCTCTTTCTCGGCAGCAAGCGCTATAGAAATAAATATCAGCATTATAGATATAAACTGCAGGAGGCTATAGTGTTTTGAAGACCTTATGCTGACAGCCTGTATAATAGCGATGTAAGAGAATATCAAGGAAAAAGATCTCAATATCCCTTCAAAATCCATCCTGACATCATAAAGCCTGCTAAAGACAAAGAAACACACACTTAAAGAAACTACCCCTATAAATAGATCCATGTACTTGATGTACTTGCCCTTCATGTACCAGCTTATAGAAAAAGCAAGGATCATGCCCAGTGATACACCCAGAAGATTTGCAGGGCTCAATACCCCTCTTATGCTGAATATAGCCAAAAGCACAAGCACTAGGTTCAGAAAATGATAATTTGTCCTTTCTCTACGCGCTATGATCATGATAGATATTGAAACTTTTCCTCCAGCTTATCGCCTTTTATGATCCTGTAAGTATATGCTTCCATGTTACTAAGCATATCTTCGAAATTCCTTGCATCATCTTTACTGATAATACTGCCTTTACCTATCTTTCCGAAACTTGATGCTGCCAGTAATACGATTATGAGCTTTATGTCTTTTGTCTTGAACTGGGACAGGCTCATCAAACCTTTTAAGTCATTATCCGACAGTATGCACACCAATGTAGACTGTATAGGCGCGCCAAATACGGTCTCGTCGACCATTTTATCCAGTGTCACTTCTCCATCTGAAGTGACACCAGCAAGATATTCTAATATCCTGTGTTTGTGATACTCACCTTTCCCAAATGGAAGGCAGAACTTTTCCTTTCCATATCCAACAAGCTGTACAAATATGTTGTTTTCCAAAAGATATGCCGCCACAGAAGCCGCTATTTTCACAGAATACTCCAGTGTCGTATCTTTTCCTGTCCCAATATCATTGCCTTTTTTTAGATCAAGCAGTATCGTGGCTTCCTGCGCGGCATTGCGCTGAAATTCCTTTACAATGAGCTTTCCATGTTTTGCTGTCAACGGCCAGTGGATCCTGCTTTTCAGGTCGCCTCTTCTATATTCCCTTACTCCAAAAAATTCATGAGTATCAGAACTTATCCTGGCAGTCTCAACTCCCATCCATGAAAGGCTCGAGGCCTTAAGTTGAGGGAAAAAAAGTATATTAAATAATTTTGGGTATACCAATATCTCGGAAAACACGTCCAAGCGTTTTACTATCTTAAAAAAACCCATCATGTCCTGGTAGGCTACTGATACAGGCCCGAATCTATGGAGTCCTCTTTTGAAACAGTTTACAGTATAATTGACTAATATGTAGTCCTCCCTGTCAAGCCTGGATACAAATAAAGACTTTTCTTTCTTGTCACAAGCCTCCCCCTCGAACCTGTCTATTACCTCAAAGAAAAAACTTGGAATATTACGCTTGTTCGTTATCTTTACTTCTACGGCCAATAGGTCATCCTCGTAGGCAACATCCTGGACCTTTCTTTCGATAGATATTTTAGGTAAAGTCAGATATACATAAAGAAACCCTAGAAAAAGTATACAAAAAGATATAGCGCATAATACATAGAATATCTCTATCTTAAGATTCCATGATACTGCCAAGAGTATGATTATTATTATACAAAGAAATATGCCCTTTAGAGTAAGCATAAGTTTACGCCGGAGTAGGTATTTTCTTCAGGATATGAGTGACTATGCGTTCTGGATCAAGCCCCTTTACAATAGAACGGGGCTGAAGAATTATCCTATGGCTCAGGACTGGATAAGCTAGCTTCTTTATGTCATCTGGGATGACATAGTCCCTTTCTTCGATAAAAGCAAGAGACCTCGCAATGTTCATAAGCGCAAGGGATGCCCTGGGGCTAGCTCCTAATTTCACGTCTCCGGGAAGGTTCCTGGTCTCTGATATTATCTTTACAATATATTGATTTATTTGCGGGTCTATGTGTATGGATTTTATTGCATCCTGCGCTTCTATGACATCCTTAATACTGACAACGCTTTTTAGGCTATTGATAGGGGGTTCTTTTATATTTTTCCCTAATATCCTTATCTCTTCCTGGGGTGTAGGATATCCTACTTTAAGCTGCATCATAAACCTGTCTATCTGTGCCTCTGGAAGAGGATATGTCCCGTGAAACTCTATTGGGTTCTGGGTAGCTATTACAAAAAATGGCTTTGGAAGTTCCCTGGTCTCGCCATCCACAGTCACTCTAAACTCTTGCATGGCCTCTAGAAGAGCTGACTGGGTCCTTGGCGTAGTCCTATTGATCTCATCCGCAAGGACTATATTCGCGAATATCGGGCCTTTATTGAATTCAAATTCTGATGTCTTCTGATTATATATAGACACCCCTGTCACATCCGAAGGCAAAAGATCTGGGGTAAATTGTATCCTCTTGAAATCTGCTTCTATGGAACATGCCAGTGCCCTTGATAACATGGTCTTACCAAGGCCAGGGACATCTTCGAGCAATATATGCCCTTCACTAAAAAGCCCTGCGACTACAAGCTTTATCACTTCTACCTTGCCGACTATTACATTAGAGATGTTCTCGATTATCTTTTTTGGTATATCATGGAGATTTGACATCTAGGCCCCCTTTATCTCTTTTATATTACATCTAAATATATCATAGAGCGCATTTATTGTCAAAGCAATCTAACCAATAAAACTAAAATAATCTCTGCCCAGCAAAGTATTCTTTTTTTCCGACTGGGTAGGTCTACGAAAAGACGCTTAGCTGCCCCGGCGAGGCAGCTTTCGCTCCGTGCTTTTTTTCACTCTCGCCTGGTAACTTGCAAGGGCGAACCGTGCCCGTTCAAAAAAGCAAGGCTTTTCTTTAGCCCTACCCAGTCGAAAAAGATTAATCTTTTATTACAGTTCATGTTGTTCTTAGCTGGTGAGGGGCTGAAAAAAGCATCTTTATTTTGCGCACTAGAATCTCAATGCACTACAATTTAGTATGCCTGTCAAAATAAAACTGAGCGAAGCCCACATCTACAAATCACCAACTCTGGCTGAGCGTCTTTTTGAAGGCCTCACCAGCTAAGAACATGCTATGAATAGGATAAAAAAAATCCCGCAAGTGATATGCTCACTTGCGGGATTTTGTGTAGTACTAGTTTTTCCGAGCAGCTATCAATACATTCCGCCCATTCCTCCCGGCATTCCTCCGGGCGGCATCCCAGGTCCTGGCTTTTCTTCTTCTGGTATATCAGATATCAATGCCTCTGTCATCAAGAGCAATCCTGATACGCTGGCGGCATTTTCAAGGGCTGTCCTTGAAACCTTTGTAGGGTCTATAATACCTGCTTTTATCATATCAGCATACTCTTCTGTCTGGGCATTGAAACCATAGTTGCCGCTCTTATTCTTTATCTCGTTCACAACTACGGATTCCTCAAGGCCTGCGTTCTTTACTATCTGTCTTATAGGTGCCTCTAAAGATCTCTTTACTATCTCTGCGCCTATCTTTTCATCTCCCTGAAGCTTCAGGTCATCCAGCTTTGGTATGCATCTTAAAAATGCAACTCCTCCTCCAGGGACAATGCCTTCTTCTACTGCTGCGCGTGTAGCGTGAAGCGCATCTTCAACACGAGCCTTCTTTTCCTTCATCTCTGTCTCTGTGGCTGCGCCTACATTTATTACTGCTACTCCGCCTGCAAGCTTTGCAAGGCGTTCCTGAAGCTTTTCTTTATCATAATCTGAGTCAGTCTCTTCGATCTGTCTTTTGATCTGCGTGATCCTTGCATTTATATCAGATTTCTTACCGGCGCCTTCTACGATAGTTGTCTCTTCTTTCCCAACAGTCACTCTCTTTGCCCTTCCCAGGTCATCAAGGGTTATGTTCTCCAGCTTTATACCAAGGTCCTCTAATATCGGTTTAGCGCCTGTCAGAATCGCAATATCTTCCAGCATAGACTTACGCCTGTCCCCATAACCAGGGGCCTTTACTGCGCAGCAATTCAAAGTACCTCTAAGTTTATTTACAACTAAAGTTGCAAGCGCTTCGCCTTCGATATCTTCTGCGATTATGATAAGCGGCTTTCCGCTTCTTGCAATCTTTTCTAAAAGAGGCAGCATATCTTTCATTGCTGATATCTTTTTCTCGTTTATCAATATATAAGGGTCTTCTATAACAGCTTCCATCCTTGCTGCATCTGTCACAAAATAAGGTGACAGGTAACCCTGGTCAAACTGCATACCCTCTACTACATCAAGAGTTGTCTGCATTGTCTTTGCTTCTTCTACTGTGATGACTCCGTCTTTACCTACCTTCTCCATAGCTTCAGCTATCAATTCGCCTATCTCTGAATCATTGTTTGCAGCGATAGTCCCTACCTGGGAAATAGCCTTTTTGTCCTTTATAGGAGTGGACATCTTCTTTAGGCTGTCTACTACTTCTTTTACTGCTTTATCTATCCCTCTTTTTAAAGCCGTAGGATTTGCGCCGGCTGTTACGTTCTTTAGGCCTTCCTTGAATATAGCCTGGGCAAGCACAGTAGCAGTTGTAGTGCCATCCCCTGCCAGGTCACTTGTCTTTTCAGCCACTTCCTTTACAAGCTGAGCACCCATATTTTCATAAGGGTCTTTCAGCTCTATTTCTTTTGCAACAGTAACCCCGTCCTTTGTAATAGTAGGAGAACCGAATTTTTTGTCTAGGACAACATTCCTTCCTTTAGGCCCAAGGGTGACTTTGACAGCTTCTGCAAGCTGATCTATGCCTCTTGCAATACTGCTTCTTGCATCCTCTCTAAAAATTAACTGTTTTGCCATTTCAATACCTCCCTCTTTAAGTTACTACTTAATGATCGCTAGTATATCTTCTTCTTTTAATATCAAATAATCTTCTCCATTGTCTGTCAGTTCGTTGCCAGCATATTTTCCAAAAAGCACCTTGTCGCCTTTTTTGACTTCTAGCGGTTCTACTTTTCCGCTCTCCAACACCTTGCCTTTACCAATAGCGATAACTTCTCCTTTTTGCGGCTTTTCCTTAGCTGAATCTGGCAGTAAAATACCACCTTTTGTCTTTTCTTCAGCCTCAAGCCTTTTTATCAGTACTCTGTCACCTAATGGTTGAATTGCCATATCTACACCTCCTGTATAGTTTTGTTTGATATGGATAGTTTGATTGTCAGCACTCTCATAGGAGGAGTGCTATCTAAAGCGAACTATATATTACAGAGACTTTGTAATCTTGTCAAGTATTTTTTTTAAAGCTTCCACAACGTAGGGGAACCTTAAGGTTCCCCTACGTTGTGGTTAGAATTGCCGGGTCAGAAGCTAGTTGGTAGGTTCAAATGATATGATAACATTGAAAGTTATCTGGTACTGGCTCATGCCTTCTGGGAATGGCGGGAAAGGACTTGCATCTCTTATGCTATTTAAAGCTATCTCTCTAAGATAACTATTATCTGTGGAACTCTCATCCACTATATTGACTTGAATAAGCTCGCCTCTTGAAGTTACTGTAAAAGAAAGGAAGACCTCGCCTTTAGCTAGGTCCTTTTTTGAATAATAATTGTTATTTGCGTAAGTCCTTATCTTCTCTCTGACAGAACGATAATAGCTTACATAGGTAGCCTTCTTTGCTTCATCTTTCTCTTCTTGCATCATTTTCTCAAAGTTTACACCTTCAATAAAAGATGCTGTATCTATATGCCTTACCTTTGGTTTTATAAAATCTTTTTCTTTCTTTTCTGGTTTTGGGGGTTTAAGGATGTCTTCTTTTTTTATATCAGGAAGTTTTTCCGCAATAGGCTGGGGCTTGATACCTTTGATAGCTGTCCTTTTTTGTATAGGCTTTATGCCTACTAATTTTTTATCCGGGGGGTGTTTTATCTCTACGTAGGCCGTCTCCATATCTTTTGTATCTTTCTTTGTAATAAAGAAATCAGCCCATGGAAGCGCGATAAAAAAGATAGAGTGTATCAGGGTTGAGAAAAGAAAGGCTATTTTAAAAGTCTTGTTCTCTGGCATTTGTACCTATGATAACAATTAAAAAATAAAATGTCAAATACCGGGGTGTGTATTTATGATCTACGCCGGGACTGGCCAATATTAAAACTTCATCCTTATGCCGCCATAGTATGCCCTGCCTGGGACAGGATAATTTTTCTGTTCTTCATAAGCCCTATCTGTGATATTTTTTATTTCAAACATCAACTGAGTATTTTCTCTTAACTTATAGTCAAGACTGATATTGCCTACAGCATAATGAGAAAGTAATGCCGTATTATCTGCGTTGACGTATCTTTTTGTCTTATAAAGAAGGCTTAGGCCTATCTCTAATTTGGAAACAGGTGAATATATAAAATTCAACTTATAGAGATGCCTAGGCCTATATATAAGCCATTTTTTTGTATTTCTATCTTCTGCTTCAAGATATGTATAATTAAAATTTGTTTTTAACCAATGCGCTAGCGCGATTTCAGTTTCAAACTCAACGCCTTTGATCGAAGCTGAATTCAAGTTTTCAGGCCTCCACCACCACGAATTATCAACTGTCCACTCTATCATGTCCCTTATATTGGTCCTAAAAAAAGTAGCGTCCATTTTCAATTTATTAAAGAGGTAGCCGCTGCATCCAAATTCCAAAGATTCTGCTTTTTCCGGGCCCAGCATGGTATTGCCTTCTACGCCTCCCCATACACCCCAATCTTCACGCGGCCAATATAGGTCGTTAAACGTCGGGGCCCTGAATGACTTGGCAGCTAATGCATGGGCCTTTATTGCATTAAACAGCCAAAAGTTAAAGCTTACGCTAGGTGAGTTTCTATCTCCGAAATTCGAATAATCATCCCATCTATTTCCGAATTTTAGGGTCCCCATATCAAATACATCTATCTCTGATTCAAAATAAAACCCCTTAAGATCATAAGCTCTCTTGCTGCTAATAGAGCTATTTAGCCTGTTTTCCCGAAAGCTAAAACCAAACGCTGTCCTATAGTCTTCTAAGAATTTCTGGGAGATCTGAAAATCAGCCCCGTATACCTTTGTATGATTTGTGTCTCTACTAACAGGCTCAAAGGTTTCTGTAAACTCCAGCCTATCGGAATTACAAAAAGTCTTAACTAGCAGGTCCTGCCCTTCAAATAATTTACCTTTATACGTGACATCCAGGTAGTTAGAGAATGTTTCCTGTTTGTCATCCAGGTCCTCTGAGGTCACAGCACCGATATTTCCCACTTCAGAATTATAATAACCGCTGGAAACGCTTATGCGGCTTTCATCATCAAATTGATATCCAAAATTAGAGTTTGCATTGTTGCTTAAACAATCGCTGTTGTCCCTGTGTCCATGCGATGCTAAATAATCATAGGATAGAAAATAATCGAAGTCCTTTATCTTATCCCCATAACTTAAAGAATTAAACTTTGTATTAAAAGATCCGAACTTGCTTACTACCTCTGCCTTTTCCCCTTTATTTCCTTTTTTGGTTATTATATTTATAACTCCTCCTATTGCATTAGCTCCATAGATACTGCTTGCGGGGCCGCGCAGGACCTCTACTCTTTCAATATTTGAAAGAGAGATCCTATTAAAATCAGTAACTCCATCTCGAGGCGTATTAACAGGCCTTCCATCCAGAAGAGTTAAAACCTGGCTAGACGAAGCGCCTCTTGTATGAACGGATTTTGATGACCCATTGGACCCATACTCTAAGATATCAACAGATGGTAATAGCTCCAATACTTCCGTGATCTCAGTAATAGAATTCGCTTTTATGTCTTCTTCTGAAACAATACTCACGTTTTGCGTGGAATATCTGTACCCCCTTTCCACCCTGGATGGCGTAACCACGATCTTCTCAAGGTCAATACTGTAGCTGTTTTCTTTCAGTTTATCGTCCTGTGCGAATACTATACTGGCTGAAGCTAACGCAAGCAGATAAAAAATAAACACCAAGTACTTCAACTTATCCATATTCCTTTCCTTTCCCCTCTCGCGAAGGTAGTTCCCACGATAAACAATAGACCGGGCTAATCTAACAAGCATCAGATATTACCGTTGCGCGGCAGCCATCCGCCCTAAGCAGATGGTCCCGAACAGCCATGGTCTTGCGTATAGCTGCGAGGGACACCTGGGATCGAACCAGGATTTCCTTTGTTTATCCGGCTAAAATTTTTGTTATTAAATACTATTTGTATTTCTTTATATCCAAAAACCAGTATTTCCAAAAACCTTCCTTAAGAATTGGCTCGCTTTCTAATATCTCAATGTTTCTTTTAAAGATCGGGCCGTCAATTACTATAGTATGGAATTCTCCGTTTTCACCGCAGGGACAAATATTTTTTGACTTAAGTTCTTTTAGCAGATCCCTATCAACCAGCCTGCCCACAAAATCTTTTCCAAACTTATCCGCCTGGCAGCTCACAACAATAGCTTTAAAACCTGTTTCTATAAACTCTTCAATGATATCTGAGGCAGAGACATTCCAAAGCGGTTCCATAGGAGTAACATCTGCATCATTACATACGCGCTCAACCCAATCTTTATGCTCATCCAAATAAATATCTCCAAAAACCATTTTCTTAAGGCCTTTTTCTCTTAGCTCAGATACAGCTTCTTTGAATTCCCTTTCGTATTCTTTCATATCATCAGTTACTTCTTTTTGGATCAAAGGTATACCTACAAGCTCTGCCTGAAGCCTTAAGAGGTCTTTTTCTATTCCGTGAAAACAGCCCCTTTTGTGCTTTCTGGATATAAAATTCAAGAAATATTTTACATCATATCCCTGTTTCATTGCTTTATAACATGCGAAACAACTATCTTTTCCTCCGCTCCACGAAGAAATAATACCTAGTTCATCCATAAACCAAACCTTTCCAGTAAGAATATACCAAGCAATACAATCACTTCTACAAGCTCATTTGTTGCGCCAAGAGTATCACCTGTTATACCGCTTATTTTGCTTTTTATATGTTTTCCTATTATATATACGGATATAATCGCTGCTCCCATGAGCATTAGGCTTTGTATTTTCCAAACTATAGCCATACAGCCAATAGCAGCTATAGTAGAAAAAATAAATATCTTTGGATCAACTCCTTTGATAAAGCTCTTTGCTTTACCTTCTTCCCTGGCATAAGGAAACAAAACCATAGACAATACAAGCGACCACCTGCTCAATACACACATAAAAATAAGTGAATTAGATTTTGATGTTATACTTATAGACGAAAGAAAAGCCACCTTTAAGCTTATAATACCTATTAAGCTCAAAACACCCATTACTCCTATATGAGAATCACGCATGATATTAAGCATATCTTCTTTGTTTTTCCTGCTTAATAACGCATCCATTGTATCCGCCAGGCCATCTAGATGAATACCTCCAGTAAGAACAATGAGAAAAATTATTAAGATCATATTTATAACAATCTGTTCAAAACCAAGAAAATACAAAAACTTATCAGTCCCGGTCAATATAAGGCCCAACATCAATCCAACCAAAGGAAAATACACCATAGATCGAGGTATTTTTTTCTCATCCAATTGTTTTATCTTAATAGGGACTATAGTTAAAAATTGTAAAGCTGTTAAAAAACCTTTCATGATTTATCTCTCTCAGCCACACCTGCGCTTTTAAAAGTAGCCATCTCAGTCATTACCTTAATACCTGCATCTACTATACCTATAGCCAAAGCTGCGCCAGTTCCCTCGCCAAGCCTTAGATCCAGATCTAATACAGCGTTAAGTCCTAAATGAGCCAGGATTATTACATGGCCTTTTTCTACTGAAGAATGTCCTGCTATCATATAGTCTCTAATTTTTGGTTCAAGATGATAAGCTATTAAAGCAGCTGCGCCGGATATAAACCCGTCTATTACTATAGGCACTCTTCTGGAAGCTGCCCCTAAAATCACGCCGCTCAATCCGCCTATCTCAAATCCGCCTACTTTTGAAAGCACATCTATCGCGTCTTTAGGGTCAGGTTTATTTACATCAATAGCTTTTTTTATAATATTTATCTTATTTTTCAGGCTGTTATCATTAATGCCTGTTCCTCTTCCTGTAACATCTTCTACGTTTTTTCCAGTAAGTACTGCTGTTATAGCGCTGGAAGGCGTAGTATTGCCAATACCCATGTCTCCTGTTCCTATAATATCAATTCCTTTTTTGAATTCCTGTTCAAAGATATCTATACCTGCTTCGATCGCGCTTATAGCTTCTTGCCTTGTCATGGCTGGTTCTTTCGCCATGTTCTTTGTGCCATAATTTACTTTTTTAATAATAAGATCCTGCTGAGGTTTTAAGTCACTGGCAACCCCCAGATCAGCAACCGCCACTTTCGCGCCAACATGTTTTGCCAATACATTTATTCCCGCGCCGCCCCTTAAAAAATTATAGACCATTTGCGGCGTGACCTCTTTTGGAAAAGCGCTTACTCCTTCTTCTGTCACCCCATGATCCCCGGCAAATGTAAAAATAACTTTGTTCTTAAGTGAAGGCGCCTCTTTTCCGGATATACCGACAACCAGCCTTGCCAGTTCTTCCAATCGGCCAAGGCTTCCCTGCGGCTTTGTAAGATTGTCCAGCCTTTCCTGTGCCTTATCCATAAGAGCGGTGTCCAAGCCTTTAATATTAGAAATAGTTTCTTGTATTTTTTTCACTTTTATTCTCCTTTAATTTTTATCGGTAAACCTGAGGCCATAAAAAATACTTCATTGGCTTCTTTTGCTACTATCTGATTCATTCTGCCAGCAATATCCCTAAAATCTCTTCCTAACCTGCTTTCAGGCACAATACCTAAGCCTACTTCATTTGACACTATGATCGATCGAGATCTGTTTTTGTTTAAAGCAGCCAGTATTCCGGAAATTTCTTTCTCTATGTCTTTTTGACTTTTTCCGTCCAGCATAAGATTGGATATTAAAAGAGTCAAACAATCTATTATGACAACATCATACTTAAGATTTATTCTTTTTAATAAGCTCGCTATGTTTTTTGGTTCTTCAAAAGTCTTCCAGGATTTAGGCCTTTGTTTTTTATGCAGCCTTATACGCTCTTTCATCTCTTTGTCCAAAGCCTGGCAAGTAGCGACAAAAGCGGCTTTCTTGGTTTTTTCTTTGGCCATCTTTAGAGCAAATCCACTTTTACCGCTTCTCGCGCCGCCTAAAATAAATGTGATCTTATTCATTTAAATGTCCTTTATCATTAAATAACAATACTTCTCCTTTATTATCTTTATATTCAACTATAGTAATACTAGCTAGATGCGGGAGCTTTATTGACCAAATACTTTTTTCATGCAGCAGATCTTTTAGGATCATCCTTATAACCCCGCCGTGCGTAACTATTCCAACTGTATTATCTCTATTTAAAGATATAATCTCTACCAGGGTTTCTTTTATCCTCTCTTCAAAATCCCCAAGATTATCTCCTTTAGGAATAGTGGTTTGAAATGGGTCATTAAGCCAGGCTGAATAAATATCAGGGTGCTTCTTTATGATATCTTCATGCTTTAAGCCCTCAAAAATACCGAAATTTATCTCTCTGAGATTAGATAATTTTTCTATACTAATATCTTTAAACGCTATCTTTGCAAAGTTCAAAGCGCGCTTGGAAGCACTAGAGTAAACTTTTTGTATTCTTTCTTCTTTCAGCCTGTGAGAAACCCTATCTGCCTGCACCCTTCCTGAATCATTAAGATCTATATCACTAATACCGCAATATCTTCTATCTACGCTCCATTCGGTCTGTCCATGTCTAATCAAGATCAATCTTGTTGACATTTATTCTCTCCTGAGGCTAGTATCACATAAGGCTTGAAAGAAATAGGGTTTTTTTTCACCACTACTACGGTATTATACACTGACTCTATATTCTGATAGGTCAATACCTCATTAGGGGGCCCGTCCTTAAAAACAGCCCCATTATTTAATAACACTATCCGATTGCAATATTCACTTGCCATGTTCAAATCATGCATTACCACTATTATAGTAAGTAGTTTTTCCTTGTTCATCGCCTTCAATAAATCAAGTATCTGTACCTGATGCCCTATATCAAGGTGAGCAGTAGGTTCGTCCAATAAGAGCAATATAGGCTCCTGCGCAAGGGCCTTTGCTATTATGACCCGCTGACGTTCACCAGCGCTAAGCTCGTTTATTTCCTTATCTTTTACGCACAATGTATCTGTCATGCCCAAAGCATTGTGCGCTATTGAAAGATCCTTCTTCGTCTCAAATTGCATCCGCCCCAGATGCGGGATCCTCCCCATAAGCACGATCTCTTCTACGCTGAATGAAAAATTTATAAGTGTGTCCTGTGGTACAAAAGCTGTTCTTCTGCAAAATTCTTTCAGGCCCATGGCCTTTATGTCTTTTTCTTCGAGAGTGACTGTGCCTGACGCTGGAGACAATGTGCGGCTCATCAATTTTAAGAGAGTTGATTTCCCTGACCCGTTTGGCCCGATAATACCGAGAAATTCCCCTTTTTTTATCTCAAAAGAGATATCCTTTATTACTAATGTCTTATCATAGCCTCCTGAAAGATTGCTTACTTTAATGAGATTGTCCATATATCTACCTGACCCTTTGTTTTCTTTTTAGTAAAAACATGAATATCGGAGCGCCTACAAGGGCTGTAATGACTCCTATAGGTATTTCCAGAGGCGGCATTATAGTGCGGGAAAGCATATCGCATAATATCATGAATATCGCTGCTGCCAGGCACGTAGATGGTATAAGGACCTTGTGGTTGGGTCCGACCAGAAGCCTCATCATGTGAGGGACAATAAGTCCCACAAACCCGATTATTCCGCATATGGATACAAGGCCGGCGGTTATCAGAGCTGTAATAAAAAATAATGTCTTTTTAATAACCTCTGTGTTTATGCCCAGATGGACTGCTTCTTCCTCTCCTATACTTATAGCGTTCAGATCCTGTGCTAAAATAAATATAGCCGAGACGCCAAGCACAACTATAAAACCAACTATAAAAAGAAGCCTAATATCATAGACCTGCAAGTTACCCCACAGCCACCACATCATGCCATGTAAGGCTTCGTTGCTGGATACAGAGATCAAAAATACAATTATCGCGGAAAGCGCTATTGACACTATAACGCCCGATAAAATAAGGGACTGCACCCCTACTTTATTCCCCTGCCTGGCCATATTATAAACTAATATTATAGTAAGGATCGCTCCTAAAAACGCTAAAATAGGCAGATATGCAGCTGATATACCTATAATAATAGCGATAACAGCCCCCAATCCTGCGCCGCTAGAGGTTCCTAGTATGTATGGTTCTGCAAGCGGATTCCTTAAAACAGCTTGCAGCGCCACACCTGAAACTGCCAGGCCTGAACCAGCCAAACTAGCCATTAATATGCGGGCTAGCCTCAAATACAGTATAGGCAGGTTTTCTTGAAGAAATAATTCAGATAGGCTAAGCCTAACCGAACCCTTTGTAAGCGCCAACAATATAGAGCCTATCAATATCAAAAATAAAGCCGCTATTTTTCTTTTTGCAGATTTTGTCATGGATATAACCTCTCATAGAGTTCACTGATGGATACGCCCAGGCGAGGGCTAGGCCTTAACAATATATCGGGATTGATGTCATTATATATCCGGCTATTTTTAACCGCGGCTATTCCCTCCCAGCCCAAACGCCTTCCTACCATCTTTGCTGCATCTTTATTTACCATGTAAGCCAGGATAATGCAATCCGGGTCGCGCTTTATTACTTCTTCGGGACTGAAATAGCTATACGGCCTGTTGACATCACTGCTGATATTGACCCCCCCGGCCAATGCAATCAACTCGTCTATAAAAGATCCTTTGCCTGCGGTCATCAAAGGATCTTTCCAGAACTCAATAAAAACTTTTACCTTGTCCTTTTCAGGGATCAATATTGTCTTTGACGTTACAGTTTCTATGTCTTTTTTCATCCTATCGATTAATTCGGCTGCTGCTTTGCTACGGCCGACAATAGCAGCCATCTCCATGATAGAATCAAACATCTCTTCTATGCTGGACGGATCACTAACATATACATTTAAACCCAATTGCCTTAATTTCCCTATCACAGGCGCCTGCTCCAAACCCGTGCAAAACACAATATCAGGCTGTAGAGACAATATCTTTTCTGTGTTCGGCTGGCTAAATGTCCCTACCTTTTCCTTCTCCTGAGCCCTGGAAGGGTAATTACAAAAAGTGCTTACACCCACTATCTCCTCATCCAGGCCCAACGCAAACAATATCTCTGTGGTTGAAGGCGCGATAGAAACTATTTTTTGTTTATCGGCCTTGATAGGGTCTGCATCCAGCCATGCAGAACAAAAAAACAGTAAAATAAATATCAAAACACTTCTTTTTATCATATAAAAATAAAAAACCCCGACTCCATAAAGTCGGGGTTAATCCCTCGGTTCTTAACCCTTGATCCCTCTTCGCCCTCCGCGAATAAATAAAGAAATTACATTGTAAGGTTTTCTGACTTAAGGATCAAACTACTGGTTGCGCCTTCTCACTCCACTTACGGCAAGTAATGGCTTATTGCAACTTTCGTCCCCTATTACAGCAGCGGGGCTGCGTTGGATTTTCACCAACTTCCCTTAAACAACATAATAAAACATTCTATTAATCTAATTTATACAATAAATTAATGAACGTGTCAATAAAAATCAAATACAATTTCAAAAGTTCAATACTCTATCCCTTTGCGCGCTATTTGTTTCTTCTTAAAAGGGTGTTTCTTTTCTACCATCACTGTCACATAATCAGAAAAGGCTTCTATATTGGATATATCGCCCCTGCCCGTCAGGACAAGCTCCATTTGTTTGGGCATTTTTTTAATGAACTTCAGGAATCTTTCTATATCAAGGAAACCTTGATCCAGCACATTTATGATCTCATCCAATATCACCATGTCATACTTATTGCTAAATGCAGCTTTTTCGACTTTTTTAAAATCCTCATCAACCTCAGATCTAAGCTCTTCAATTTTGACTGGTTTCCCTTGGAATATAGGATGTATTTGTTTAAACTTCACTAGCTCTATACCCTCTATCCCCCTAAGGAGTTTTTCTTCCCCTGTCTCAATAGAATCTGGTTTTAGAAATTGGAATATAGCTACCTTGAGCCCCTGGCCTCTAGCCCTTACTGCTAAGCCAATACTGCAAGTAGTCTTTCCTTTTGCATTCCCTGTATAGATATGTATCATGATTTTAATCTTACAGCGGGTCCTGTCCGCCAATTTACCCCATTAGTGCTCGGCATTAGCCTGCGCGCTAATGGGGTCCCCAAATTGCCGGCCACCCGCCTTAACTTCTTTTATTTAGTAATCGCTTATCGCTAGCAAGTAACAAGTTCTCGATTGGGTAGGCCTGAAAAAAGCCTTTTTGTTTTGCGCAATTAATAAATCCTGCATTACCATAGCGTCGGCCTGTCAAAACAAAACGGAGCAAAGCCCAACTTTACAAAATACTTACTCTGGCGTAGCGTCTTTTTGAAGGTCTACCCGGTCGAGAACTAATAAATCGTTAAAAAGCAGCCCTGCTTACTAATGTAACTATAGCCACGATTGTCGCTGCTATCAAGACACCGCCTACAGCTGCAATAAAAGTCGGTAAAAATCTCATGCGTAAAAGACTGGCTATAAAACACCCTGTCCAGACTCCTGTACCAGGTAAAGGTATACCTATAAAAAGCATAAGGCCTATCGCCTCGTATTTTTCGATGAGGCCAGCCTTCTTTTTTGCCCTTGCAAAAAGCCAGTCAAAAAACCTCTTCATGATAGGTGTCTTAGACAATCTTTTGGATATTGGTTCAAGAAAAAAATATATCGGGGCAATAGGAAGCATATTCCCTATTATTGAAAAGAACACCGCGCTCTTAATGCTTTCCTTTAATACTACGATACCTATAGGAATAGATGCCCTAAGCTCCGTGACAGGTAGTGTAGCCAAGAACAATATCAATGTCTTAGGGTTCCATCCAAACGAGGACAAAAGATCAATTATCTTATGCTGTATCATCTATGCTCCATCCATGTTTTCCGACTAAAGGCACAAAACTGCACCCGCAAAGAACTTCCTTTGATATATTGCCATTTTCTGACTTTTTTAAAACAATCATTTCCTGGCTAAGCCTGGATCCTATAGGCGCGGCCAATATACCTCCCAATGCAAGCTGTTCTAAAAGAGGCTCTGGCACTTTAGGAGACGCGGCTGTTAAGATTATCTTATTAAAAGGCGCTTCTTCCTGCCATCCGAGGCTGCCATCGCCAGTTTTAAAATATATATTTTTATACCCTAACTTACTCAAAATATCGCTGGCCCTATCCGTCAAGGCTTCAAAACGATCTATTGTATAGACAGTTTTTGAGGATTCAGCCAATATAGCTGTCTGATATCCCGAACCCGTGCCGATCTCAAGTACTTTGTCTTTTTTATCAAGTCCCAAAGCCTGGGTCATAAGAGCTACTATATAAGGCTGAGATATTGTCTGGCCTTTATCTATTGAGAGTGGGGTATCGCTATAAGCAAATTCCAGCTTAGAAGGCTCTATAAATCTATGGCGAGGGACTTTTTTGAATACCTCCAAGACTGACCTATCCTTTATATCTCTGCGAGCCAACTGCTCTTTTACCATCTTATCCCGTAAAAGATCAAGGCTTTCTTCGGAATAGTTCATGAACTATGAATTTTATAAATCTAATAGTGTCAAAAAACGGGTTTATCTGGCTGAATTCTTCTCCATAAATAGAATCTATATTTATTGACGATATCTTTAGGCCGTGCCTTTTTGCTTCCAGGAGCATCTCGGATTCTATCTCGTATTTACTTGTCCTCAGGTCCATATTCTCGATGGCCTTTTTCGAGATCAATCTATAACCGCATTGCGAATCCTGGACTTTTTCTCCAAGCATAGTTGAGACGACAAAAGACATAAAACGATTTGTAAGGCGCCTTACGAAAGGCATCTTTTTGGGATTATGCATCCTATCTCCCACTACTATATCAGCACTGCTCTTTTCGTACTCACCTATAAAACTTCCTATCTCTCTCATATCATGCTGGCCGTCACCGTCCATAGTTATCGCCACTTCACACCCATTTTTTAATGCATAATCTATACCTTCCCTGATACATCTCCCTTTTCCGGCATTCTTTTCATGCACTATGATATCCGCGCCATATTTGTTAGCGTCTATTATGGTATGGTCCTTTGAGCCATCGTCCACTACTACTACCCTAAAACCTTTTTTAACAAGGTTTCCGACTATATAACCTATTGTCTTGGCCTCATTGTACGTAGGTATAACTATAAAAACATTATCATTGCTCATAGTATCTTTAAGCCCTCTATCTTTTCCCAAAACCTTCTGAATACAAGCCACTGATCAGGGTACAGCCTTATATACTTCTCCATGACCGAGACTATCTTCTTGTTGGCTTCTTGCATGATCTCTTCCTGCGTCAAGCCATCATGGTTCACTACTTCCATGGGCTCCTCGAATATAAAACGATAATTATACTTACCCTCCCTTATAAAAAACACTGGTACAATAGGGCTATTTGTCTTTAGGCTTAAAAGTGCCGGCCCTTTTGGGATGCTTGTCTTTACACCAAAGAAATCGCACTCCATCCCTGAATTAGTAAAATCCCTGTCAGCAAGAAGCGCCAAGAGATGCTTTTTTAATAAGACGGAGACGCATCTTTTGGTAGCAGATTCTATAGGGATGACCTTGAATCCTTTTTTCTCTCTCTGGTCAATAAAAAAATCATTTATGCGCTTATCCTGGTGGGTCAGGGCAACTGCGCTGATATCATGGCCCAGGATACCCATCACTACGCCGCCCATCTCCCAATTGCCTATATGGCATGAGAGCATTATTACGCCTTTATTTTTTTTAAACGCTCCTTCAAATTTTTCGTATCCTTCCAGCTTTATCCTGCTTTCAATATCTTTTTTCTCAAGCCTAGCCATCCTGAAAAAATCTACAAGATATAAGCCGAAGTTCCTCACTACGTTAAGGGCGAGGCCCCTGCAATCCTCTACGTCTTTATTGAGGACCTTGCTTAGGTTCTCCTGTACTGCTATGCGGTCTTTCTTTGCAATAGAATACTGTATATCAGAAAACCTTTCAGCGACCCAGTAAGCAGCTTTTAGGGGAAGGATGTTCGACAAGAGATAACCTAATCTATATAAAAACCAAAAAAACATATCAGATATTTAGCAAGAGCTCAGCTATATCAAATGCTGAATTCGGCCTCTTAAGTCTCTTGGCCGCGCCTCTCATCTCCTCTAGTTTGGCAGTATTCGATGATAACTCCTGCACAAGAGTTGCAATGTCTTCGCAATCATCTGCCTTTACAGCTACCCCCTCTTCCAATAGGTATTCTGTATTTTTCATTTCCTGCCCTGGAAGAGGATGTACTATTATCATGGGGAGGTCTTTACTCAGCGCTTCGCTTACCGTAAGACCGCCGGGTTTCGTGATGACTATGTCCGATACTTCCATGAACTCATCCACATTGTCTACAAGGCCAAAGATGCACAGCCTTCTTTTATATCTTTGGCTTTTTCTGCTAAGGCTTTGCTTCAATTTTGAGTTTATGCCGCATACGACTATTATCTGAAAAGGCGCTTCTGCATATTCCAACACATTCAATATCTTTTCCACAGGCCCCAGCCCCTGGCTGCCGCCCATAATAAGGATGATCGGTATATCAGGATCCAGCCCCAGCACCTTGCAGATCTCTCTTTTATCGTTTTTCTTCGCGAACCTCGGATTAATAGGTATGCCAAAGGGTTTTATCTTGTCAGGCGATACGCCATTCTTGATAAATTTTTCTTTGCTTTTTTCAGAAGGCGTGATATAGAAATCCACGTCTTTAAAGATCCAATAAGAATGAGGCGCATTGTCGGTCAGGACCCCTACTAGGGGTAGGTCCAAGTTAAGATTTTTCTTATAATCCGCTATCATGCCGCAAGGAAATGCCTGGGTACACGCGCATGCATCCGGCTTGAAGTCCTCTAAGAGGTTCTTTAACTTCTTTGAGTTTAGCTTATGTATAGCATCCCGCATGCCCTGGACATTCTTAAGGACTTTTGGGTTGTCATATAAATAGTCCCATACCTCGGGCCTTCTTTTTATAACAGTCATGTAAGTCTTGTTTATTATCTTTTCGAGGACTGGGTTAGTGTACCCAAAAGCATTTATATTTAAGGTCTCGACTTTTGGAGAAAGCTTTTTGAGAGCTTCTTCGATAGCTAAGCTTGCCCTGTGATGTCCGGAATTTAATGTGATATATCCAAGAAGGATCTTTTTATTTTTATACATCTCTTTTTAAGAAACTTTCTATCCTAGCAGCAGCTTCTTTAAGTTGTTCAAGGCTGCAAGTATAAGAAAGCCTGACATGGCCTTCCCCTTCCTTGCCGAAAGCTGTACCCGGCACCACTGCGACCTTTTCTTTTTTTAACAGTTTCTTAGCGAATTCGAGTGATGTCATACCTGTGTTTTTTATAGATGGGAACACATAGAACGCTCCCTCAGGCTTACTGCAAGGAAGGCCGATCTCGTTTAATCTATCTACTATAAATTCACGCCTTCTCTTGTATTCCCTCTTCATCTCCATTACATAGCTATGGGAATTCCTTAGAGCCTCTATTGCGCCCAACTGGCCCATGATAGGAGAACACAGCATCGTGTATTGGTGTATCTTTGTCATCCCGTCTATTATGTTTTTCGGGCCGCATGCATATCCTATGCGCCAGCCAGTCATTGCAAAGGCCTTGGAAAAACCATTTAGGTACAATGTCCTTTCCTTCATGCCTTTTAGCATGCATATGGGTGTATGCGAAAAATCATAAGTCAACTCATCGTATATCTCATCACTTATCACAAATATATTATGCTTTATGAATATCCTGGATAATGCTATCAATTCCTTCCTAGTATAAGACACTCCAGTAGGATTTGAAGGGTAATTAAATATAATAGCCTTTACACCTTTTGAGATATGTTTTTTCAATAGTTCAGGGGTCAGTTTAAAACCAGCTTTTTTTGTCCCTATAAATATGGCCTTCCCTCCTGCTAAATATGTAAGAGGATAATACGATACATATGATGGCTCTGGTATAAGTATCTTGTCCCCTGGGTTGATTATAGCACGCAATGCAATATCCAGGCCTTCGCTTACACCAGTAGTGATGAGTATCTCCTCATCTGGGTCATAGCTAACGCCTGATCTATTTTTTATGGATTTCGATATCTGATACCTAAGGTCATATAAACCCTTGTTAGAAGTATAAGAAGTATACCCCTTTTCGAGCGAAAATATCCCGCTCTCACAGATATTCCATGGAGTCACGAAATCCGGCTCACCTACACCTAAAGATATGACATCCTTCATCCCTATGACAAGCTCAAAAAACTCCCTGATGCCTGATGGTGGGATATAGTCTACTTTTTTTGCGATATCTAGTTTTTTCTTCATCTTATCTTATTTGCCATTAAAACGATATGGCGATCCTCTTGTCGCGTTCTGCGCGCTTCAGCGTGTCTCCGTCTTCCTTGTATTTTTTTAAAAGAAAGTGTGTTACAGTACCCCTAACGTTATCTATAGTTGAAAGCTTTTCTGATACAAAGCTGCTTACAGCCTGTATGTCTTCTCCCTCTACGACCAGCAATAGATCATAACTACCTGATAATAGATAACAACTTACTACCTCTGGGAACCTATAGATCCTCTCTGCAATATGGTCAAACCCATACCCTCTCTGAGGCGCTATCTTTACCTCGATCAGGGCCCTTACTCTTTTCTTGTCATCCTTTATGAGTTCTTTGTTTATAACAGTCTTGTATTTTAGTATCACGCCGTCTTTTTCCAGCTTCTTGATAGATTTTTTTATAATAGCAGGGCTTTTCTTGATGATCCTGGCTATCTCCTCCGGCGTAGTCCGCGCATCCTTTTCTAATATCTCTAGTATCTCTTTCATATATGCCTCCGATTTTTTTGCTGCTCCACTTTTCTAAAAAATCGTCCCGAATTCGCCATTGTTAGCATATCTACGGCGAGGGACATTTACTTATCCTATTATTGCTAAGACTCCGCCTACTTTTACAGTATCTCCTTCTTTTGCCTTTACCTCCTTTAATACACCTGAGGATTTGGAAGGCACATTGAAAGCTGCTTTATCTGTTGCCATCTCGACCAGCTCGTCGCCTTCCTTGATCTCATCGCCTTCTTTAAAATGCCAGAAGGAAACAACTGCTTCTCCTACTCCTTCTGCGAGCTCAGGTAACCTAAATTCTACCATACATCCTCCTATTGTTCAATCTACACTTACGCTATAAGGCGCTTTATTGGTTAGCCAGACTCTTCAAAAAGACGCTCAACCAGAGTTAGTGTTTCGTAAAGTTGGGTTTCGCTCCGTTTTGTTTTGACAGGCAAACCAAATTGTAATGCGCTAAGATTCTATTGCGCAAAACAAAGAGGCTTTTTTTAGAGCCTGACTAACCAATAAACTCCTTCTAACTTTCGAGCCAGACCTTAGTTAAGGTAGGGGAGCTTTAAAGCTCCCCTACCTTAAATCGCGTCTATAGGCTTAGTTTTCGAGTGACGATCTTGCAAAGGGCTTTGATATTACATCCTTAAAGCCTATGTCTTTTGCCATCACCGCAAATTCATCAAATTCTTCTGGGGCTAAAAATCTCTTTACCTCTACTGAATCAGATCTTGGCCTTAGGTATTGGCCTATTACTATAATATCACACCCTGAAGCCTTGAGATCCCTCATCGTGTTATATATCTCTTCTTTGTCCTCGCCTAGTCCTGCCATCAAGCCGCTCTTAGTAGTAATAAAAGGGCTTGTTGACTTAGCTTGTTTAATAACGCCCAAGGACCTGTCGTAATCAGCTTCTTTCCGTATGTCGCCATACAGCCTGGGCACTGTCTCAATATTGTGAGAAAATACATTAGGCCCGGCAAGGACTACTTTTTCTATAGACTCCCTATTTCCTCCAAAATCTGGCACCAGCACTTCTATATGCAATAGACTCTCAAACCCTCTTAATATCTCTACGGCCTTGGCAAAATGTTTTGCGCCCCCATCTTCTAGATCGTCTCTTGTGACAGAAGTTATGGTAACTCTCTTAGCGCCCATTCTCCTGACAGCCTCCTTTATATTTAAGAGTTCTGTCGGATCTGGCCTTTCTAGGCCTACCTTTTTTGTATCTATCGCGCAAAATGCGCAATTCCTTGTGCAGAATTTTCCCAATATAAGAAAAGTGCACTTCTTCTTCGAAAAACATTCATGTATGTTGGGGCATCTCGCGCTTTGACAGACAGTATTTAACTCCAAGTCTTTCAACAGCATGCTAGTCTCTTTTATGGATATATTATTTTTTACTGACTGCCTTATCCAACAGGGAAATCTCTTCGAATGAGGCAATGGCTTTAGCTTTAGCATCCTCAAAACCTATCTTTCTGCCCAATATATCAGTTAAAGATGTCATGTTTACACTTTCGATACCGCAGGGCCTTATAAAAGAAAAACCATCTTTATCTGATGTTATATTAATAGCCATGCCATGATAAGTAGTCCACTTCTTTACGCCTATCCCTATAGAAGCTATTTTATCCTGGCCTACCCAAACACCTCTAAAACCGTGTTTTCTTACCCCGAACACACCATACTTGGAAAGGAATCTTATGCCTACTTCTTCCAGGTATTCCAAAAATAAATGTATATCTCTTGCTTCGTTTTCCAGCCTGACTATAGGGTACAAGACTAATTGTCCAAACCCATGATAAGTAACATCCCCGCCCCTATCGATATTTACAATATTGATGCCTTTCGATAAGAGCTCTTCTTCTGAAAGCAGGATATTACCAGCATCGCTGAGCCTTCCAGCAGTTATTACAGGGTAATGCCGAGTGACTAGAACTGTATTGTCTCTCTTTTTCTCTGAGACATCCTGTACCAGATCAAGCTGTATCTTATATGTATCTAAAAATTCGGTTAGCCCAAGATCAATAATATTCATCTTTATTTAAACCTGACCTTGTATGATTCAAGATGATGTGTCAAACCTTCTATCTTGGTCATCTTCTCGATCGCTACCTTTTCTTTTTCAAGGGCCTTCTTGGAATAGTTGATAGTATGAGAGCTTTTAAGAAAACTCCTTACATTAAGCCCTGAAAAAAACCTTGCTGTCCCTCCAGTAGGAAGTACGTGGCTTGGGCCAGCGACATAATCCCCTATACATACAGGAGAATAAGGGCCTATGAATATAGCCCCTGCATTTCTTATAAGCCTCAGGACCTTGTTGGGCCTTTTGACCAATATCTCTAGATGCTCGGGCGCTATTCTATTGATCACTTCAGCTGCCTGTTCTACATTCTTTGCAAGCACAATATAGCCTTTATCTATCTCTTTTTTTATCATATTAGCGAATTTTTTAGAAGTAGTGACTAGTATGCCAGTGCCTTTCAAGTGTTCTCTCTGAGCCAATAGATCCTCTACTACATAATCCTTGTCTGAAAATTGATTTGCAAATACTACCACTTCGCTAGGGCCAGCGAGCATATCTATATCAACATATCCGAACACCTGCCTCTTGGCCTCTGTCACATAATCATTGCCAGGCCCGACTATCTTGTCGACCTTAGGGATGGTCTTTGTGCCAAAAGCAAGCGCTGCTATAGCCTGCGCGCCCCCAACTTTATATATCTCATCTACTTTTAATAGATTTGCGACTGCCAGTATATGAGGATCAATAAATCCGTCTTTATTGGGCGGGGTGGCGAGGATTATCCTTTTTACGCCTGCTATCTTTGCAGGCAGCACGCTCATATAGACGCTTGATACCAAAGGCGCGGTCCCTGCAGGTACATATATGCCAACTGTCTCTATAGGCCTAAATATCTCTCCGAGCTCTACGCCTTCATCCTGTTTTATCTTCCATGCCTTGGGAAATTGCTTTTTGTGAAATTTTTCTATATTGCCTATTATACCCTTAAGGCTAGATATAAAATCTGTATCGATGTTCTGGTAAGCCCCGTTTATCTCACCTGCGGTAACCCTAAGATCCTTAGGGGAAAGTTTTACACGGTCGAATTTTCTAGTATACCTAAGGACTGCCTTGTCTCCATTATCCCTGACATCTTCTATTATCCTGCGGACTTTTTCTGTGACCCTTTTTTTATTGCAATAATATCTTTCACATAGGTTGCGTATTTCTTTGCTGGACAGTTTTAAGATCTTCATGGATCACCTCATCATATTTTTTAGGACAGCTTTTCCTTTTTTTAATATCTCATCTATATCCTGGCCAGGCCTTCCTCCAGCCTGGGCAAAATCCTTCCTGCCGCCGCCTTTTATGCCAAAACTCGATCCTATTTCATTAAGGATAGTTACAGAATCTATCTTGTCATCTTTTAAGTCCTGAGAATACCCGATAATCAGTGCAAGTTTTCCATCTTTTTCTGAGGCAAGAATAAAAATAGTATTTTTTGATCTACCCTTGATAGTATCAGATGTCTTTCTAAGAAGCCCCATGTCAGCATTCTTTATCTCAGAGATGATCACTTCATGGTTCCCTATTCTTTCTTTATTATCCAGCATATCGCCTATATTTGACTGTGCTATCTTCTGGCCCAACGTCTCAAGATCCTTTTCTATTCTTTTGATCTTACTGGACGACTCTTCTATGGTTCTTTCAATGTGCGCAGGGTCTGTACCTAGGATAGCCGCTATCTCCAATATCAGGTCATTTTTTTCTTTCACCTTCTTTAATGCCTCGTCGCTTGTAGCAGCCTCGATCCTTCTTATCCCGCTCGCGATCGAAGACTCGGACAATATCTTAAATAAACCTATACTGCCTGTTTCTTTTACGTGGCATCCGCCGCAAAGCTCCTTGCTGTACTCTCCAACGCTTACCATCCTTACTTCATCTGAATATTTCTCGCCAAAGAGCGCCATTGCGCCCTGTTTTTTTGCATCCTCTAAAGGCATTGACTTTTTATTGACTATGCTGTTCTTTTTTATGGCTCTATTTACTATTTCTTCTATTCTGGATATCTCATCGCTTGTTAAAGCCTTGAAATGCGTAAAATCGAACCTGAGCCTGTCTGGCGCTACTAATGAGCCAGCCTGTTTTACATGCTCTCCCAGGACTTTTCTAAGCGCATAGTGAAGAATATGTGTCGCTGTATGGTTCTTCTTTATTTTTTCCCTGCGGGATGCATCGACCCTCAACAAGACCTCTTCTCCTTTTTTTAGAGAGCCTTCTTTTACAATGACTTCGTGCTTGACAGCTCCTCCGACATCAACCGCATCCTTTATTTCTGCTATATTCTTATCGTGTTTTAGTATCTGGCCTGTATCACCTACCTGTCCGCCTTTTTCACCATAAAAATTAGTCTCTTTAAAAAATAAACTACCCTTTTCGCCTTTTTGAAGTTCTCCTACTATACTGTTATCCTTTATGAGTTCTTCTATCTTGGCCTTTATCTCGAGCCTATCTTCTATGAACCTGGTTTCGCCCAATTTTAATCTATCCTCCACTGATACGTTATCGAATATGCTGCTTTTGATCTTGCTCTTTTCCCTTGATTTAGCCCTCTGTTCCTCCATGCAATCTTCGAATTCTTTAGTATCCACTGCCTTATTATTTGATTCCACTATCTCCTTGGTCAGCTCAAGCGGAAAACCATAAGTATCATAGAGCTTAAAAGCGTCTTTTCCTGAAAGCCTTTTCGAAGCCCCCTTGATCATTTCATTTAGATTAAGCAATCCTTCTTGAAGAGTTGCCTTGAACCTGTCTTCTTCTGCTTGGACAACCTGAGAGATGCCTTCTTTATGTTTACTGATCTCTGGGTATGGCCTTTCCATGACTTTAGCAACTACGGGAACGATTCTATATAAAAATGGCTCTTTCAGGCCAAGCGATCTTCCATACCAAAAAGCCTTTCTTATGAGCTTGCGTATCACATAACCTCTTCCTTCGTTAGAGGGCAGTACTCCATCGCTTATTGCAAATGTCACTGCCCTTACATGGTCAGCTATCGCGCTGATATATTTTACCAGGTCTTCCTTTGGGGAGGCCTGGATAGACTCTATTGAAAGATCCTTTATCATATTTACGATAGGCGTGAATGAATCTATCTGGAAATTCGTAGATTTACCCTGTATGACCCTTGCAATTCTTTCCAACCCCATGCCAGTATCTATGTTTTTATTTGGAAGAGGTTCTAATTTTCCTCCATCATGCCTATCAAACTGGGTAAATACCAGGTTCCAGACTTCTACGCCATCCGCCCCGCCAAAAAAAATCTCCGAGCACGGCCCGCACGGCCCATTTGGGCCTTCTGTAGGCGCGTTCGCAGGCCAAAAATTATCCTTTTCACCTAATTTCAAGATATTTTCTTTAGGGATCCTTATAATATCTTTCCAGATACTGTAGGCTTCCGGGTCATCTTTATATACAGATACCCACAGGTCTTTTTCCTTTAACCCGAGGTCTTTTGTAAGAAATTCCCACGCCCAGGATATAGCCTCTTTTTTAAAATAATCCCCAAATGAAAAATTCCCGAGCATCTCAAAAAATGTATGGTGCCCTGCAGTCTTTCCAACATTATAAAGGTCACCAGTGCGAAGACACTTTTGGCATGTAGCAGCCCTGCGGGAGCCTTTGACTCTTCCTAAAAATTCATCTTTAAATTGATTCATGCCAGCTCCTGTAAAAAGGAGCGTAGGGTCATTGGAAGGGACCAGCGAATCGCTCGGATGTATAGCGTGCCCTCTATCTTTGAAAAAATCTAAGAATCTATCTCTTATCTCATCTACTATCATTACATCTCAAAAGTTAGCAAAAGATACCTTATCAAACAGGCTTGAATTATTGTTCGGACAGCCTATAAAAATAAATAGTCTTAAGTTTTTGCCGGGGATTTGGCAAGTACAGTCTGTTTTATCTTTTTCTCTATTTCACTGCTCATCTTGATATTGTTCCTTAAATACTCTCTGGCTGATTCTCTTCCCTGGCCGATCTTTTCACTGTTATATGTAAGCCATGATCCGCTTTTCTCAAGTACGCCGGTCTCAACTCCCAGATCAAGTATACTTCCAGACCTGGAGATACCTTCGTCATGCATGATATCGAACTCTGCTTTCTTAAAAGGCGGGGCGACTTTATTTTTTACTACCTTTGCCCTTATTCTTGCGCCTATCACATCGTCGCCTGTCTTTAATGCGCCGATCTTTCTAAGGTCTATCCTTACGGATGCGTAGAACTTTAAAGCCCTTCCTCCAGTAGTAGTCTCAGGATTTCCGAACATTACGCCTATTTTTTCTCTTATCTGATTTATAAATATAACGCATGTATTGGTCTTGGAAATAATAGCTGTGAGTTTTCTTAAGGCCTGTGACATGAGGCGAGCTTGTAAGCCAATATGCCTATCGCCCATTTCGCCCTCTATCTCTGCTTTTGGTACTAATGCTGCAACAGAATCCACTACTATCAGATCCACTGCATTACTCCTAACGAGCATCTCGGCTATATCCAATGCCTGCTCGCCTGTATCAGGCTGGGAGATCAAAAGATCATCAAGATTGACACCTAGTTTTTTTGCATATGTAGGGTCAAGCGCGTGTTCAGCATCTATAAACGCAGCTACACCGCCTTGTTTCTGCACCTGAGAGATTATACTTAAGGTCAAAGTAGTCTTTCCTCCTGCCTCAGGCCCAAATATCTCAACGATCCTTCCTCTAGGCACTCCTCCTACGCCTAAAGCCAGGTCCAGAGATAATGCTCCTGTAGAGATCGAATCTACTTCAAAGTTTGTGCCCTGCCCTAGCTTCATAATAGAGCCTTTACCGAATTGTTTTTCTATCTGTGAAACCGCTGTATTCAATGCCTTGAGCTTATCATCAGTAGATATTGTCTTTTTCTCGCTCTTTTCCATCTTTTTTACCATGACTTCCTCCTATTGTGATACAGATTGACCTACCATAAATTTTGGCGGGTGAGTTCAGCCAGCGGTTTATGTTTACTTCGTTCCATAAACCGCGACTTCATTCAAATTATACAACTCTATCCAGTCAATGTAAAGTAATTATTAATAATATGATATATATATACCATATGGGCATTTTATTCTCAACTGTTTTCTATCGGACCACCTCCCCCTACTATATAAGACAATTCTAGAGGCTGTTTTCTTTCAAGAAAAATAACTTTTTTAGGATATGACACCTTCCCGATTGGGCGGGAAACAGCTTCCTTCACGGGTTGGAAAACGTCTCTGATTAGGATTAGGGCTTGATTATATAGCGCTTATTACTTATAATAACTGCTATGGATATAAAAGCTACGATAATATGTATAGGAAATGAAATAATGCTGGGGCATATTGCTAATACCAATGCCCAGTACATATCCAGCGCCCTATCAACCATAGGCATAAAGACTGTAAAGCAGCTCTCTATCCCCGATAACATTGAAGCAATATCCCTAGCAACAACAAAATCTCTCTATCACTCCAACATTGTCATAGTTACAGGCGGGTTAGGCCCAACAGTGGATGATATAACGCTTGAGTCTATTTCAAAAGCTCTCAATAAAAAATTGATACTCAATGAAACAGTCGCCAGACATATAAAGGATCATTTCAAAAAAAGGCATCTAGCGATGCCAAAAAACAACATGCGTCAGGCCCTGGTCCCGGAAGAAGCTACTTATATACTGAATAATGTAGGTACTGCGCCTGGGATAGTAATAACGCTTCCCAATAGATTGCTGATAGCTCTTCCAGGAGTGCCATTTGAGATGATGCCGATGATGGATGATTTTGTGCTAAGTTATCTAAAAAAACATTTCAAGACAAATAGCACTATAAAATCCCGAGTCATAAAGATGACTGGTTTACCTGAATCAAAAGTAAATGAAAAACTAGAAGACATACTCAGGCTTTCCGGAAATATAGAGATGGGCATATACCCCTACCCCGAAGAGATAATAGTAAAGATAACTGCGCAGGAAGAAAACCTAAAAAAAGCTGCCAAGGCCATAGAAGAAATAGAAAAAAAGATACTATCCCGGATGAAAGACTATATATTCGGCTATGACAATGATACCCTGGAAGAGATCGTAGGTAAACTCCTCTCGAAAAAGAAAAACACTTTATCTATAGCTGAATCATGCACAGGGGGGCTGCTCGCAAATAGGATCACCAATGTTCCAGGGAGCTCCAGTTACTTTAAGGTGGGGATAGTAACATACTCGAATGAATCAAAAAACAAATCTCTAAATATACCTTTTTCTCTTATTAAAAAACATGGTGCCGTGTCTAAAGAAATCACTACCCTAATGGCAAAAAACATAAGACTGCTTTCGAGTAGCAGCATTGGCATAGGTATCAGTGGTATTGCCGGCCCTGGAGGAGGCACAAAAACTAAGCCCGTGGGACTTGTATATATAGCGCTTTCGACCAAAAATAGGACTATATGTAAAAGGTTCGGATTTTTAGGCCAGCGGAATATTGTAAAGCAAAAAGCAACACAAGCTGCGCTCAATATGATCAGAACCAGCTTATGAACACCATACGCGCTTTTATAGCTGTAGAGATCCCTCTTGCTATAAAAGAAAAACTTTCTCTCCTTATAAGCGATTTAAAAAAATCCAATGCTAATGTAAAATGGGTGGGCATAGAAGGCCTGCACTTTACCTTGAAATTCCTGGGCGATATTGAAAAAGATAAAGTAGGCGATATATCAAAAGAACTAAAAAAGATATCTAGTTCCTCTTCTATATTCTCTGTAAAGTTCTCAAAAATAGGCGCTTTTCCAAACATGAATAAACCCAGGGTGATATGGCTAGGAATAAGCCAGGGTGAGAATAACCTAATATCTCTTAATAAAAAAATAGAACTTTCTATGGAGGAACTGGGATTTCAGAAAGAAGGCCGTGAATATAAGGCTCATCTTACGTTAGGAAGGGTAAGGTCCTTTGAGAATATCTCTCAGCTTGCAAAGATAATAAATTCTTTAAAAATACACATCAAAGGATCAGTTGAGATAAATAAAATAGTCCTTTATCAAAGCACGCTTACCCCAAAAGGCGCTATCTACACTCCTCTATCAGATCATACCCTTACAATATCGTAAAAAGACATGTCCCCGGATAACATGCTCCAGGATTATTTTGAGAACTCAAATACAAAATAATATATACCCTGCATGGTGAGATTCGCGTATATAGCTGCCAGGACATCGTCCAGGATTATTCCATGGGGGGACTTGAGCTTTTCAAGTTTAAATATCGGCCAAGGCTTGACCACATCAAAAAGCCTGAAAAAGAAATACGCTCCCGCCACGATCACTGGTTTTAATGGCAAAAGATACAATGCTATGAGCATCCCTATAAATTCATCCAGTACGATCTCCCTGGGATCCTCCCTGCCAAACTCTTTTTCAGCTTGTTTAATAGTCAAAAATCCTGCTATAAAGGACAATATGATCATTAAACTGTGTAAGGCAATATTACCTCTTATAAAATAATATACTACTACAAGGCCTACAAAACTAGCCGCACTACCTGAAGCAAACGGCGCATATCCTACCCCAAATAAGCTGGCAATGGCCCTGGAAAACTTTTTCATGACTTATCCCCCATAAATATATACTTATTCTTTAGCATAAAAGATACTCCGGATATCAAGGTCATGAGCACTGTTATAAACATCAGTATATGAACACCCACAGCATAATAATCTATATAGCGAAAACTAAAACCGCTGTCCCTGATTACCAAAAATATAAGTATCGATATCACAGCCACCATCTGCGATACGGTCTTGTGTTTTCCCGCGACCTCAGCTGAGAGCACTTTTTTCTGCGATAGAGCGTGTATCCTTATACCAGTAATAATAAACTCCCTTGTTATGATCACCATCACCATCCACGCCGGCACTATCTTCATCTCGACAAATGCTAAAAACGCGCCCAACACCAGTATCTTATCCGCGATAGGGTCCATTAACTTGCCGAACGTGGTCATGAGGTTCAGCTTTCTTGCTAGAAGGCCATCGTAATAATCTGTGATGCACGCTGTTAAAAATAGCGCTAAAGCCGCAAACTTGGCGCCGGCGCCCCTGATAAATAAAAACAGTATAAAAAATACTGCTATCACGATCCTGGAAACAGTCAATTTATTGGGCAGGTTCATTGGGTGACCTCTCCTACAAGGTCATATTCATATGTATCTATTATACGGGCATTATAGAATTTTCCAATATTTAATTTTTTATTTTTACTTTTTATATACACCAGGCCATCTACCTCTGGGGCGTCGTATTCGGTCCTACCTATAAAATCACCGTTAGACTCTTCCTCTACCAATACCTTTAAGACCTTTCCCTTAAGACCTTCATTGATGGTCTTTGATATAGCCTGCTGAGTGGCCATAGCCTCCTTAAAACGCTCTTCTTTTATATCCTCAGGCACTTGGCCTTTAAAACTATAAGCAGGGGTACTCTCTTCCCTGGAATATTTAAAAAGTCCGAGCCTTTCAAATCTTATATCTTCTATAAAATCCATCAGCTCTTCAAAATCTTTATCAGTCTCCCCGGGAAAACCAACTATAAGAGATGTCCTAAGCGCTGATCCAGGTATCTTGGTACGTATATGATCTATCAAGGAAAGAATATCTTTTTTAGTGGTCTTACGGCCCATACCCTTAAGGATCTTACTTGAGACATGTTCTATTGGAAGGTCTATATATCTACAGATATGATGGGAATCTTTTATAATATCTATGGTATCTTTATCAAGATTCTTGGGATGGCAGTATAAAAGCCTTATCCAGTTATTATCTGACATGGAATCCAGCTTTTTAAGAAGCTCTCCCAGCCTTCTTTTCTTATACATATCCGTACCATATAAGGATGTATCCTGCCCTACTAAGACTATCTCTTTTATTCCATTTTTAATAGACGCTTCAGCTTCCTTGATGATATTATCCATAGGTTTACTTTTGTATGGGCCTTTTAGATAAGGGATAATGCAATATGTACACCTATTGAGGCAACCCTCTGAGATCTTGAGATATGCATAATAGCTGGGGGTCAAGAGTCTTTCTGGAGGGTCATTAAAAGTAGATTTAAAATCCAGCACTCCCCTAAATTCATCTACTTCCTTAAGTTCTTTCTTGAGCTCTTTCTGGTATCTCTCGCTCAAGCATCCGGCGACGATGATCCTCTTGATATCGCCTGACTTTTTGGCGTCAATGACCTTTAGGATAGTATCTATGGATTCCTTTTTGGCATCCTCTATAAAACTACATGTATTTATGACCACAGTATCGGATCCTAGGGATTCATCCTTAAACACATAACCCTTTTTTTTGAATTCACCGGCTATATGCTCTGAATCCACCAGGTTTCTGGGGCACCCCAAGCTAATAATACTAAAAGTTTTCTTCATAATAGAATAAAAAATAGGGGCGATCGCCCCTTTATGTAATATATGACCTTTCCTTCTAGATTACTGTTTTTTTACGCCATCTTTTGCAACCGATAGGATCATCTTCTCTCCTTTTTGCCCAGGAGAGCCCAAGGCCTTGTTATCAAGTTTTAAAAGCACTGCGCCAGCGTTGCCGACTTTTACTTTTATGGATCTTTCTGCATGCCAGGTGTTTTTTTCATCTTTTTTTAGTATCCCCCTGTACTGCAGCTTATCATCGCTTACTACTTCCAGCCATACATTGTACCTGGCAAATATCTCAAAATCAAAGTCTGTCTCTATCTTGATCGGTTCTTCTTTAGGTTTCTCGGGTTCTGGGGCTGGGGTCTCTAAGACAGGTTTTGCTGGTTCCCCTGGAACTTCTTTTGCAAGGGCTGCTTCTTTGGGTTTGATACCTACGAGTTTTTCTTTTTTGACTTCTTTTTTGTCTTCCTTGGCCAGGGCTCTTTTATAAGCCATCTTTTCCCTGTAGGCGATCAGTGGTTTCCCAGCTATATTCTTTATGCCTAATATACCTAAAAATAATATCCATATACCGACTATCGTGACAAATCCTGTCAATAACTGCTGTTTATGGGACGTAAACCAGACAAATAAGGCCCTTGGCTCTACTGGGGGGCGGGCTTTTATCTCTAAAATAGGGTCGTCTTTTTTGGGTACAGTTTCCAGAAAATCTTTTACAGCCTTTTCATTCTCTGCTCCCAAAAACTTGGAATAAGACCTTACAAAATTTCTTGTATAAAAAGCCGACGCTATCTCGCTAAGCCTGTTCTCCTCTATCTTCATGAGGATGTCTTTTGTGATACGGGTCCTCTCTGCCGCATCTTCCAGAGAAAGATCCTTTGACTCTCTTATATTTCTTAAGACATCCCCCAGGACTTCTGCCATTTATGCTATTCCTCTTGCGAGACTTCGTCTGCTTCTGTCTTATACTCTTTTATAAGTATCTCTCTTGGTTTACTGCCTCTATAAGAACCTACTATTCCTTCCTCTTCCATGGCATCTATAAGCCTCGCGGCCCTGGTATAGCCCAGACGAAGCCTTCTCTGAAGCATTGATACAGATGCCTGTCCTGTTTCCATGACCATCTTTACAGCTTCATCAAAATATTCGTCCTTTTCAAATCCAGCTTTTCCAGTAACACTCTTTTTTTGCTGTTCGAGGATCTCATCATCATAAAAAGGCTCTCTTTGTTCCTTTATAAAATTCACTACCTTCTCTATCTCTATGTCTGAGAGTAATGTACCCTGCGCCCTTATAGGCTTTGCATTTCCCGGCTGCATGAACAGCATATCGCCTTTCCCCAGCAGTTTATCAGCGCCATTCATATCAAGGACAGTTCTCGAATCTACTTTTGAAGCTACCTTAAATGATATCCTCGCTGGAAAATTCGCCTTGATGACCCCTGTCACTACATCTACTGACGGCCTCTGTGTTGCCAAGATTATATGTATACCTACAGCTCTTGAGAGCTGGGCAAGCCTGGTAATAGCATTTTCTACATCCTGCTGCGCTATCATCATCAGATCCGCCAGTTCATCTATGATCACGACTATATAAGGAAGCCTTTCTTCGTTTTCTACTTTTTTATTGAACGCGTCTATGTTTCTAACTGAAAGTTTTGCGAGTTTCTTGTATCTCTCTTCCATCTCATTGACTACCCATGCCAAGGCGCCCGCGGCTTTTTTAGAATCAGTCACCACTGGGCAAAGCAAATGCGGCAGCCCGTTATAGATAGCCAGCTCCACCATCTTTGGGTCTACCATGATAAACTTCAGCTCATCCGGCGTAGCATTGTATATCATACTCATTATAAGTGAATTTACGCAAACTGTCTTGCCAGACCCTGTAGTGCCGGCAATAAGTAAATGCGGCATATCCCCAAGATCAGTTACAACGCTCTTGCCTGATATATCTTTTCCCAGGGCCATTGTAAGCTTTGATAGCTTTGCTTTTTTCTGGTATTCGCTGGACTCCAGTATCTCTCTCAAGGAAACAAGAGAACTGCTTTGGTTTGGGACCTCTATGCCAACAGCGGATTTTCCAGGGATAGGCGCGACTATCCTGACAGTAGTAGCCTTCATCGTGAGCGCGATATCATCACTTAAAGAAGTGATCCTATTGACCTTTACGCCAGGGGCTGGCTGAAGCTCGTATCTGGTGATAACAGGCCCCTTGCTTACATCCACCACTTTTGCCTCTATACTGAAATCCCTCAGGGTATCCTCTAATATCCTGGAAGAAGCTTCCAGGTCTTCATCTATCAATATTCCTGGATCAGATAAACCTATCTCCAAGAGATCCAGCGGCGGCATATTGTAGTCTCCGACAACCCTGGGCTCTATCTTGATAGGTTTTTTAGGAGCTGGCTTGGGAGCCAATTTTATCCTGGGCATAGATATCTTTGGCGCCTGACTCGGTTCTTCCTCTATATCAACCCCACCTAGCCCCTTTGGCTTTTTATCTACTTTGACTGCTGGTTTCAATCTTGGCCTTGGTCTAAGAGAAAGTATCTTCTCAGTGACTAATTTTTTCTCGAGCCTTTTTACCTTAAGGTCTTTTATCAGATTCCACATACGCAGTACCAGGAAAGATGCGAGAGGCACTAGCAAAAATTCCGTGACGAGTAGAAGCGCCAATACGCTCAACGCAAAAGTCACTATATATCCACCGACTACTCCTATATATTTAAGGAGCAAACTCGATGCAAGATAACCCAACAAACCTCCTCTTTCCACCATCAATACAGAGTCTTCGCCTCCTGTCAGGCTGAATAAACTAGCTGAAGAAGAAAAGAAAAGCATGAGCCCCAATATCCTCACACCTATCCTCTGCTCAAACCTCTCGGCAAGTATCCCTATACCCCACACAAGGCATAAAAATGGCACAAAAAACCCAGCATAACCTACGGCCTTGAAGATAAACCAGGCAATATGCGCTCCGACAATACCTGTATAGTTCCTTATGTGTAAGTTTGGAGTTGAAGTCTCAAAGCCGATATCATAGGGAGAGTACGAGAACATTGCGGCAAGCAAAAATACCATCAGTGTAAATAGTCCCAGCGATTTTATAAGGTCGAATTTGTCTCTTTTCATAAGAATATAAGTACCAGCATCCCAGCTATAATACAGTAAAAACCGAATATATAAAGCTTGTTTTTATAAAGCACCTTTAATAATAATCTTAATGAAAATATCCCCACGATACAAGATGTAATAAATCCAAATATATAATTTATGCTAAAACCCTCCAAGCCGCCTTGCTTTACTTTGAGTATAAAAGCGCCTACTATAGCAGGGATACTAAGTAAAAATGAAAATCTCACCGCAGAATTAGGAGATAGCCCCAGGAACATCGCAGTAGATATCGTAGCCCCGCTTCTAGAGATACCAGGTATAGCCGCTATCCCCTGGCTAATACCTACGATGACAGACTTGATCCCCGATAGAGTCTCTCCGCCAAACCTTACGAATACTCCTACAAAAAGCCAAACACCAGTAAGTACAAGCATCACACCTACTAATTTTACATCGCTAAATACACGCTCTATACCCTTGCCAAATATAACCACAAATACCCCTGTAACTAGCGTTGCTATCAATAGATGTATGATATTCCTTTTTCTTATTGTAAATAGGTCCACTATATCTCTTGCAAACACTATGACTATGGCTAAAAGTGTCCCTAGGTGAAGGAATATATCGAATAAGATCTGAGGTTCTTTCAGGCCAAATAGATTATGCAGGATAACCAGGTGCCCTGAGCTTGATATAGGAAGGAATTCTGTTAAACCCTGGATAATGCCGGAAAGTACAGCCTCTAAAAAATTCATGATTCGTAATGTGTGATGCGTAATAAGTAACCTTGCTCTGTAGCCCCCTGCCTGCCGGCAGTCAGGCGTTACCCTTAACCCATTACCCGTTTTTATTCCTGAGCTTGCTTCATGCTAAGGTTGAGCCTGCCCATCTCATCTATCTTTACCAGCTTTACCTTAACCTTATCTCCGACCTTGACAACATCCTCTACATTCTTTACAAAACCATTCTTTAATTCAGAGACATGCACCAGGCCTTCTCTGCCTGGAAATATCTCACAAAACGCCCCAAAATTCATTATACGGGTAATAGTGCCATCAAAGATCGTGCCGGGCTCAAGTTCTCCTGCAATACCCTTGACTGCTTCAACAGCCCTTCTGATAGCTTCTTCTTTGTCAGACGAGATAGCTACTTTACCATCATCGTCCACTTCGATAGTCGCGCCTGTCTCCTTGATGATCTTTTTTATTATCTTGCCTCCAGGGCCTATAAGATCCCTTATCTTATCTTTATCGATCATGAGAGTAATGATCTTTGGCGCATAAGCTGAAAGGTCTTTTCTGGGCTTGTCTATAGCCTCTGCCATCTTATCAAGGATAAATTTCCTCGCAGGCTTAGTATGCTCCATTATCTCTTTTATCAGATCAATAGAGATACCATCTATCTTCAGGTCCATCTGAAGCGCAGTAAGCCCATCCTCTGTGCCAGCTGCTTTAAAATCCATATCCCCGAAATGGTCCTCTGAACCTGCTATATCTGTCAGTATCGCGTATTTATCTTTTTCCTTTACCAAGCCCATTGCAATACCTGATACAGGTTTTTTGATAGGCACCCCTGCATCCATAAGTGAAAGTGTACTTGCGCACACTGTTGCCATAGAGCTAGAACCATTGGACTCCAGTATCTCTGATACGATCCTTATGGTATACGGGAACTCTTCGGATTGAGGTATGACTGCCTTTAAAGCCTTTTCAGCTAATGCGCCATGCCCTATCTCACGCCTTCCAGGGCCTCTGGCAGGGCCTACCTCTCCCACGCTAAAAGCTGGAAAATTATAATGCAGCATGAAGGTCTTGAATCTTTCACCTTCGAGCGCATCCAATCTCTGCTCATCCTGGCTTGTGCCAAGAGTTGTTGTAGACAGGCTCTGCGTCTCGCCTCTTGTAAATAAACCCGAACCATGGGTCCTGGGCAGTACCCCTACTTCACAAGCAATAGGCCTTATCTCGGTGTAAGGCCTGCCGTCTGTCCTCTTCGAGTTGCCCAATATGTATTTTCGGATCTCTTCTTTCTCTACCTTATATAAAGCGTTCTTAATATCTATGTCTTCGAGTGTTTCATCTTCTTTTTTTAATTTTTCCATGACCTCTTTGCCAAGAGCTATCCTCTCCTCGGTCCTTTTTTCTTTTGTAGGCAATGCGCTGATCTTCTGGATCTCTTTTGCAGCAATATGCTTTACCTTTTCATAGAGTTCTTTTTTGACTGTCTTTAGTTCTGGTTTGAGTTTTTCCCTGCCGCATTTTTTCTGAAGCTCTTCCTGCAATGCTATAGTATCAGCAATATGCTTTTGGGCAAATTCTATTGCTTCAAGCATCTTTTCTTCAGATATCTCATTAGCCCCTGCCTCGATCATGACTACTTTATCTTTTGTACCTACCATGACCAGATTGAGTTCGCTTTTTTCCAGTTCCTGGAAAGTAGGGTTCACTATAAATTCATTATCTATAAGCCCTATCTTTACAGCTCCTATCGGGCCTAAGAACGGTATATCTGATATTGTCAACGCTGCTGATGCCCCGACCAAGGCTGGTATATCAGAGTCATTTGCCCCATCGCTTGACAGCACTGTAGCGAACACCTGCACATCATTTGTATACCCGTCAGGGAAAAGCGGCCTTATGGGCCTGTCTATGAGGCGGGCAGTAAGTATCTCTTTTTCTGTGGGACGGCCTTCTCTCTTAAAGTAACCTCCAGGGATCCTGCCTGCCGCGTATGTCTTTTCCTTGTACTCGACTATCAGAGGAAAAAAATCTATCCCCTCCTTGGCCTCTTTTGAACATACTGCTGTCACCAGCACCACGGTCCCGCCATACTGCACGCACACTGCGCCATTAGCCTGTTTTGCAAGCTTGCCTGTTTCTATTATTAAATTCTCTCTTCCTATTCCTTTTTCAACTTTCATAACGACTCCTTTTAGATTGCTTTATAGTAAAAAAAGCGGATCTTAAAGACTTTCTTCGTGAGCGATTTAAATCCAAAAAAAGTCCTTAAAAAAATCCGCTTCTTTACTTCTTTAGATTTAGTTTTTCTATGAGATCCCTGTATTTACTGACATCTTCTCTTTTTAAATATTCCAAGAGCCTTTTTCTCTGGCTTACCAAGCGCAATAACCCTACCCTTGAAGCAAAATCTTTTCTATGGACCTTAAAGTGTTCTGTAAGGCCGTTGATCCTGTCCGTAAGCAGCGCTACCTGGACACTGCATGAACCCGTGTCCTTTTCATGCTGAGAAAAATCTCTGATGATCTCTGACTTTTGTCTTATTTGTAGTACCATTTTCTCCTCCACAATGCAAAATTATACTATTTATAACACGCTACGTCAAGCATTTCTTTATATTATTATACAACCCTAATCGTAGGGGAGCCTTACCTGTCCTCCGTAGCTTTAGCGGAGGAGGAAGGCTCCCCTACCACTCCCTTAAACATTACATTTTTTATATTAACATAAGCCATATAGGTCATAAGTAAAATATCATAGCTCAATATAAAAGGAGAGTTTATTAAATAATTTTTAAAAGTATCGTTTTTCCTCATACATAAGTAGCGGTTCTTGATATATTCTTCTTTTAGTTCATCCGATAAGTAGGGGAGGCTTAAGCCTCCCCTACGATCTTTATCAGCTCCTCTAACCGCTGTCCCGCCACGTCTATGATACGCTACAGCCTTAGGAGTGTAATATGCTTTCCATCCTGCCCTGGCTGCTCTCCAGGATACATCAAGGTCTTCGTAGTACATCCTGAACCTTCTGTCAAAATATCCGTATTGGTCCTTTATATCCTCAAGCATACTTTTTCTATAAAATGCGCACGCCCCGCTCACGCCAAATATATATTCTTCTTTATCATACTGCCCCGTACCCCGTAACCCGTAACCCGTAACCCTTTTCCCGTATCCCCTCTCGACAGGCTTTCTATTTCTTCCCAGCATTAGTCCAGTTGAATCGATTGTGGACTTATCTTCCCGCAAGATCTTCCCTGACACCATACCGATGCTATCATCCTTACCTATTGCGCACGAAACTTCCTTTAAATAATCTTTATCCAGATATACATCATTATTGATGCAAAGTATGAATTTTCCCGAAGATCTTTTTATGCCTTCGTTATATGCTTTAGAAAAAAATAAGTTAGTTGTATTTTGAATAAGCTTTGCTTCAGGGAAATGCGTCCGCACCATCTCTACACTATTATCAGTGGAGGCATTATCTACTACAATTAATTCTATTTGTTTACCCGCATTGTTCTGTTTATCCGCATTACTCTGTTTATCCGTATTGTAGGGGAGGCTTAAGCCTCCCCTACAAGCTTTTACAGATTCCAGGCATCGCTTCAATAGATCCGCTTTATTATAATTTACAACTATTACTGATATCATCTGTTGTGCCTTAATTTTTATACCTCATATAAATGTAGGGCAGGTTTCAACCTGCCCTACATCACACAGTCCTTCAATAAACCTATGTTAAAACCTTATCCTCTGTCTGATCTCTAAATAAATCCTGGAATTCTTTATTATTGCCAAGGAGTTCTTCTACATTGCCGATCACCATCTCTCCTGAACTATTCAAAAAATACACTAGCTCTGACCGTTTTACAGTAGATAAGCGGTGGGAGACGCTGATAAGCGTGATATCCTTAGCATATCCCCTGATATTCTCTATTATCCTATCTTCACTCAGGGAATCCATGGAAGCAAATGCCTCATCAAGTATTAAGATCTTTGGCTTTTTTATAAGCGCGCGCGCAATAGCTATCTTCTGCTTTTGTCCTTCTGATATCTTACATGCATTTTCACCGATTATTGTTTCATACTTATCATGCAGCTTTTCAGTAAACTCATCTACCAGGGCTATCTTAGCGCACTTTATAACATCTTCAAAGCTAGCCAGGTTATTTCCATAAAGGATATTATTTTTTATGCTATCATTAAAGAGGTTCGGCTCCTGCAGCGCCATTCCAATACTATTTTTAAGCGAATTTAGGGACACATCCCTAATATTTTGCCCATCTATTATTATCTCGCCTCCATCGACCTCGTACAGCCTGGCGATCAGATTCAGGATCGTGGTCTTACCCTGCCCTGAAGGCCCAGCCAAGCTAATGTGCGTTCCCCCTTTTATCTTAAGATCGAGGCCTTTTAAAATAAGTTGATCTTTCGAGTATCCAAAATTTACTTTTTTAAATTCTATCTCGCCTTTAGTTACAATAATATATTTTGCGTCTTCCCTGTCTGCTATCTCCTCTTTTTCATTCAAGATATTCTCTACTCTCTCACATGATACAAGGCCCAGGACAGTGCTTTGAAAAAACGATATAAAGCCGTATTGCATGTTCACTAGCTGGCCTAGATACACCAGGATCGCTGTGAGAGTGCCAAAGCTTATCTCACCTCTTATCACATGATAGCCTCCATAAAATGTAATAAGCCCTATTATGACCTTATCCAATACTTTGGCTGAAAACCCGCTAAAGATATCTAGTTTTGTACTGCTTTTTTCTAGCTCAATATTGTTTTTTAAGATGTTTAGGTATTTTTCTTTTTCATCTTTTTCCTTGCCAAATACCTTTATTAAATACGAGTGAGAAAAACTCTCCTGCAGGAATTTAAATATGCTTTGAGAGCACTCTATTAGCTTCTCCCAGATCGATCTACGTTTTTTGATAAAATAATACGGCCCTATATAAAGGAATGGCGCTAAAAAAAGTGAAAATAACGCTATCTTCCAGTTTAGCTTTAATATAATAATAAATATAAAAGCAATCCTAGGGAAAAGCATCACTGCCTTTGGGGGGATGCTTGTAATAAGCGTATTTACCCTATCTATATCGCTGCTTATCTTATAGATATTTTCACCTGTTGATCTATCTCTAAACCATGCGAGAGACAACTTATTGATCTTACTAAACACCGCATTATTTAGGCTGTATTTGACATCCAGGCTTACTTTTTTCTCTAGATATTCCTTGAGACCTTCTATCGCGCCAAGCGCAATAAATACCAATATCCCTAGGCTAGCAAGCAGCACAAACTGCCTCAGGTCTTTTTTTATTATCCCTTCATCAACTATTAGTTTTGTTATATATGGATTTACTACGCTTAATAAGCTCCAGAAACTACCTAATAAGATTATTAAAACCCACTTTGCCTTGTGAGGCAGGATAAGCCTTACAAATCTAAAAAAAAGCTGGGTCTGACTTTTTGCCTGATCAAGTTTTGGCTGGAATTTTCTCATTTCATGCTTTTTATATACTCACAAAAATACAGCACCTTCTTTGAATCGCTTGGTTTAAATAAAAAAGGTTCTACATCTTTTGACAAGTGTTTAAAATCCAACTTTTTACATTTTAATAAAAGTTTCTCTTTTAACTCATCTATATCCTTAATGCCTGGCTTCGCTCTTAAATAATCAAAATTAGGCCTTGCCTTGCCAAAAAGATAAATGGCATCATAAAAATCCCTCCCCATTGCGCGCTTACGTTTAAGGATAGCATATATCTTTTGCGCCAGCAATATGTCAGGCGGCACTATATTTATCCGCAAAAATACGTCAAATTTATTTATAATAACTTTGTCAGGGGCATAATCAAAATTCTGGGGTTCAGCATCTAGCTGGATTAGTATCTTTTCCTCTTTATGCCAGGATAATCCACTTTCAAAAAGTACATTCGGGATCCTTAAATAAGCCCTGTAAGCGCCTTTAAAAACATTCCTGGCCTCTGATATATATCCCTGTAAGGCCAATTGCCTTTTTACTAACCCTGCCAATCGCTCAAATTCTCTTTTATTTAGCCCTAGATTATCAAAATCCAAATCTTCTGAAAACCTTGTGTTTGAATGTATAATGCGTATAGCTGTCCCTCCCATAAAAGAGAGTTTCCCCCCAAATCTTGAATTAAAAATAATCTCGAGTATTTTATACTGCAGGTATTCGCGTAGTAAATTTCTCTTAAAAACCTTAAGATATTCAGGATAAAAAGACTCTATCTCTCTTATATCAAGCATGGCTCATAAACCTCAAGAAAGACTCTGATCTTTTTCTTAATGCCTTCTGATTAAACCTCTCAAGAAACATATATAGCTTTTCTTTGCTAAGCTGCTTAAAAAACATATCCTTATTTATGCGTAAACTCGCAAAACCATCTTCATCTTTTATGTTCGGATTAATATATAAATAATCCAAAATAGCCTTTTCCATGCTGGCAATCTTAAAATATTTATCCCCATATTTTACCAAAATATACCCAAAAAAAAGCCTGGGCGTTACAGTCCTATATATAAATTCTGCTATCCGGGTCTTGAATCTATATGTCCTGCGGGTAGAAACAGCGGTAATTCCGTAGACGCTTTCAGGGATCAACTGGTAATAAGAAAGCGCCATCTCAAAAGAAATATATGAAGGAGGATATATCTTGTTGGAGATCTCGAAAAGCGCCTTTTCATTAAGCTTTAAATCAGAAAAGACATAATACCCCCTCACTACCTTTATAATATACCCCTTATCCTGCCATTCATTCAGCCTTGTGCGGAAAAAATTACCTTTAAGGGATTTAATGTCATTAAAGGAAAATATCGTGAAGTCCTTTAGGGCATTTCTTAATTCAAGATAGTGCATTATATTTCTCCAAGATACTATTTTTAGTACTTATACGAAATATATTACCCTATTTATGGGGAAAATGCAAGGAATTTTTCATTTTAAACTTTTAACTTTTTCGCATCCTCCAGCATCTTCGCCCTCGCATGCGCCACTTCGCAGAAATAATCTATCGGCTTATCGAGCTCTCCACACTCAAGATGCGCATGAGCAGGACACCATAAACATAGGTTCACAATATTACAAACCTTACATTTCTCAAGAAATTCTTTCCTGTTTGAAGTCATTGCTCTTACGTTAGGTACAAAGTTCTCCCAAGCATCCCTAAGAGTCCCTTTTCTTAGATCATACATACATTTAGGATTGTGCAGAGATGAACAAAGCTTGAACATGCCTTCATAGCTGATATCAAAGTTACTATTACCTGCGCCGCAATAAAATATATTATTTCCATCAGAATGTGAATCTTTAGATAAAATAAGACTTGAACAGTTTTTCTCCAAAAACTGAAACCTCTTGGAGTCCTGACTTTCTACTATAATTATCTCATCAGGAGAAAGTCTTTCTAAAGATATTTCTTGATTCCTTTTTTTGTCAGAATCAAATCTCATGTGCAGAAAAGGATCAAAACGAAAATAATCAGTAGTCCTTTCTCTACAAAAACTAGCTATTTGAGGTAACTCATCAACATTAGAGTGTAGTGCCATTGCTTTAAAACGTACTTTTATCTTATTTTTAAGCAATATATCAAGTCCTTTCATAAATGCCTCGAAAGAACCAGGCTTTCTAGTAACCTTTTCATAGGTTTTTTTCGTAACACCATATACTGTCACTTCCAGGTTTCTCGGAGGATATTTTTTAAATAAATCTATATGTCTGTCAGTTATCAACGTAGCATTAGTAAACACTGACACAAATAATCCCATTTTTTTAAGTAATATATAAACCTCAAAAAAATCCTCTCTCAATAATGGCTCACCGCCTGTTATAAGACACCATACAGCCCCCATATTCACTGCTTGAGTTGCTATATGTTCTATCTCGCTAATAGTTAATTCTTTCTTTTTTGCATCAGCATCATTTTTAGGTAGGTTTATATAGCAGTGTCTGCAATTATTATTACATCTTGCGGTAAGTTCTAGATTAAAAGAAATGATATTCATTCCTTCTTTCATCTTATCCCACATCTTAAAATCAGGTAATTTCTTACGCTTTACGAAAGGACTATCCATTTAACACTACCTTCTTGATCCGATCTCTTATAAAAAGTGGTATCAATATTCTCCATAGATATATAAAAAGATTAATAAGCCTGGTCTTTGTTAAAAAAAAGATCAGAAAACGCGTTCTCCTGTTGCCAAAAAAAATATTCTTATTATTTCTTTCTATTTTTTCTACAAATGCCAGCATATCTTCTTTTTTAATTATGCCATCTATCCATAACATACTATCGCCTTTTAAGACATAACAGTCTCTTTTTCTTCCTATTATTCTATGAACAGTAAGCCGCCTTGTAACAGGATGTATAAAAGCAGCCATATCTCCAAGACAAAAATCACCTTTGTCGTTTAATCGACAAAGTGTTATTGTATCCCCATCCATAATAAAAGGTGACATACTAAACCCCTTTGCCTTAAACCTAAATCCAGCGTTTTTGTTTAACGTTACTTTGAGTAACTCTATAAAAGCTGAGCTGTCAAAAACGATGTCCTGTCCTTCTTTTATAAAATAACTAGCTTTATTTCTTTCGATTTTCAATCACCATCTTTCTTTTTAAAAGCTCATTCGTCAATCCTAGCACATCTTCCTTGATCTCGTCTTTCCCTCCCTCAAACTTTTCAGCTAGCCGTCCTATGACTTCTTCAAGTGTACTCTTGCCATCAAGCTCATTCCATATGGCCCTACCAGTCTCATTCAGAGTAAATATCTCGTCCTCCATATCCCCTACTCCGGAAGTTATAGGGATTATTATAAATTCCCCTTGTATTTCGCGAGCCACCACAGCTTCCGATATCTTATAAGTTTTTTTAATATCAAGCGCTGTTTTCATAAATCGTCTCCTTTTTTTAAAAAACCTTTTTATTGACAAACCTATCTATTCTTTTTTTCCAATCTTTAACTTCCCATGCATTTTCGCTTTTTCCTATAAGACCTAGAAATCTAGCCTGAACATGGGCAATTTTACACAAGTATTCTACAGGAGTATCTAGAGTTCCATGCTCTGACCAGGACTTCCCAGGACATTGTTCACATAGGCCTTTTAAAAAACACCTGGCACACCGAGACAGATATTCTGGATCTTTAGCTTTTATCTTTCTTATTTTTGGAAAAAAATTAATGACAGCATCTCTTAGGGAGCCTTTTTTGAGATCATAAACTAAGTCGGGATGCCTCACCAGCATACAAGGCTGAAAATTGCCATAACTATCCACGCAACCGCTATCTTTTCCTGATCCGCAAGAAAAGATATACTCACCTGAAGGATGCATGAACTTTGAACAAAATTCCTGCATACTTTTGATATGGTTTTTTTGCTTTCCTTTGGAAATATCCAAACTTTCTTTAGGTACAACTCTAAGTTTTTTTATGATATCATTCTTTTTAGTATCATCTCTGCGAGACCTCAGGTCAAAAGATGCTGAATATGATGGCTTTTTTTTGTCCATCCATGGAATAGTACTAGTCCATTTTTCAAATTCTTCCATGTCTTTTTTATTGGTAGGTAAAAGCGTTCCTTTAACAATAAAAGGAATATTGTGTTTCAATAATAGGTCTATTCCCCTCTTAAAATCCTTAAAAGACCCTTTGATCCGTGTACAAGCTTCATAAGAAGACTCTTTCATACCATAGACGCTTACTTCTATTTTTTTTAATGGCGGAATATCATTAAAGAGCTCTGCTAAATGAGGGGTGATCAAGGTAGCATTTGTAAATAAGATGACCTTTAGCCCTAACTTTCTTGCGTATACATAAAGCTCTTCAAAATCCTCTCTTAAAAGCGGCTCCCCTCCTGTAAATCTTACAACCATACAACCAAGCTCAACTGCTTCTTTTAATATGGTCTTTATCTTATCTGTCGAGAGCTCTCTTTTTTTAGCATCTCTGTCATCGATGGGTAGATTTATATAGCAATGTATACAATTGCTATTACACCTTTCCGTAATTTCAATGTCAAGATGAGGCAGGGGAGAAGTTTTTATTCTCCAATAAAAATCCTTACCTATTATCTTCTTAGTAGCATAAGAAATATTCTTTTTCATTATCACTGTATATCAGCTGAACTATATATCTTGTAATATGTTCAATATATTTCCGCTTTTGTCAAAATAAAGATTATAAAATGTACCTTCATCGGCCATTTTTTCGATAAACTGGAGGGATTTTTCCCACCACTCTACCGTAACGAATGGCTTTATTAAACGCGGAAGAAGCTTTCTGGTTATTTCTCTTTTATCATTGATCAATTCTATCTTATTTTCCTTTGATTTATTCAGAAAAAATACCCCTTTTAGTAGAGCCGAAGCATTAGAGACTTCAGGTATCTCACCATGGCTCCATGTACCATACATCTTAAACCCTTCAGGCTGCTTCCTAACGATAATTCTATCATCGCAGAGTATTTTTGAGCTGCCTTTTAGCATTTTTATCATTGTGGATTTACCAGCTCCTGACACACCAACAAAAAGCAACCCCTTCCCTTCGAGTTCAACGCCACTTGCGTGCAAGACACAGCCCTCTCTATCTGCCAATAATCTTGCTAAAAATATTTGATCTGTTGGGAGAAGGCTGAGGGTTTGTAAACCTCCTTTAGAAAAATGCTTTCCTATGTTACTATACACACTAATGCTGGTATGCTCATTATTGAATACTACTATCTTATGGATCTTTTTTTCTATATTATCCGGCAATATCCCCATATATATCCAGGAAAGGCCTTTCTTATATATTGCCCAAGGGAGTCTTTTATAATATAGCTCCCCTAAATCCTTTTCCTTAAGATCAGGTAATTTAAAATGATGTCTTATCTTAACGATATCTTTCCCTGGTTTATTTACTTCAAATTGCTTAAACTTAGCGCTAAATGTCTTATTATTTATAGGCATATCTGAGTCTACTCGTATTGTTACATCTGCGATATTAAAATAGCGCCTGTTATTTTTCTTCCAATCTTCTTTAAGCTTCCTATTTTCTTTTGCCATATCACACAGATAGTCGATCTTTTTGCTAAATTTACGGTGCTCAAGATAACTATACACAGGACAGATAAGGCAATTGCTTTTCAAATCACACTTGCCGCAATTCCTTAAATAATCTTTCGTAACCTTTATCTTATCTGCCAAAGATGGGATAAGCTCTTCCCAGACTTTTTTAAAACTGCTTTTTTTTAAACTATACCTAAGGCCAGGTTCTTTGACAAACGAGCAAAAACTCATCCCACCATAAGGATCTATATGAAATTCTCTTCTATTCTTTATGCACGAAGAAAAAAGGTGTGTCTCTGGTTTTGGACAAAGACCAGTATTTCTATTATCCTCGGTAGATAAATCTATTGTATCAAGCCTTGCTGCCTCTTTCGGCGAAAGACGCTGGTAAATTATCTCTTTATTGACTTTTTCATCACCGCTTGCTGATAAAAAAAGCCAGGCTGCTCCTATCCTATAGTGTTTACTCAAAGACCGGGCCAATAGTTTCATTTTCTCAAATTCATGGTAATTATCTCTCATAGGGACAAGCTGTATCATAAAACCAGCTCTTGCCTCTTTTAGATATCTAATGCCTTGCATGGTAGCCTCAAAAGAACCTGGATTTCTCGTAATATGATCATGCACTTTGGCTGTAGCGCCATAAAGCGCTATCATCTTTGCTCCGATCCTTTTAAAAAGTCCTGCGATCTTTTTTGTAATAAGTGACCCATTAGTATTAATACTATATGATCTTGAATTAGAGGTTATATAATCGAATATCTCTAAAAAATCAGGCCTTAGTATTGGTTCACCGCCTGATATAGACCATTTGTGACAACCCATAGTCTTTGCATCATCTACTATTTTTTTTATATCTTCCAAGGAAAGTTCATGTCTTTTGTCTTTAGAATCAGGCGATATCCTAAGCCAGCAATGTCTGCAATTATTATTACAACGGTATGTCAAGTCAATAATCCCTTCAAAAGGAAGTCTCGGCATATTAAATGACCTTTTCATTAAAACATATCTATCCTGATGTCTATTAGATTTTATAAGATTACTCATGTAAAGTTAATATATTTACTCTTGGGCCTTTGGCGGGAAACAAAATGTGAATAATAAAAACAAGACCAGGCTACTAAGTAATTTCCTAGTCACAACTGCTTCATCGATAAAATATCAAGCAATGATTAAAAATCAAGACTGATCAAGATTATAACAAACTGCGCATTCTCGCGGCCATGAAATCGCAGTAAAAGACTGACAGCCGCCAAATACTGAGCCTGCATAGATATAATATGTCTCATCCTTCTTACAGATCGTCAAGACATTTTCACCCTTGGCTTTTACCATTACGACCAGATTTGGTTTTTTCCACTTGTTTCTTGGTTTCTTCACCATCTTATCCCTCTAACCTCAATATTATAAGAAGTTACATATATCATTTTCTTTATTAAAGAGTACATTATATATGTTAGATTGTCAAGAGAATTTGTTACTTCTATTACCCAATAATATATATTGCTTTATACCTAGCTATATGCTATTTATTATAGTATGGAAAAGAATAAAAAAAGCATACTTTTACTCTGCAAAATAGATTTGACTGGATCTGAAAAAAAAGAGATATCTATATCATTTAACACAGAAGGCTTCTGGGCTGATTTGGACAAATTCGCCGAGATTAACCGCGTGTACCCTCTAATATATTCTCAACTTAAAAAAATAGACTCTGACCTTATTATCCCTGAAAAAATGACAAAAATTTATCTTTATAGCTTAAAAATAAATACTTTATTAAAAAAAGAATTTTTATCCGTGCGAGATAAGCTATTGGAAAACAAAATACCTGTGATCCCTCTGAAAGGAATAGACCTAGAAGATAGGATATATAAAAACATTGGCGCAAGAAATATGGTAGATATCGATATATTAGTCAAAAAGGAGGATTCGGAAAAAGCAAAAACAGTGCTCAAAAGTCTGTCTTACAGCGCTTATCCAAAAATATCACCAGAATCTCAAATAATACTATCGAAAAAGATGTCTCCCAGTGTTATCTCTAACATAGACCTTCACTGGGAGATTTTTCCTCCCAGGCCATACAAGATCAGCTTGCCTGGCATATGGACCTCTGACAAACTAAGGCTTGAAGATGCGGTCATTGTTACGACACTTCATATTAGACGCCATATTAGACAAGCTACTTTTAAAGATTTTTGCGATGTCCTCAATATCTTAGAACAAAAAGAATCTAATATTGACTATTCGTACCTTAAAAAAATTGCTAAAAAAAATCATATCAAAAACTGCCTTAGCTTCTCTATCTTCGCTATCAATAACATATTCGGGACTGACTTACCTCAACTTTTTAAGATAAGCTCTTTTAGAAAAAAAATATTACTTTACCTTTTCCCTCAAGACATATTTTTCAAAGAAACAAAAAATAAAGTCAAGCTATCCATTTTAAGGATTTTTCTATTCGATTCGATCATAGACATCATTGTTTACATTGTCAGGGTCAGTTTATTCGAAAGAAGATTCAAGATATGATAATCTCCCATATTGGTTCAAGAGGTATCCCTGCTGTGTATAGTGGGGTCGAAAACGCCATAGAAGAACTTTCAAAACGCCTAGTAGAGCAAGGTATTGATATAACTGTATACTGCCATTCAAAAAAAATAAAAACATCCTATTACAGCTTTACAAAACTGATAGAACTTCCTACTATACATACAAAACACCTTGCAACCATTGTCCATTCCCTTATATCGACTATTCATGTAATATTTACAGATACTGACATAGTACATTACCATGGGATCGGCTCGTCAATCTTTTCATTTATCCCTCGCATATTTGGCAAAAAAACTATTGTGACCGTACACGCCCTGGACTGGAAAAGAAAAAAATGGAATAAACTCGTACAATTTTTATTAAAACTGTGTGAGATAAGCGCCTTATATTTCCCAAACAAAACAATAGTAGTGTCAAAGCATCTAAAAAATTATTTTAAAAATAAGTATAATAAAGAAACTTATTTCATTCCCAATGGTGTAAATATACAAAAAGGTCTCCAGGATACCCCATCAGAAGACTATATACTCTTTGTTGGACGACTAGTACCAGAGAAGGGTATACAATATTTAATAAGGGCATTTAACGATATAAATACCGATAAAGAACTTTGGATAGCAGGCCAAGCTAGTTATACTGATTGGTATTTCAGGGAATTAAAAAAAATCTCTCAAAAAAATATAAGGTTTTTAGGGCCTATTTATGGGGAAAAACTGTCTGCTTTATACAATAATGCCTATATATTCGTATTGCCTTCTGAAATAGAGGGCTGCCCTATAGCGCTTTTGGAAGCAATGTCACACAAAAAATGCTGCCTAATAAGTAATATACCTGAATGTGTAGAAATAGGCTCTGATTGCACCATGACTTTTGAAAATAAAGATCATGCTGATCTAAAGAAAAAACTAGAATTGCTTCTAAATGACCCTCAGTTGGTATATGACTTAGGTAAAAAGGCTTGGGGGAAAATAAAGATAGATTACGACTGGGGTAATATAGTCCTAACATTAAAAAACATCTATCTTTCGCTAGATGAAATCTCTCTATCAAAAGATATTATTAGACCGATGACTAACCAAAATAAATAAAAAGAAGTTTTCCATAAGAATGCATCAAATGTATTCACGTTGAATAACATAGCTGTAAAACCTATCAAAACAACTGAAAACATCTCTTTTCTATATCCTTCTGATTTCTTGTAGCACAAAAAAGACCTTTTTATAATGCTCTCCAGAAATATTATAAAACCTACAGAACCTATCACCCCTGTCTCCGCCAAATGCATAAGATAGACACTATCAGGTATCATAAGTTCATGTGGAAGTCTTAGGCTTGAGTATTCGTTAAAAACCAACCTGAAGTTATTAAGCCCTATGCCTACGAAAGGGTGGTGTCTTAACATGTTCCATGTAACAAGATACGCGCCAGTCCTATGCCCTGTGCTCAAATAGCTCCATAACCTTTGTATGCTGAACCTATGTGTAAACTCTGAGATAACATATAACCTGAGTGAACAAAAAATAATAAACAAAATCCCTAAACACAGAACAAAAATTACAGTTTTAAATCTCTTCTTTAAGATCAGTAAAATCAAAAATGTCAGAAATCCTGCCAGATAGGTGCCTCTTGAAAAAGTAAAGACCATTGCGGAAAATATAACTAAAAATACTGTGAAATTAAAATTCTTTAGCGTTTTTCTCTTCTCACTTTTATAAAAATAATACGCTAACGGCAAGCAAGTTATAAGGTAAGACCCCAATATGTTAGGGTGTGCCAATGTCGACATCATGCGTTTTTCTTCTATTAAATACCTATGATAAAAATAGTTACTTATATATCTTTCGTATATTATATTGCGTTCGAACAGCATCTCTAAGAAACCAAAAAATGCTACTAGTCCAGCACATATACATAAAACATATAAGACGCTCTTTACATTTTTAGAATTAATTTCGTTTCTAGCCAAATAATATATCGGGATTGCGCTAAGGACAAAATCTCTATAATAAACATAGGAAGATAGTTTATTTTGAGAAAAGTATATGTTTATAGAAAAAAGAAAAAGATATACCCAGAAAAATTTACCATTATCAAGAAAATATTCTTTAAAATCATGCCTTTTTTTAAAGAAACTGACTAAAAACAAAATCCATAATATTATATTAAATACATTATTATACTGAAATTTTATTGGGTCTGGGACAAAAGATATCCAAATGATAAATAGGATCATAAAAAAAAGAACTATTCTTTCACTAGATATTTTCGACATTCTCTTCTCTTCCAGTCAATGACATTATAATGCCGCAATAAAACCAGAACATAAAATATGGAGTCCTCCAGTACAGTGAATCATACGTCATCATAGTTACTAATATCGCTACCATCCCTCCCAATGCAATAGAAATAACCTCTTTATACTTAGAAGACATTCTTATCATCGGTAAAGCCCTTGAAATAATCAGAAACAAAAAACCAATAAAAGACAATAATCCTAAAACACCACTTTCACAAAGCATCATAAGAAACATATTTTCCGGAGTTTTCCTGTATTCATTATGCTCCTTGGGCTCTTTATCATATTTATTGAATACAATCTTATAATTACCCAATCCAACACCCCAAATAATGTTATGTCTAGCAATAGTCCCAGCAATCTCAAATCTAGTAATTCTATACTTATGATACTCCTTATTAAAAAATCCGTATCTACCTATGCTGATCCTTTGCTTATTGATATCTTTACTTGATGAAAACACTAATAGTAAGCTAAATATAAATAAGAGAAAAATCAGGGCTATCTTTTTATTTTTAAATACTAGATATATAAAAGTTGCGGCGGTAAAAGCGCAGATCGCAACTCGCTCTAGAGATAAAAAAGCTCCTACGAGAATAAATAACCAACAAAAAATACCTATTAGAATCAATGATTTTTTATTTGCATTGAAAGCTAGAAAACAAGCAAAAGGTGAACTCGCAGCTAAGTAAGTCCCAAAAACTTGAGGAACGTATTGGGTAGACATTACCCTACCTTGAGAAAGATAATAGATATAATACTGATTTTTAATAAAAATCTCGTATATTAAATTTCTATGGAATATATGCTCCAGTATCCCAATAAAACCAACTATAGCTCCTAATATGCATATAGTTAAAGCTACCTCGTTTTTATTTTTAAATAAATAAATGTTACTTTTAAAGAAAAAATAGACTACTAATGCTGGGATCGCATAATCGTAGTATTTATTTATGGCTATATCTCTATTCTGCGCAAAGTTCAATCCTATTGTTAATATAAATATATAACTCCATAAAAATAGATCATTTTTATCAATAAACAGTCTCTTAATATTAATCTTATCTAAAAAAATAATGCTTATAAAACCAAAAAAAAGAATTATAACTATATATTTAGGTTGTATCAGGCTAGAAAAAAATGATATCCATATAAAAAATAGTATAAAAATAACAAGAAATATAGTTTCGGATATCTTTTTCATATTAAATTATAAAGTTAGAATAATAAAAATCTGGCAGTCACTGCTGCTGATCTTTTCTGTTCTCTAACGCTTTTTTTATCAACAGTATACTTCAGATTTAGATTTATAAAATCCATGTAATCCTCCATGGATAACCATTTGGAAGGAATATCTTTAGATTTAGTGACAGGCAAGTTTAATTTTTCCATCTATGCTTTCTCCAGTATCTTGTTGTAAAGCTCTTCTGTACCATATGTAAGGCATATGTCTTTGAACTCGGTATCTTTGACATCGATTTTATTGACATTGATCAATTGAATGATATCCGGCATGTCCCTATATTCTCGAATAGACGGGTTATACTTTATCGCGTGTAGTTTCAGTGCGATCAGATGACTTAGGCTTGGTACGATAAACTTTTGTTTTGCGATAGAGATCTTTTTCCCATCTTTAATGATCTTATCCAACGTATCCTTATCTACAAACATAAAATCTGTATCCATTAGATAGGGCTCATCTCCTAAAAGCCTCGTGAATACTTCATGCTCATAGTCTTTCTTAAATCCTTTTTTTATCAATATATCCGATATTTTCTCAAAATCCTCTTTAGTGATCAAAAAATCTATATCTGCTGTCTGCCGGCTTACCTTATAGTAATTCACCGCAAAACCACCTATCAAAACACAATTCACTTTGCTCTTAGAAAATATATCCGAAAAAAGATGGAAAATACTAGGGTATTGTCTGGCCATTTCTTATCTATCGATTCTCCTTTATATTATATTGTACCATAAAATTAAAAATACGGTATAAATGTTTGATAAATTTACTATTGTAATTACCAAAAATAGTGCTATTATTAGACTAATCATACCATGCAAAAATTAAACTCAAAACCCATATCGCCTATTATACTTTCAATACTTGCTTTCTTTATCTTTATCCGGCCCTTCTTCTCTGGTCTTGTCTATCCCCTTCTAGAGTTATACTATGAAGTCGCTTTAATTATGCTAGGATTCATAACTCTTTTTATCTATAGGAAATATGAATTCAAGAGTCCTTTTGTGATGCCTATAGCTATTATGCTTTTGTCTTATCTTATATCGCATATATTTTCAGTAAATTTTGAAAATTCTACAAAAGAGATCATTAGGTTTATTAGCTATATAATGATATTTTCTATGGTGGGGTTGTCAAATCGGTCTCAAAAAGACACCCTTATAAAGATCATGGTATTTTCAGCCTCTATTGTAAGCATCTATGCAATATACCAATACTTTTGGGGATATGACATCCTTCTAAATGGCTTAAACTCTACTCAGAATTTTCTAGTCTCCAATTCTTCATACGCCAAAGATATCCTTATAGGGAAACGAGCTATAAGCACCTTTCCCTCTCCTAACATATTAGGAGGATATCTAATAATGATGTTCTTTCTGGCTTTATATCTATCAAAAAGATATAAAATAGCTTTAATAGCCGTGATCCTTATATCCTTTGCGCTTCTTTTAACAAAATCAATGGGCGCATGGCTCAGCCTTATAGTTGCATTAATTATTTATGTGGTAGTTGGCTATAAAACATTAAGATTTGAAAAAAGAATCGCTATTATCTCTTCCATCTTCATAGTATTAGCCCTAATATTTATCCTACTAAGTCGTGGGGAAAGATTAATAAACCTTGAAAACCCGCAAAATTCCATCACCCAACGCATAGCATACTGGAAAACTGCTATCAATATCATAAAGTATCATCCAATATTCGGGGTCGGTCCTGGAAATTTTCAGGAAGTCTTTTTAAAATATAAAATCGGATCAGATACAGATACTAGATACGCTCATAATCTATTTTTGCAGATTTGGGTCGAGCTTGGGATTCTAGGCTTAATAGGTCTAATATATCTATTATCTATGATTGTAAAAAATTTAAGGACAAAACTTCAAAATAACCTAATACTATTTGTCAGCATTGTCTTCATGATGCATAATATAATAGATATAACTTATTTTATCCCTCAGGTATCTTTTTTTTGGTGGGTAATCTTAGGTATACTATTAAGAGTGACTACGGAATCACTGAATAGATCTTTGCCTTATGATGGGCCAAGTTCTGAACAAAAGTTACAGACTTCATCTGGCGCAGGGCCTCCGACACGGATATAACATGAAAAATGTAAAAAATTAGGTCCATATTTAGCATACTCTCTCGGCACCGTATCGTCATCGGTACTGCAAAAAGCAAGCACTGCTTCTTGCTTATCACCTCTTATTAAAACAATAAGCTCCGGCCTATCCCATTTAAGTTTCTTTTTTGCCACCTCAAACCTCCCCAGGAATGATTGTATTACTTATATCCAATAAGATAAGTATATACCTTATAAGATTTTTGTCAATACTTTCGAGTCTATAGTTTCTTGACGTTTAACCAATAAACTATAGATCTTCTCTATTTCCACTGCATCCTCTTTGATATCTTTTACAGTAGTTACTGCGGGATTATGCTCGTTTAGCTTATCCGAATTATCAATAAAGAACTTTATCTTGTTATAAAGCTCTTCTACATTGCCTCGTTCAAATAAAAAAAAGCTATCTTTTATAAGTTCAGACACTCCCCCTACTTTACTAGCTAAGATAGGTGTATTTGATAATATCGCTTCATGCAATATCAAAGGTGAGTTTTCTTCCCACATGGATGGAAATATTAAAACATCTATATCTTTAAATACTTTCGCTATATCCTTATTGTCAAAGCTTCCCATAAAATAAATATTTTTATTACCTCTTACAATTCTCTTTATTTTTTTATAATAACTAAATATTCCATTGTTCACAGGAGGTTTTCCATAAATTTTAAGCATTACATTACTCTCTTCTATCTTATTAAAAGCCTTTATTGCTACATGAACTCCTTTGGTAGGTATAAGAGTACCTATAAAGCCAAATCTTACTTTATCTGATAAAGTTTTTTTAATATCCTTGAATAAATCAGCGTTCATTCCATAATCCGAATATCTGATTTTCCCCTGCGGCATACCCAACTCTATAAATCTATTCCTTAAAAACTTTGAAGGCGCTATAAATAAATCGACCTTATCGAAAACTTCACTAAGTTCAACATTATATCTTTTGGAAATTTTTCTAGGGATACTAAACGTGAATATTTTTCTGCTAATGTTACTCGGACTCATACCAGATATTAAGCAATATAAACAATTAGAATTAACTGGATCACTGCATAGTCTCGAATTAGGCTTTAATAATTGACCCCTAGGACACATAAGCCAATAATCGTGCAGAGTAAAAACTATAGGTATATTGCGTTCTTTGATTATATCTATAATGCCTAGCGATAAGAACAATAGATGGTGTATATGAACTATATCTGGCTTAACCTCATCTAGGACTTTAATAAAAATATCTTCAATGTTTTTATTTTTATATATATTTTCAAGCGTAGTATATCTATTAAGGATATTGTTTACTTTATAGACGCTTAACCCGTCGTAATTCCCTTTGACCAATTCATAGTTTTTTCTTGATCTATCGTTAATCCTATAAAAAATACTTATGTCATGAGATTTTGACAGTTCTTTTGAGAGGTTATACGCATATATTTCAGAACCAGACATGCTCTCAGGAGGAAAACAATGGATTATGTTAAGCATTTTCATAAAAAGTTAGATATTGGTTAGAAAGCCGTCTTTTGCACAATTATAGCAATGTTCAAAACGCCCCTCTTCCACAAAAGTCTCTCTCATTTTTTGATAAACCTCTCCATTCCAGATGCTTTCAAAACTAGCTATCTCTATATTTCCTGCTATTGGTGGTTCAGGTGCGCAGCAAGGTAATATCGTTCCTTTATTATTTATAAAGACTTGATCCCATAAGAATGGACATTGTTTTAATTTTTTGCTACATGAAAGACTCTCCGCATCTATCTTAGGCTGGACGTCATCTTTAAATTGTCCAATATTTATATGATTGGGATATAGATACTTATGATAAAAAGGTGCTGAGTGAAAAGTAATATCTAGTTCTTTAGCCAGTTTTATTGCCTTTTTTAAATATAGAACAACCTCTTCCGTGTTATCATCTAATGACTCTTCTTTCATGCCATCAAAATGCATAACTATTCTAGGGGCAACTAAAACATCAACTCCAATTTTTTTGGCAAACTCAACCATTTGAGGTAATTCTTTAAAATTCCTTTTCATTAATACCATGACTAAAACAAAATAAGGCCTATTGTTTTCTGGTAACTGGTATTTGTATTTTTGAAATAGGCCAATATTTTCTATAACCTCTGAGTAATTTGCTCCTATTCTAATACTTTCATAAGTCTCTTTGATTGGCGAATCAAAAGATAATGTAAATTTTTTAGTACACTGCGTTAATCTCTTAAGGCGACCCTTTTTCGCATTTAGCAATGTACCATTAGTTATAAGATCAAGTCTAACCTTGTATCTATCAGCTAATTCCAACTCTAAGTCAAATGTTCGTGACATTAATGGTTCACCCGCTGTGTTTAATCTCAAAACTTGCGCCGTTGGAAAAACCTCCTCTGCGAATTTAATCAGGCTCCTCTCGTTAATTCCTTTCGACATAAGCATATTTAAATCACTGTCATTTACTGTCCTCTGTATACACATACGACACCTTAGATTGCATAAATAATCTGTTGCCAAAGATGGCACTATAGGAAACGATCGCAATATAGACCTTTTCTCAGCTATATCTTGTTGCAAGAGTATGTGGTTTTGATGTTTTAATCTTTTAAGAAGGGCTTCCGACATGCTACTCTTTTCAAAAAAACAACACCACCATGATCCATCTTTTTTATAAAAACTATCCAATCTTATATCGTGAAGCCGTATGCCTAAATCTCTAATGTCAGAGTTGTTCAACATTATCCTTGGAGACCATAATTCTGAAACTTCCAGCCTAACATTTGACGTTCCTTCTGGAACATTTATAGTACTTATGTTTTCTGAAAGCTGATAAATACTGTTAAATTGTTTTGTTTCATCAAAGAGAGATAATTCTATTTTCTTTCCTTTCACTGGACAACCGGAAAGATCGATACTTACTCCCTTATGATTTTCTGGAAATTTTAAAAAAGCTACTTTTTTAGACCATACCCAAATAGAAGCAACATCTGATTCAATGTCGTACCAGCCTTCGCCTAACATATCTTTTAAATAACCAGGCTCGAATAAACCTTTATCGCCATTTTTATTTTTCATTTGGATCTCCATTTAAATATAAATTTCAAAATAGATAAAAAAGGCCAGATAATAGGTCTTATAAAAAATCTATAACTTTCTGAATGATATACACACTCTAACTCTTTGGTTAATAAATCAATTTTCTGATCCTTTAAATTTATATCTTTCTCTAAATCTGAAGCCTTTAACTGCCATTGAGACTTTGAATTTAAATCATTTTCTTTTTGATTCTCATGTGAATTATTAATATTATTCGTTAATTTTTTAAAAGGGATTTCTCTTAAGAGGTTATTTTTAATTTCGAGAGAGTCTAATTTTCTATTCAAAACCTTGCTCAGGCAATCCTTATCCTTTTTTTTTGCTCTTAATATTTCATGATAAGTTGCTACTGCTTTTGTAAAATTTAAATGCTTTTCAGAGTACTCGATAAAAGCATTTTTCTTTTTGTCGTAATATTCTTTTATAAAGTACTTTTTTAGAATTTTAGTTAGTTCATCTTTCATATTAACAAGAGGCACTTTATCAACAAAGCCCGGTAATTCGCTGTACCAACCCGTTTTACTCACAATGACAGGTATTGCCCGTTGAATAGCTCGCATTACTACCCCAGAGGTCTCTCCCATAGTTGGATTTCTTAAGGACACAACAACATCTGACTGCGCTAAAAGTTCCTCAAATTTTTCTAAATCTACTCTGCCAAAAATATAAACTTTCTTAGAAATACCTAGCCTATTGACTAGTTTATAAATATCTACGCAATCGCAACCCACTTGCCCCGCTATATACAGCTCAAGTTCAAAGCCTTCTTTTAATAACTGAGCGCAGGACATAATAATCATATCTACATGTCTATTTTTCTCTACTCCGCCAAAAACGCCTATCCTAAATGTCTTTTTTTTATTATCATGTAAGGTTTTTATTATGTTTTGGTTGTAAAATAAATGGTCTATACGATGAGTTTCTATATAAGGAAAAACATTTCTAATTCTCTTTTTAACATACTCTGAATGCACAATACATGAATCAGCGTGTTGAAGCACTTCTTCAAACATTGGAATGTGCGTTACAATATCTTCATATAAAAAAGTATTATCTAATTTTATCAATTTTTGAAATAACAATGAGATTGTTTTACCATACCACTTATCAACGGAAGAACTTAACTCAAGCAAGTTAGACTTTTTATGTGCTATCATCATATGAAGAAGTACCATGTCATGAAGATGCACTACTCCTCCATGTTTTTTAAGTAAGTCGATTATGTATCCATGATATTCAATATTATTTCCTATATGATAAACTATAAGATCATAATCGTCTCTACTATTGATTGCTGTCTCGTTGATATTAAAAACATTTACTCTATCTAGTTTCTTAGGGGTTTGACAATTAGAATACACTTCTATCTGGATATCAAATTTCGACAAACCTTTTATCAAATCATATACATAATCAGATATACCGCTTTTCTGTGGCGGCCATGGGGTAACAAAAGCTATTTTTTTCATAAATTATCTAAGACCAACCTTTTTATTATATTATCCCAAGTAATATTTTTAGCTAACTCATATCCCCGCATACTGATATTTTCTAATTCTTTATCGTTCATATCGTAGACCTTATTAATATTTTTTGCAATCTCTTCAGGATCACTATTAGACAAAAAGCCTGCGCCTGTTTCTTCAATGAATGTCCTTATCTCTCCGCTATCAATACAGCTTATGACAGGTTTTTTTGCTAAAAACGCCTCTATTGTAATAAACCCGTAATCCTCGTCTAATGGCGCATAGAATACCGCCCTTGCTTTTGAAAGGCGGGATATAAGCTCTTCGTCTTTCAAAAATCCAAGAATTTCACATCTATCAAAAAGATCATAATCATTGATCAGGCCTTGTAAGCTCTTCGAGTAATCTTCAGGACCTGCCCCGATAATAGAAATTTTTGCTTTTTTTACATATTTAATGGCTTTTATCAATAAATCTGGTCTTTTAAGTTCGTTTAATCTGCCTATATAAAGAATTCTATCGTCATATGGTCCTGGCAAAATCCTGTCAGCAAGCCTGGGCGGCGGAAATAAAGGCGTACTATCGATCTCGCAAAACCTGCTTAATCTATTGGTGACATTTCTTGATATAGTAAATCTAGGACTGCACTCATATATAAATTTCTTATCAAGGGCCCTGATTTCGTTCCTCAATATATAAGCATCTTTTGAAGATCTCATGAAATCAAATTCTGTGTTTTCTAAATCATAAAAGATCCTATGCTGATGAAACAACCACAATACTTTTTTACTATGTTCCACAGCATATGTAGGGAATTTTGTTCCAATTATAAGGTCTATTGCTTTACCATCAGATCCTGACAAATCCAATAATCTCCACGAAATAACATTATTTAAAATTTCTTCTTCTGGATACCATTTAAAAGGAACCTGCACTAATTCTGCCTGAATACCCTCTAACTGATTTATCTCGTTAACAAGGCTTTGATTTAAAAATTCAGCACCACCTTGAACAAATGGCACTTGTGCCCCTAAAACAATTACTTTTTTCATTTTTTAACCTAATTCAGTTTTTGCTGTTACAAATCTTAGTATAAACATCTATGACTTTTTCGCCTACCTTATCCATGTTATACTCCTGACAAAGCCTGTCCCAACCTCTTCTGCCTAGCTCTTCTGATAGATTTTTATTATATAATATCCTACTGATTTTATCTTTTAAATCTGCAGTATCTCCAAGCTTTGATATAAGGCCTGCTTCTTTTATTATCTCAGAAATAGCCCCTCCATCAGAACCAACAACGGGTTTTTTACATCTCCATGCTTCCAAAAAAACTATACCAAAAGACTCAAATCTAGATGGTAATGCTAATAAATCTGACATTTTTATCAAAAACTCTTTCTTTTTGCTGTCAATAACTCCAAAATTGATAACTTTCAGTTTTTTTATACACTTGCCTTCAAATATCCCATATTTATTAATAAACTCATCAGTATCTGGACCGACCAAAAAAAGATTTAAATATATGTTTTTTTCTCTGGCTATCTCACTTAAAGCATTAATGAGTAAATCTATTCCCTTGTATGGCTCTTTTCTGCCTATAAAAATTATATTCCTATCGTTTTCTCTAATGCCATATTTGCTGGTCACGGTATTTCTAAAAACATCAAAATCATCGTATCCACAGCCCCTACTGTCTTCAGTTATAGAACATCCTGTCACATAAATCTTGAATGGATCAATCCCTTTATCAATAAGATACTTCTTTTCATAACTAGTCAATGCTATAACAGCGTCACATTTCTTTAAGATGTTTAAGATAATATTTTTTTCATATAAAGAATGTCCTGTATGAAAATAAGGTGTACTAACAATTTTTTTATGGAGCATTTTAGCAGCAAAAAACCCCGCTATGTTATGAAAATAAGGCATTGTATGCAAATGCACCACGTCTATATCTTTCATTTCCTTAAAAAAATTTAAATACATCCATAAAGAATGAGGGCTATGCTTAAATATTTTTCCCAAATCTATCTTTTCGAACCCTAATTTATTTAATAATATTCTTGCAATTACTGCATCCGGCCTATAAGAATGCAGCTTCCATAACTTATATCTCTTTATGGTGATTTTACTGTTTTCGGATATTTCATAACGTTTCAACATTATATTGTTTCTTCTGTTATAATGCGGTTTATAAAATTCCTCCAGATCACACATATCAAGTGTTAAAACTTTACTACTAATATCATGTTTGGATAAAAAATCGCATATATTTTTACACCAAACCTCTGATCCGCCAATGGCAGGAGAATAGCGCTGAATCACATGCAATATCTTCATAAATTTATTTCTTTTTAATACGAATTATCTTTTTTATAAGTCTTAATATAGGCCAAATAATAGGTCTCACAACAAATCTAAAGCTTTCTGAATCATAAATAGACTGTATTTCTTTTTCCTTCTTGTACACTTCCACATCTTTAGCTATTACCGCACAATTCAAATCATCTATATGCTGCATTTTTAATTTCAGTTCATTATTATTCTTTGCCATTACATCATCCATATGGAAAATAATCTTTTTAAAACTATCTTCTCTTGTTTCTAATGTTTTTTCAAAGATCTTTATACTTTCGTCTTTAGATACAATCTCTTTCTCTAGGTTAGCTGTATACTCTTTTTTTTCTCGAAACTCGGATTCTTTATGTGCGAGGTTAATATTTTTTTCATCTATTGATTTCATTAGATTGTTTATATGTTTGTCTCTATCTCTAATAAATCCGTCTTGTTCAGCTAGGATTTTATCTCTTTTTAATATTTCTTCTTTTAGTTTCTCAATGTGGCCCAAGGCATCACTTAAGGATTGATTAATGCTTACTATAGAGCGATCTTTTTCCTTTATAGACTCTTCTAAATTTAAAATTTTTGTTTTTCTCTCACTCAGAGTATTCTTGATATTTTCTAGTTCATTGCGTAGATTGTGGAGGTTGAGCGCTGTAACCTTATCTACACTTTCGCATAGCTTAGAAAGTATATCATAAACTTTTGATGCCTTATGATGCTTAGTCAGCTTTTTTGCTATAGAAAACAGTATCTCAAGATTTTTAGAATCATTTAACGTCCAAATCATATCATCGCCTTTTAATAAATCAGGAAGCTTATCTGGAAAATGCTTAGCAAGAAACAAAAGACGATTTCTTTCACTGTAAAATCGCCTATCCTCTGTTTTCATAGAAGTACCATGAAGCCTATGGTAAACAATACTATTTGGTGCATATAGTATTGTTTTCTTTTTCTCTCTAAGGCGATAACATAGGTCAACGTCTTCCATATACATAATATAATCCTCGTCTAACATTCCTACATCTAATAAAAATCTTCTACTATATAATGCAGCGCAATTTGATATGCTTTTGACCTCACATATCTCATCGTAATTCTCTCTCTTATCCAATAACCCTCTATCTCCATAATAAAAATGAGGAAATTCCTGATGCCCTGCACTTTGTAGTCTCCCATCCATAAATAAAATCCTGCTTCCAACAGCAGCTACTTTTTTATCCTTATCAAATAATCTCACTGATTCTTTTAAACAATTTTTATCAAGCTTCGTATCGTTATTTATCAAAAAGATATAGTCGCTTCTTGACTGCCTAATTGCTATATTATTAGCTCTACAGAAATTATTAATATCATTTTTTATAATATTAACTTTTGGATATATTTTAGACACATACCCTATAGAGTCATCGCTAGAGCCATTATCAACCATAGTTACTTTTAGTTTATTTTGTGAATAATTTAAATTAAAAACAGAATCGAAAAAAATTCTTAAATGTTTTTTTCCATTCAAATTAACTGTAATTATATCTACTGAGGGGTATTTCATCTGATTGCTTTCTCTTTTATACTCCAAAGATGTGGCATATATACAATCCCATGGTCTTTCTTATCAAAAAATACTGTAAATTCTTTTGGCTTATCTTTGGATAACAAGACACTGCTGTTCTTGTCCTTTATCTCTATTGATATATAATACTCTCCTGCCAATAGGTTTAATTCTTCAATGTCAACCTCAAGCCTTACCGTACCTTTCTTTATAAACGGACTCTTTATTTTTTCTTTGATAACAAAACACAATGTCTTGTCTTTTCTATAGACTTTTGCAATGATCTCTCTTATATTTTCTATATAATCTGTTTCTATCAGCATCTTTACAAAATCCTCTGTATTGAATACTTGTTTTTCTTTTCCGTTCTTATCAGCAAGCTTTATAGATATATCATCTTCCTTAAGCCTTGCAGTATCTTTATCCAAAAACTCCGGACTGCTTTTATATGGTTGAAAAAACAAGGCCCTATTGTTATCACCGTTTATAATGATTTTGTAACGCGCACAGTGATAGTCATAGGGGAAACTTTCTTCCTTTTCCCAGATAGCCGCTGAAAGACAATAAACGCCTGGGGATAACAATAGTTTTGGATAATACAGAGAGACTGTACCTTCCCCCTGGCATAATCTATCTATCAGAAAATTATCGAATCGCGTATTGGGACCATAACAATAAAGTTTGTCTTTCCTGAATATAGCTACTCCAAAATGTGGGTCCAAGATCTCTTTATTTACCTTATAGGATATATCTATTCTTAACACATCTAAAGTATTAATAGAATTTATCTCGTTATCTTCTTTATCATAAAAAGCTACTTTTGTTATTTCTACATCTTTATTTCCGAGACATTTGCCCCAGGTAGGTTCCACTCTATACGGAGATTCTCTTTCTTTTTTCTCTCTCATAGACTCGCTTAAAGCGTTCTTGTCAAAAAGTTTTACAGTTCTTTTTGCAGAATCTTCATACATCCTGGTTATCCTTGAAGACTCCCCTATTCCTTCAAGCCTGCCCTTTTTAAGATATAGGGCCTTATCTGTGACGTCTCTTATAAAATCAACTACCTGGGAAGCTATGACCAGATTCTTGCCTTGCACTTTGAATTCCTTTAGTTTTGCAGTGCATTTTTCTGAAAAACCAAGGTCCCCTACGCCTATGATCTCATCTATTAAAAGCACATCAAAATCAACATGTATCGCTATTGAAAACCCTAGCCTCATAAGCATACCTGTAGAATAGGTCTGGATAGGCGCGTCTATAAATCCGTCTAGCTCTGAGAAATCCACTATCGACTTATACTTTTCCCTTATCTCTTTTAATGACATGCCTAGGATAGTAGCGTTTAAATAGATATTCTCTTCCCCCGTAAGCTCCATATTAAACCCCGCGCCAAGAGTAAGAAGTGTAGAGACCCTGCCTTTTAGTTCTACGATGCCGCTTGTAGGGCTAGTAATACCAGCCAATACATTTAAAAGCACACTTTTACCTGCTCCGTTTAAGCCTACTATACCGAGCGATTCTCCCTTTTTTAGGCTAAAACTTATGTCCTTTAGAGCCCAGAGCTCTTCCCTCTGGACAGGCTTTATGAGTGTCGGAAGAATTGACCTAATAAGCGCGTCCTTTTCATGCGATACGATAAATTTTTTACTTAGATTTTTTACTTCTATCATAGTCTTACTTCACCAAATCTATATAAATACTTTCTCTCTTCTTAAAATACCTGTAGCCTATTAAAAATATAGCTATTGAGCATATTGCTGAATACAAGATCACTTTACCTAGGGCTATTTCTTTTGGCACTGAATTTAAGTAGGTATTTCCTAATAAAGATACCCTATATAAAGATATAAGACCTACAAATGGATTTACTGAATAGAGATTAAAGGCATTTCTTGATATATTGATCACAAGCTCCAGTGGATAGAATATAGGGCTTAAATAAAACCAAAAAAGTAAGCCCACCTCTACCAGGAACTTGACATCCCTATGCAGCACTTGAGCGCCTGCGACTATAAGGGCTAAACCGCTTATTAAAAGTATCTGCAGGATAAAAGCTACTGGAAGCAGTAATAAATAAATGCTTGGTTTGATACCAAATATAATGACAAACAATACCACTATGACCAGAGTAAATAAGAAATTTATCACATTTGCCAGGACTATTGATAGAGGCACTATCTCGCGTGGGAAATATACCTTTTTTATAAGCGCCCCTCCTTCCAATATGCTCATACAGGATGCTGAAAAAGTAAGAGCAAATAAGTTCCAAGGAAAAAGCCCGGTTATTAAAAATATAAAAAATGGATAACCCCTTACAGGTACTTTGAATAATCTGGTAAATACGAACATAAATATAAGGGTCATGAATATTGGTACGAGTAGTGCCCACAAAAACCCTAGTATCGGCTCTTTATATTTGACCCTTATCTCTTTCCAGGCAAGCATAAGAAGCAGTTCCCTATGTTTGATCAACTCTTTGATATCTTTAACCCATACGTTCATAATAGCCTTTCGTAAATATGTCTTTTTTTCGTTTTACCCAATAGCTAGCAATATTCTTATCAATAGTTTCATTCAATAAGTCTTTTTTGAATATCTTAAGTAAGATCGAGACAGGTGTAAAAATGAGATAAAACCCTACGCTCAGCGTAACTACAGTAACTATCCGGTTTAGAAGAAATATTACCTTATCTATGATATATTTTAAGGGTTTTAAAATATGAGGCTCCAATATAGCTAATATAAAAACTGAGGAACCTATGAGAGAAAAATAGATAAAATGCCCCCTCCCTCTATAAAACATGATACATCCCAGGATATTCATGCCCAGGGCCATGTTAAACCCGAATTTTCGTAACTCAGTCGAGCTCAAAATATTCCTCCTTATCAAGATATGTATCTGGCTGCTCTCTTTTATCTAGTATAAAACTTCCCAAAACCAGGTAATCCATCTCTGTCCTCATAAAACACCTATAAGAATCCTCGGGCGTACATACTATAGGCTCCCCTCTTACATTAAAAGATGTATTGATCACAACAGGGCAATTTGTCTTTTTATCAAGTTCCTTTAAAAGCTCGTAATACATATGATTTGGGCTGTCTTTGGATATAGTCTGCACTCTCGCTGAATAATCTACATGTGTCACAGCCGGGATAGTAGAGCGAGAGATCTTGAGCCTTTCAAAGCCCTTAGGTTCTTCGTAGGGCCTTGGCTCCAGCTTATCCTCTTTTACCTTTGCTACCAAAAGCATATAAGGGCTTTCCGAAGATATATCAAAATACTCCCCTACTTTTTCAGCTAATACGCTTGGCGCAAAGGGCCTGAAAGATTCTCTAAATTTTATCTTTAAGTTTATCCTGGACTGCATGTCTTGACTTCTTGCGTCCCCCAGGATGCTTCTACCTCCAAGCGCCCTAGGCCCAAACTCCATCCTGCCCTGGAACCAGCCTATGACTTTTTCATCGATTATAAGCTCAGCTGTCTTCTTTAAAAGATCTTCTTTGGGGTATTTTTTAAAAGGGATATTACATCTAGTTAGATATTCTTCTATATATTCATCAGAAAAAGACGGCCCAAGAAAAGAGCCTTTTTGGCTGTCCCCATTAGAAACATGTCTAGGTTTATCGAGATATTTATGCCATATCCTTAATGCTGCTCCTATGGCTCCTCCCGCGTCCCCAGCTGCTGGCTGGATCCAGATATTTTTAAAAGGCCCTTCTTTTAGTACTTTTCCATTTGCTACACAATTAAGCGCCACTCCTCCTGCTAGACATAGATTCTCCATGCCAGTTACTCTATGTACATACTTTACAGTCCTTAGCATGGCCTCTTCAGTCACTGCCTGGATAGACCTAGCCAGGTCCATGTCCTTCTGAGTGATCTTAGTCTCTTGCCTTCTGGGAGGGCCTCCAAATAGCTTGTTAAACCGATCATTTGTCATTGTAAGGCCCACACAGTAATTGAAATAATCCATATTGAGCTTAAAAGAACCGTCTTCCTTGAGATCTATAAGGTTCTCTAGTATCAGGTCCTTATATTTAGGCTCACCATAAGGCGCAAGGCCCATGACCTTGTACTCAGCTGAATTTACCTTAAAACCTGTATAATAAGTAAACGCTGAATACAAAAGACCTAAAGAATGAGGGAATTTTATCTCATACATAAGGTCCAGGTCATTGCCGCTGCCTTTGCCAAAACTCGCTGTAGCCCATTCCCCCACGCCATCCATAGTGATAATAGCTGCTTCTTTGAATGGTGATGGATAAAAAGCAGAAGACGCATGAGACTCATGATGTTCCAGATATAGGATCTTTCCATGGTAATCAAGCTCTTCAGATATAAGAGACGGGATCCAAAGCCTTTCCTTAAGCCATAAAGGTATTGCCTTGTAAAAAGACCTGAATCCAGAAGGCGCGTATGAAAGATATGTGGAAAGTATCCTCTCGAATTTTAAAAATATCTTATCATAAAATGCTACATAGCTTAGGTCCTTTGCCTTGATACCAGTTTCCTTGAAGCAATATTGAATAGCATTTTTTGGAAAATTAAAATCCTGCTTTTTGCGTGTAAAGCGCTCTTCCTGCGCTGCGGCAATGATCTCGCCGTCTTTAATAAGAGCGCATGCTGAGTCATGATAAAAACAAGATATCCCAAGTATATAATTATTCATCTATCCTTTTTGTTGGTTTCAAGACACAAGACACATGTCACAAGTTAAAAGCTTTTATATAGCTTGTATAGCAAACCGCCGACATCCGATCTTATACTTTCTAAACTATTAAAAACTTCATTATTTAAATATCCTAATTGAAAACAAAATTCTAGCAAATATTCAGTTTCAGCCAATGAACCCAATGCTACGTTAACAAATTGCTTAAACTCTCCCTTGTTTTGGCGCCCTGAGCCTTCAACTATATTTGTCGGAACTGACAAAGATGCCCTGCGCAATTGTGAAGTCACTCCATACATCTCATCTTTTGGAAAATTTTTAGTAACTAAATAAACTTTGTAGGCCAAATCATGAGCCTTCTGCCATACTAATAACTTCTTATATCCTTTTTCCATTTTCTTTCTTTGCTTGTGTCTTGCAACTTTTTAGCTGTTTCTTTTCCATCCAAGATAACATCTTCCATAGACATATATCTCCATGAGCCATATCTACCTGCTAGATGTATATCAAAACCTTCAAGATAACCTTTTATCTTGTCTAGCGCGCTAGTCCTATGCTTATCGTAGACAACATATCCGTATTTTATATCTATTGGCACGCATGTCTCAATATCGCTTTCATTTTCTATGATATGCGTCTTCTTTAGAGACCTTGTTACATCATCCACTATCTTTTCTTTATTAATAGCGTCTTTTTCTACATAAGAGACTTCAGCATATAAAGAGGTCCTGCCTTGAGGCGCTACGCTCGTTGAAAAATTTGTAGGAAAACCCAATCTATAGAAATCCACGGACTCTTCAGGGTAATAGACCCAATGCTTATCTACAATGTCATCTTTTTTAATACCCAGATTGACAACATAGATAGATATATATTTAAGCATCGAGACTGCCTCTTTTATATCGCTAGGCACATCATTTAAAAGGCTTATTAGTTCAGGTAGAGGAATGCTTGAAATAAGCCTTTCATAGCGCCTAGTGTCTTTATCTTTAAAATGTATCTTTTTATTGTATTGATCTATTGATAAAGCATGTTTTTCTAGATAGACATTATCCAGTGTTTTAGAAAAACTTTTTACTAATTCTGATATGCCTCCTTTTATCGGATACCAGAATCTCGCATTGTAACCATACGGCTTAGTATTTGAAGAAATAGCGCCTGTCACAGTGTCTTCAAGGCTTGGTACTGGGATAAAGCCATCCAGCCAGTCGCAGGTAATATCTCTCGGCTCTTCTCTCCAGAATTTTCTATTGTAGGGGAGCATAAAATGCTCTGCTATGCCATCACCAAACGTCTTTCTGATCCAGTTCTCGAAATTTCCATTTAACTTTACATTGCCAGCCTTGACCTCTCCTCTGGCATTTATAAAACCGACCAGGCATTCTTTTACTATATCCTTTGGAAGGCCGTAAAGATTAGCCTGAAAAGGGTACCTTGTAAAACTTCCTTTGGAATATATCCATGAATTTCTCTTATGAGGAGCAAGATTCCCCTCTAAAAGTTCATTAAGCAATGAAAATACGTACTCTCCTCTAAAATGGAGCAGGTGTCCGTCATAATCAAATATATAGCCATCCTTGGCTATGGACCTAGCCATACCGCCTAATTCAGATTCCTTCTCGAACAGCGCGTAATCTTTTTTAAGGTGATAGGCTGAGCTAAGGCCTGCCAGCCCTCCCCCCAAGATAAGAACATTTTCTCTTTTTTCATCCATAAACATTTAAACCTTTAGACCTTTAAACTTTTAGACTTTTAAACTAATCCTCTATCCTGACCATCCCGACTTTTTTACCCATGATAAAAAAAAGCATTACTACTATTAAAAGAATAATACCTGCTGCCTTAGTAGAGCCAAATGCGACTATAAGCGAAGAAACCGCAATGACAATGCTAAAAAAATACATCGCCAGCACGCTCTTTCTGACACTATACCCCATAGTGACTAACCTCAGCGCTATATGGTCATCTGACTTTTTAAAAACTATTTTCTTCTTCTTCATCCTCATAAATACCAAAAATAAAGTGTCATATATAGGTAAGCTTAAAACAACTATAGGGGTAAGCAATGCTATAGGCCTATTAATAGGAGCATAGCTGATATTTATAGAGGCCACTCCCAATAAAAACCCCAAAAATAAGCTTCCTGTATCCCCCATATATAACTTAGCGGGATTAAAATTATACAATAAAAATCCAAGATTAGCGCCTATAAATCCAGCAAGGACTATGCTGGACAAACTATCCCCTTTTATGGCTGATATCACCAAAAGGCTCGAGGATATGATGACCGCAAGCCCTGATGCCAGGCCATCCGCGATATCCAAAAGATTAAACGCATTTATTATAAAGATCATCCATGCGACTGTAAGTAGTATATTGAGAAAACCCGGTAAATATACGGTCTTTATATGTATACCAAAAAATATCATTATAGCTATAGCAATAAGCTCTACTATGATCTTTTTAAAGGGCGATAGGTCCTTCATGTCATCCAAAAATCCTAAAGCCACTATTAAACCCGAAGAAACCACTAGTCCTATCAATTTAACGCCAAAGCCATTTACATATTTATAAAATAACGCCATCGCTATAATAAAAGAGACAAATATAGCTATCCCTCCCAGGCAAGGCATGCGCTTATCGCTATCTTTTTTAGGCCTTGAAAATATATCAAGCCCTTTACTGATCTTTATGGTAAAAGGCGTAAGAAAGACTGCTATAATGAATGTTACTAAGATACATATTAGATAGATCAATTTACACCCCTATATAAAAGATCCGTATCTTTTACCATCCTACTGATACAAAAAGAATCATCCATGGATGCCTTTGCCTTATTTTTCATAGCATCAAGCTGTTCAATATCTTTCAGTAAATAAACTACCCTGCTGGCGATCTCGGAAGGGTTTCCCTTTTTAGTGATAAATCCTGTCTCTCCGTCTCTTACCAGCTCTCTTACGCCTCCTGTATCAGTTGCAACAACTACGCATCCTTTTACGAGCGACTCTATAACTGCCATAGGAAGCCCTTCCCACTTACTTGTCAGGATAGATATATCCATGAGATCTATTATCTCTTTAATATCCCTTCTCCATCCAAGCATCTTGAACCTTACATCAAGGCTGGAGTCTTTTAAAAGTTTTTCGCATAGAGGACGCAACCTACCATCCCCTATAAGCAGAAAATTGACTTTATCTATGTTTTTATAGATATCAAGGGACGCCTTTATATAATCCTGGGGGGATTTTTGAGGCTTCAGGCAAGAGATCATGCCGACTATAGGATCATTATTCAATATCCCGAGCTCTCTTCTCTTGCTTGATACATCAGTTGTATTATTCTTGAATCTCGCCAGGTCTATTCCGTATTTTATGAGTATAAATTTTTCTTTTGGGGCTATCTTATGCTTCAGGCCTAAGTCAATATCACTATTGGATACACAGATTATCTTTTCTGTAAAAAGGCTGCATATCCTCTCCAGCAATATATAAACTTTCTTAATAAATAAATTCTGGTAGTCATTAAAAGGCCAGCCATGCACTGTATGATATATATGCTGTACGCCTGCTAGCTTAGCTGTAAAGCGTCCCAATATGCCAGCCTTTGAGCTATGTGTATGAACTATATCATATTTATGGGTTATATATATAAGCCATATATTAATAGAAACCAATATATCAAGTATTGGATTAATATGCCTTACTAATAATAGCAGCATAAAGACCTTTACGCCTAAGAGGCGCTCAAAGTCGTCCTTAATAGTGCCTCTTGAAGAAGTAATGATGGATAATTCGTATTTATCCTTTGGAAGGTTTTTTAATAGGCTAAGTGTCGAAAGCTGGGCTCCGCCAAGCTCTGGTTTTGTTATAATATGGCAGACTTTCATATTTGTCCATCAGTATAACAAAGAAAAAATATATTGTCAATTTATGTTCGCTCAACCTTAAACTTACTACTTCCTCTCCAAGCTAAAGGTCAGAAGCAGGCCGAATCCTCCGCTTATTATATTCAGGAGGACGTCTGTAGCCTGGTAATAACGGTTTGGCAGGAGATATTGGATACCCTCGTCTATCCACCCCACTATCGAGGTAAGCAAAAAAGCTGCTATGTATAGTAAAACACCTTTTAGGCTGGGCTTAAGCGCTTTTAAAAATAGGTATGATAAAAATCCATATTCTACGAGATGTATCTTTTCTTCCGGATATTCTATATATCTAAGGGAGATCGCGTATAAAATTATCACCAATATAAATAAGGCCTTACTGGAAAGCTGCTTTTCTAATAATCTCTTCCTAAAAACTATCACTATACCGATAAATACACTTAAAAGCCCTATTAATATCAAAAACTCGAACTCAGTATTCCTTTTAAGGAAATTGCATATGGGCCTGACGACATAAAGCGTTGAGTATATTAGGAGTATCCAGGAGATAGAAAATACCCAGTATCTTCTATCAGTCTTCATTGACTACCTTTACATTCTCGCCATCACTTTCCAATACAATAGTGCCCAGGACATCCGTCCTCAAGACAAAACCTATTAATTTATCAAGTTCTTTCTGGTAAGGTTTATGGAATTTATTTTCCCCGGAAGATACTATAAAGATCTTGTCTACAAAAAATCCTGCGAATTCATCTGTTATAAATCCGCCATGATGGGGCACCTGTACTACGTTAGCTAACTTTATATAAGGAAAACTAGTTATAAGCACTAACTGCTGTCCTACCTGGATATCAGACGTAAAAAGGAATGAAGTGTCCTTGAATGTAAAATAACTTACTATGCTATTCTCATTAGCTTTACCTGAGAGGCCTTTTGGGTTCAATATCTCTAGTTTTATATCCTTTTGATCACTGAAAAGCGTGTCCCCTCTCTTTAATACCTTGGTTGGGATATTTTTTTCTTTTACTTTCTCCATAACTTCCTTATAGCCCTCTTCAGCACGTGATACATCATCATTGATATAAAAATTATGAACCTTGCATTTTTCGATGAGGCTCTCTATGCCGCTAAAGTGATTCTCATGGGGATGGGTCAATATAAGGGTATCTATATCTTTTATATGTATATCTTCCAGATATTTGATAAATTCCTGTACATATTCGCTGGTACCTGTATCTATAAGGATGATTTTTTTGCTAGGAAGCTCTATTAATATAGAATCTCCATATCCTACATCTATGACATGCACTTTTACTGTTTCTTTTTGTTTTTTTGTGTAGGAGTAGGTAGGCTTGATAGCTACAGCAAAACAGACAGCAAAAGCTATAGATAGGATCAGAAAAAACTTCAGGGAGATTTTTCTTTTTGAGGTTATTTTGTCGTGGACCATTTATTTAAAGACTCACTTAAGCCTTTTAGGTCGGATTGCATGGCATCTATTGAAGATTCTATGTCTGAGCGGTTCCACGAGTCTTTGGAAAACTCATTCTTTGTATTATCCATGCGTTTTTGTATCTTAAAGGCTATCTCTTTACTGATAGATATGTCTTTATCTACTGCCTCGACCATAGTGTTTATTGTATCAGCGAGATCCCATAGTTCGTCACCAGTCCTCAGCTTGATCCTTTTTGCCAGATTACCCTTTCTGATCTCATCTATAGTGCGCTCTATCCTCAATACAGGGCCTGCTATCTTATGTGAAAACAGCACTGCAAGAAGGAATACTATGGGTAATATAAATAAAAGATTTTTAAGCAGCGCCAAATTTATACCTCTAAGGACGTACAAGAGCCTCCCTTGAGGATAGACAGCAGCGAGTTTTTGAGTAAAAAGCGACCAACCTGTGACAAAAACAGTAAACCCTGAAACAGAAAACGCAAACAACACCAAGGCAAGCACGACTCCTACATACCTAAATTGCAACCCTGTCTTGACTATATATTCTCTTCTTCTTTTAATAAAGATCGGGCCTGTCATAAGTCACCTTCTCTCCTCAAGGTTATATTCCTCCTGACCGTAAAATCAATTGTATTGTTTTCTATCGACTTTTTATCGATAAGATCTATGGCATCATCCAGCGGAAGATACCTTGTGTTATACCCTCCTATTGCGATTATCAGGTCTCCTTTTTTTAGACCAGAGGATTCTGAGATACCGCCCTCCTCAATATCTTTTATCTGAAGCCCATCGTACTCAAATCCGAGATCAATGCCAAGATTTTGATATATATTTGGCTCTTTTGATCTTATAGGTACAGTGACTTCTCTTTCTATATCTATCTTCACCTCTGAATACTTAGGGCCTTTCAGCTCTTCTACTATATAATCCAGCTCGGCAAAACTCACCATCTTGCCCCATACAGCAACAAGTACATCGTTTGCTTTTAGCCTTGCGCGAGAAGAAGATGAATAAGGCTTGATCTCATCTATAATAAATATGCCTTTTTTCTCGACTAACCTAAAACCTAAGATATCCCATAATAAAGAGATCTTATCTTTCTCGGTAGAGGGCGTTATCTTTTCTCTTTTGTGCCAGTTGACTACCATATCCCTGCGCGCGATCTCTTTTCTGACCAGTTTATCTTTTTCGCGGAGCAGCTTATCATGCGTTGCTATATAAGCCATACGAGCGTCCTTGTATTCTGGGTTTATCTTCATAGCCTCTCTATAATAAAACGCGGCATTTTCATACATGCCCCTCTCATCATAGAGCCTCCCCAGCTGTAAATAACTATGTTCTTTAGCATCATACTGGATATCTTTTATGTCGTTTCTAAGTATCTTTTTTTCACCATCTACTGTACTAAACACGACCCTATCCTTATATTCTTCCACCACAAGCCCCTTGATAGAAGTATTATCTTTTAAGGTAATAGTATCTGCGTAGCTAAATGAAACCATCATAGCCATAGTGATCATAACAAGGCTTATTTTCCACATATCTCAAAATATATCATATAGTTGGATAAATTACAAGGCGCATCTAACCAGGTTATCAGAATGATTTTCAAAAATCTTTGTTAGAGTAACCTGGTCAAATAACTTTTTTGGGGGGATGAAAATATGGCGTAGGCCTATAAGCCGGGTTCTGTTCCGCCCAAGGCGGATGATAGCTATCTATCTAGCCTTGGCATTGCTGCCAAGATCTTGCAACCTACCCGTCTCGCTATTACGAACGGGCCGTTCTTCTTAGCGAGACCTATTTGGTTTTGCTCCGCATAGAGATTGCCGCGTTTCACCCTAAAGAAACAGTGACGCATGCTTAAGCATTATACGTCACTAAAGAGCTTCTTTAGACTCGTCTCTGTGGCTCTCCCGAATATCAGACTTACTAGAAGCATGACGCTCGGGATCCCGAGGCACCATTGCTTGATTTTATGTGCCGAGGGATGATCCGTCCCGAGCCAGCCATAGATATTGGCTGACGAGGGAGACGGGTATTACCCGCTATACTGCCCTGTGGAGCCCGGACTTTCCTCCCATCTATAAAGACAGGCAGCTATCCAGCCTACGCCAATTATTCAGTTTTTAAAGAATTGTCGAATCTTGCATCTATAGCATTGTTTGCGAGTTTGTCTGCTATAGTATTGTCTTCTCTGGGTATTGTGACTATATCTATCTTTTGAAAACCCCTTTTTAGATGCTGGTACATATCAAAATACATCCTTAGGTTTTCATTTTTTACCTTGTATTCACCTCTTAGCTGCTTTGTAAGAAGTTCACTGTCAGATCTTACAGTCACTTCTTCATATCTATCAATGACCGCTTCCTGCAAGGCATATATAAGGGCACTATACTCGGCTATATTGTTTGTAGTATCTCCTATGAACTTATATATCTTTTTCAGGACTTTCTTGTCTTTGCCAACAAAAGCTATGCCTATCCCCGAAGGGCCGGGATTCCCCCTAGAAGCGCCATCTATGAATAGCTCAATCGATCTCGACATCGTCATCTATATATAGTATCCTTGAGCAGCTTCCGCAGCTCACAATGTTCTCTTTTATTTTTGCTTCACTTACAACCTGTGGAGGAAGGTTCATATGACACCCCCCGCATGAGCCGTTTTCAACACACACTATAGCAAGGCCTCCTCTATTATCAAGGACCTTCTCGTAATGCTTTAATATAACACTCTCTACGTTCGGTGCTATGACTTCTCTCCTGGATAGAAGCTCCTTTAATTTGGCGTCTATCTCTTTATCCCTTTTAAAGACCTCTTCCTTCTTTACCTTAAAATCTTCTTCTTCTTTCTTAAATAACTCTTTCTCTTCGAGGACGTTTTTCTTGGAAGCATCTATAGCATCCATTGTCTTTAATATATCTTCTTCTATCAATGAATTGTCCGCCTTGATACCTTCTATCTCTCTAAGCATCGCGGAATATTCTTTATTTGTCTTTATCTGTGAGAGCTGGGAGTCCAGTTTCTTGATCTGTCCTTCTTTTTGTTGAAGCGTGATCTCTTTTTCTTTTAACTTTATCTGTAAAGACCTTAGATCGTCGTCTGCTTTTTTTATGCCTTCTTTTTTTGATTCCAGGCTGGTTTCTATATCTTTTATAAATTTTGGGGTCTTTTCTTTCTCGCTCTTTAATTCATAGATCTCCAAGTCCAAGACTTGCAATTCCTTAAGAAGCAGTATCTGTTCTTTTGTCGATTTTTTTTTAGTCAAAACTTTCTATCCCTTCTTTGGTTGTTACCTCTGAATCTTTATGCCCCTCGCGACATACTTTCAAACAATAGTCTCTCGGGACGAATTTGCCTGTAATCACATTTCCAGCAAATTCGATGGGCTAGTCACTGATTATTTCTTTATGCCCCTCGCGACATACTTTCAAACAATAGTCTCTCGGGACGAATTTGCCTGTAATCACATTTCCAGCAAATTCGGTGGGCAATACTGGACTCGAACCAGTGACCTCTGCCATGTGAGGGCAGCACTCTAACCAGCTGAGCTAATTGCCCCAGAATACTTCCCCCGATCAATGTAAAGAACCTTTAATTTTTTCCAAATTTTATAAGACCGTCCTTTTCTTTTTTACTTAGGCTTTTTATCTCGCACTCTCTCTTAAGCGCCTGGCTTTTGGAGCTAAGATCTTCTGCATATATCAATCTTAGAGGCCTTCTAGATCTTGTATATTTTGAAGCTTTTCCCTCATTATGCCGCAACAGCCTTTTATTAACATCTGTCGATATACCTGTATATAAGGACTTGCGAGCTCGTCGCAGACGAGCGAGTCCCGAGGCATCCCAGCCCTAGCACTATTTGCCGAGGGAAACCTTTACAGTAACCCATAGTCACTGATTATTTCTTTATGCCCCTCGCGACATACTTTCAAACAATAGTCTCTCGGGACGAATTTGCCTGTAATCACATTTCCAGCAAATTCGGTGGGCCTGCAAGGACTTGAACCTTGGACCCTCTGATTATGAGTCAGATGCTCTAACCAACTGAGCTATGGGCCCTCTCTACAGAAAAATAATTATACCATCTTGCCCATACCATGACAAGAAGAAACTTTCTAAAAAAACGGTCACTGTCCCTATTTTAATTTATGATATGATCGCTATAGTTATCATATCCAGGCTCTTGTCGTATATTACTTTTATTGACCTTCCTCCAAAATGCAAACTATCTTCCTTCTTCATGCCAGCTCCCAATCCATCGAATTCATCTATTAGTTCTTGTGTTTTTTCGAACCAGTCGCCATAAGCTGGCGCGCAATTTCTTAAAAATCTTGTCATTATTGCTGTGTTCAGGTCTTTATCTGATTCGTTTATATTGGAGGGGTATAAAAACGTAATGGAAACTTCTTGCATGTCATCCTTGCGCCCGACAGCCTCAAACACTACAAGACTATTCCCTGATCTACCAGAAAATCTAGGGATACCTGCCACATTTCCGCTAGCCTTGACATCTATAAATTCATCTATTAAATGAATTGCATCATCCAAGCTTATACCAAGCCCCTTTTTCGGTTTTGGGGCCTCCTTCTCAGGTTCCTTGGCCTTAACAGGCTCTTCTTCTTTCTTGACTATTATGCTTTGTGTCTTTTTATCCTCTATAACAAGTTCTGATGTCTGGACACATCCTGATATAAAAGACGCAGCAACTAAAAAAATTATTATCGATCTCACTTTCATGATAATCTCCTCCTATATAAAAAAAGGGGCTAGATATAAATCCAGCCCCTTTGCCCTCGCCTTTGTCTTTATCTTTATATAACATCCTGACTAAATGCCATCTCAAGAAAACTTTTTAAACGCCTGCTTCTGATAGGGTGTCTTAATTTCCTTAATGCCTTTGCTTCTATCTGCCTTACTCTTTCTCTAGTCACATTAAAGATACTCCCCACTTCTTCGAGTGTCCTTGGATAACCATCACCTATTCCGAACCTTAACCTTAATACCCTCTTTTCTCTTTCTGTAAGAGTATCAAGCGTCTTATCCATCTCTTCCTTAAGCATAGTATAAGCAGTTGCATTAGCCGGTGAAACTGCTTTCTTATCTTCTATAAAATCACCGAAGCTAGTATCACCTTCATCTCCTATAGGTGTCTGTAGAGATATAGGCTCCTGAGCGATCTTTAAGATACTTCTTACTTTTTCAACGCTCATTCTTATCTCAGATGCTATCTCTTCAGCAGCAGGTTCTCTCCCGTTTTCCTGGACAAGTATCCTGGAGACCCTTATCAACTTGTTTATAGTCTCTGTCATGTGTACAGGTATCCTGATGGTCCTAGCCTGGTCAGCTATAGAACGTGTCACAGCCTGCCTTATCCACCATGTAGCATACGTAGAGAACTTATAACCACGTCTATATTCAAACTTCTCTACTGCCTTCATCAGGCCGATATTGCCTTCCTGTATAAGATCCAGGAATGAAAGCCCTCTATTAGTGTATTTCTTAGCAATACTTACTACGAGCCTTAAGTTCGCCTCGACCATAGCCTTTTTCACTCTGTTGAATTTCAGGGCTTGTCTTCTGATCAGAGAAAAATCCCTCTTTGCATCTTCATGTTTCTTGCCGAACTTTGATTCTATCTCTTTCTTCCTCTTTTCAAAGCTGTTTATACCTCCCCTGATCCTACGTTTTCTCATCCTGAGTATTTCTCTGTCAATAGAATCCATCTCAGCGATCGCAGATCCTATGTCCTTGGAGAAATTCTCTATCGCAGATGTGCAGAGGTTGAAGTTTAGACAGATATTCAGTATAGACCTGCCTTTTTTGGAAGCCCTTATCTTTCTTACTAGCTTCTCTATCCTCTTGAACGTATCTTCCTCTTTCTTTATGTCAGTAGGCTCTTCCTTCATAACCTCTTCCATATTGATACGTCTATCTAATATGTCATTTGTAAGGGCTAATATAGAATCCTTTATGTGAGGAGAAGAAAGCACAATGTTCTTATAGTCTTCCTCTGCTTTCTCTATCTCCTTCGCGAGCCTTATCTCCTCTTCCCTTGTAAGTAGAGGGATCTGGCCCATCTGCCTGAGATACATCTTGACAGGGTCTTCTATGCTCACAATTTCACTACGCTTCTCAGAACTTGGTTTGACTTTTTCAACCCCTGAGGTCTTTTTCTTCTCTTTATATTCTTCTTCTGAGTCAACTATGGATATCTTTTCATTGTCGAGAATAGTAAACACCTTCTCTATATCAGGTTCTGATATCACGTTCTCTGGAAGATGATTATTTATCTCTTCGTAAGTCAAGAAGCCTTTTTTATTGCCCAGCGCTATGAGTTTGTCAAAATACTTTTCCGAAGAAGTATTTCTTTCCTTCTTTGCTATCTTTTTCATTCTTTACGCTCCTTTTTTTATAAGCCTATTGAACTCTTCTAAAAGACTTTTAGTTTCACCTTCATGACCATTCTTTTGTGCTATTACTAATCTATTTTGAATATCCTTAAGCCTCAGATCCCTTCTATCTTTCTTTATGCTGTTTATACAATCAGAAACATTCTTGCCCTTGTCCCTTATGTTCATATCCTCGTTTACAAGAAAAGAGATCAGATGCGGCTCTACCTTGTTCTCAAGATAATTAATAAGTTTTCCTGCATCCATTGAAGAAATATCCTTGTCCAGACTAAAAAGCGTCTCCACAAGATGTCTTATGCTTGAATTCTTAAAATCAAAAGGTTTTAAATTGTCCCTTACTACATCTATTACTTTTATATCCTCTAGCATGAGCCTTAACAATATCTTCTCTGCGGGTGTCACAGTTATGTCTTTCTTTGGTTCTTCTTTTCCTCTAGGCCTGATAGGTTCGCTTATTCTGGGCTTCTTAAGCTTTTTAAGTTCCTCCCATACCATCTCTTCCTTAGTTGAAAGTTCCTGTGCAAGCCTCTTTATATACTCTGCCTTTAATACAGAATTCCGGACCTTGCATATAGTAAAAAGCATCTCCTTCGAGATCTCTGTCTTACCTTCTGGTTCTTCGATATTATATTTTTCCTTTAGAATGTTCAATTTATAGGTAAAAAGGCTCTCTGACTTCTTTATCGCCTGGATAAGCCCTCTAGGCCCGAACTTACGGATAAAACTGTCAGGATCATGGCCTTTATCTAAACTAGCTACTTTAACGCTCATGCCTTCTTCCAAAAATAGGTCCAATCCTCTCAGTGTAGCCATCTCTCCAGCCTGGTCAGCATCATATACCATGACTACATGACGGGTATATTTTCTAAGAAGCCTTATCTGCTCCACTGTAAGGGCTGTCCCCGATGAAGAGATCGCATTGCATATCCCATACTGATGACTTGTTATGACATCCAGGTATCCCTCGCATATGATAGCAAAGCCTTTTTCTCTTATAAAAGAACGCGCTAGATCCAGTCCATACAAGCTCTGTGCTTTTTTATACACTGCTGTCTCTGGAGAATTGATATATTTAGGGAGACTGTCATCTAAAACCCTGGCCCCAAAACCTATGACCTTGCCCCTGGCATCATGTATAGGAAAAGTAAGCCTTTTCCTGAAAAGGTCATAAAAAGAATTCTCCTTGCCTTTTAATATCAATCCTGCTTTCAGCGCTATATCCTTAGCTATGCCTCTCTTTAATAGATATTCACAGAGTGAACTCCAAGACTGCTCTGCATACCCTATCTTGAACTTTTTAATAGTCGCTTCTTCTAGTCCTCTTCTTTCGATGTAGCGTTTTATATCTGAGGATTGAGGAGCGTTCTTAAGTTTTTCACTATAAAAATTTGCTGCTAGTTCATTGACGTTATAAATGCTTGCTACCAGTGAAGTTTCTTCAAAGCTCACATCTTTATATTTAGGCAGCTTCACCCCTACTTTTTCTGCGAGCATCTTCACTGCATCGATAAAATCAACTTTTTCATACTCTTTTATGAAATTAAAGACATTGCCTCCTGAGTTACAACCAAAACAATGGTATATCTGCTTGTCAGGGCTCACTATAAAAGACGGCGTCTTCTCGTGGTGGAATGGACACTGCGTCTTAAAGTTCCTGCCAGCTGATTTTAGAGGGATATAGCTTGATATTACTTCTACTATATCGCATCTATCCTGTATCTCATTTAGTATGTGTTCTGGTATTTTTCCCATATCTCCTGAATCCTGAACAGTTAATTACGTTTAATCTCTCTTTTTTCTCTATCTCATCTATCACCAGATTGATGCCGATATTGTCACTTGCTATATGCCCTGCGACTATCACGTTCATATGTTCAGCTTGTGCTTTTTTAAAATGCTCTTCACTTAGGTGCATGCATACCATGGTAGATACGCCAGCTTGCGAGAGTTTATTGAATATATCCTTAGAGCCTTCTGTGCCGCCTGTCATATCTACGAAGATCTTGCCAGAGTTGCTGGAAGAAGATCCTCTTATGATCTTAGGAGGCGCGTTATTAGCTGCAGCATCTTTATACTCGGGTATCCCGATCAGGATGTCTATGATGTCTCCTAGAGTATCTGGCTTTTTCTTATCCATCAGGCCTTGTAAATATGTTGCCACACAGTTATCAGCTGGAGTATGGCATGTCATAAAAGGTATATTAAGAAGCTTGGCTGCATCTACTGCCCTAGAATGATTAGCAGGAAGAACTCTCCTTTCAACCTCTTTAATACGATCTTTCATCAATGATTCAGCTATATTTATAGGTACGCCAAGTTTATTTAATATTCCTATCTGCATGTACATCACATTATAAAATCCTGCAAGAGCTGTCCCTTCAGGGTGATGCCCTATCAAAAGATCTATCTTCTTGCCTTTTTGATTAAGCCTGTCAGCTAAAACTACTTCCCCTACTTCAACATCTACCCCCACCATCACTGTCTTTACGTTGAGGTTTTTCTCGCCAAAAAGTATTCTAGTATCAGCATAAGGGTGGACCAATCTCTCTTTGTCATAATAAGCCTTGGCTTTTTTATCAAGTGCCTCATACTCCTTATTAGCTCTTTTCAGTTCTTTTTTTACTGACTCTATCCCTCGTGGGTCTTTCTTCATCCCAAAATCAACTATTTGTTTATAAAGGTCTCCTAATTTCATCTATCCTCCGTATTTTTATTTATTATTTCAACTACCGGCGTCTCTATCTTTTCTCCTGGGTAACAATTTATCCCATACCTATATATAGTAGGTAGCACATCCTGGATATATTTAGCTGAGAAAGCGTTTTCTTTTGTGCTTAAAATAAGGTACTCAAAAGGACTATTAATAAATAAGGTATAAACAAGGCTTATTACTAATAAACCTCTAGCAAAACCGAACAAAACCCCTATTACCCTGCTTGATAAAGGCACGTTCTTGGTGCCTACGAGTAGACCAATAAGTACAGCTAATATCTTAAAGATCAATAATATGACAAAAAATTCGAATACGAACGATAAAACTTCTAGTTTTTCTACTTCCAACTTAGTGCGGTCAGCTATGTATTGGGCTAGCAAAATATAGTTATTAAAAGTGAAAATTACTGCGCAAAAAATTCCTACCAGCCTAAAAAACTCTGGCAGTAGGCCTTTTCTAAAACTTATGTAACCTATTCTAATTAATATGGTTACAAAAAGAATATCGACCCAGTTGAAATTAATATGAGGCATATATGATAACGCGGGTAAAAAAATTATGTAATATAAGTATAGCACATGTTTCCGATTTGTCAAGGTGGGCAAAGGCCTTATTTTATCGACGACATAAACCCTGTCCTCTATATTAATTAAATCTAAAAGGAGCTCTGTCCGCTCATATGAAAATTTCCCCATACCGGACCCGGGGTCCCGGGGTCGCCTTTTATTCAGCATTTTTCGGGGCTCGAAGAACTTGCCACCGCAAAATCTGGCGCGGTGGCTTCGAACAACTTCGAGCCTTTTCGCCTCATGGAATGTGGCATAAAAACCGAAAATTGCTTCATAAAAGTCTAAATTTCAAATTCGCAGACAGAGTCTCCATTTTAGCTTTAACTGATATGTATGGCAGGCAAGTTGATAGTTATTTTGTCATTAAGTCTTGCAGGTATTCATGGAGTTTTTTGGAGTCGTAGTCCCCTGCTTTTTGCCGATTATTGGCTCCAAACTTATGCCTGAGATCAGCATGATCCACTAAGAGCCTTATAGCTTTTGCTAAACTAGCAGCATCCCCAGGAGGGACAAGTATACCATTCACATCATTCTTTATCAATTCTCTGTGAGCAGGCAGGTCTGTTGCAATTATCGGCAAGCCGCATGCCATTGCTTCCAGGATAGTGATATTAAACGATTCATCGAGCGAGGGTGTTATAAATATATCTGCTTCTTTATAATATAAAGGAAGGCTCTTCCTATCCATCCAGCCTAAAAATGATACTTTCCTCTTTATGTCCAAATCCTTTGCCTGTTGTGCTAAACTCCATCTCTCTGGTCCATCCCCGATCAATTTCAGGGAAAAATGCAGGCCTATACTCCATTTATTTAACAAGGAAAGGGCTTCTAGTAAAAAAGTAAGTCCCTTTTGCTTGTTTAACCTTCCTATAAAAACAAGTTTCGGCTCATGATCATCCGTGCCTGCCACTGCAGGAGAAAAGCTTTCCAGATCAATAACATTTGGTATGACATGGATCTCTTTTTTATCATAGGTCTTTAGCGCCAGATCTTTAAAGCTCTGGCTATTAGCGACTACCTTATCTGCATTAGCCCAGACATATCTTATCAGCGGGCTCAACAACTTATTTAAAAAACTAAACCTTCCCCCATAGAAACCCGGCACATCAATGCCGCGTAAAAAAACATAATAAGGTATCTTGTAAAGTTTTTTTACGAACAGAGCTAAAAAACCCGCCGGAAGAGTAAAAAAAGCAAGCACCAGGTCAGGCCTCTCGTGTTTTTCCCCGAGGCTTCTTAAAAAATACCACATACCGTGCAGCATAAATATCGCTACTTCTAAAAGTCTTCCAGCATATAAGTATTTTCTTGTACCTATAGCCCTTTTTACTTTATAACCATCCAGGTTTTCTTCGGACTTCATATCCTTTGACCTGGAGGTGACCACTTCTACATTATAACCCTCTGACGAAAGAGCCTCGGCAAAATTCTTAGTAGCCATAGACGCGCCCCCGCCTACAGGAGGAAATTCATGATTGATTATAGTTATCTTCTTTTTATCCATCTCTTATACCATAACTCAAACATCAATATTGTCCAGAGTTTTTTTCTATTATCTTTCTTCATGTTAAAATGCTCATTCAATAAAAGCTGCACGTGGTCTGGGTTCAATATGCCTTCATTCTTTATCTTCTCGTAGGAAAGTTCTTCCCTCACTAGATCCTTAAGGTCATCTTTTATCCACTTAGCTATAGGCACTCCAAATCCTTTTTTAGGCCTTTTGGTCACAAAGCTCGGCAGATATGGTTTCATAGCTTTTTTTAAGATATATTTCGTGGTCAACCCGTGCATCTTTTGATCAGAACTTATAGTAGAAACATATTCTATAAACCTATGATCTAAAAAAGGTGATCTTGCTTCTAGAGAGCAAGCCATGCTTGATGAATCTATCTTTTTCAATATATCTCCTTGGAGGTAGAATTTACAGTATATGTATATTATCTTTTCAAGAAAATTACCTGATGTAGAGTTTTTAAGTGTAGCATGTATGTCTTCCAATACGAGTTCATCCTTTGTCGACCTATATATATCCCCCACTAAAAGCTCTTTTTGTTCTTGCGGAGAAAAAGACCCTAGCCATATCTGATCCCTGACCTCTTTACCAAAAGACATGCCTTTTAGAAAACGCTTTAACTTAAAATCAAAACTAATATTATCAAAAGACACTGGTAAATTATATACGATCTTCTCAAATATATATTTTTTTAGAAAGAAAGGGATCTTTTCATACATACTTGCCAACCCATGGGCCCTGAAGGTATCATATCCACAAAAAAGCTCATCCCCTCCATCGCCTCCCAGCGCGACAGTAACATGTTTTTTTGTGAACTTTGAAAGTAAATATGTAGGTATTATAGATGCATCACTAAACGGCTCATCCATAAAACCAAGGACCTCTGGCATTATATCTATCATTGTTTTGGGGTCTAATAGTTCTTCTTTGTGGTCTGTCTTAAAATATTTTGATATATCTTGGCTGAACCTAGATTCATCGAAGCTACGGTCACTAAAACCTACAGTAAATGTCTTTATCCTTTCTGAAGGCATCATCTCTGACATAAGAGAGGTAATACTACTTGAATCTATGCCCCCGCTTAAGAAAACCCCTAATGGCACGTCACTCACAAGTCTTTTTTCTACAGAATCCTTTAAAAGCTCTTTTAGTCTTCTGGTATCTCCTGGAGAACTCTGTTTAAATGTCATGTTCCAGTATTCTTTAATAGTGCTTATGCCTTTTTTAAAGATCAGCAGGTGCCCTCCGTCGAGCTTTCTAATATCTTTATAGACAGTGCTCTCTAAAGGCGAATACTCGTAAAGAAAATATTTACGAAGCGCTGCGTGGTCTATCTCTCTTTTAAATCCTGGAAATTCCAATATTGCTTTTATCTCAGACGCAAATATAACACTGCCTTCTCTGAGAGAATAATAAAGTGGTTTTTGGCCCATGCGGTCACGCACTAAAATAAGGGTCTCTTTTTTCTTATCCCACAGGCCAAAGCTGAACATGCCATTGAGTCTTGATATAAAATCCTCGCCCCATTCTTCATATGCATGGATAATGACCTCTGAATCTGTCTTTGACTTGAATACATGGCCTTTTTTAATAAGATGCTCTCTTAATTCTATAAAATTATATATCTCTCCATTATATGTGAGCCATATAGAACTATCTTCATTGGTCATTGGCTGGTGCCCTGCGCTAGTAAGATCGATTATGCTCAACCTATTATGTCCCAGGCCTACCACGCCATGTGCCCCGTGCCCCGCAACCCATACCCCACTATCATCCGGACCCCTATATTGTATGCTCTTACACATATTAGTGAGGATGTGCTTAGCTTCTACTTCCCCTAAGCTTGAATTATTTAATAAGAATCCTGCTATTCCACACATAGTTGATTAAACTTCCTTAAGTAATTTCCATCCATTGGATGGTTTAAATGTGAACATGCATTCCTCTATGGCCACATTTGAATCCATAGACACATCTGCTGGTTTTTTATCACTGAGAGAATACTTATCTCTGATAAAAGAACGACTTATAGAAGGCATGAGCTTATAATTAAACCCCATGATCTTTGCGCTAGCTAGATCCACATAAAGAGGATTTATGCCGCCATATACGATCCCTGTCTTTTTAGGGGTTTGCTGCATAGGGCCTTCGCCTTCCCCAGATAACACAGCATCTACTATTGATAGGCACTTTCTCTGTGGAGTATCTTTTAATGAACCCTCTTTATCAGCATATAAAAGAATACTATTCAGGTCTTTTATAGGCCTCCATATAGTATCATTCCCCCACCAACTTCCTTCCCTATAGTCATCTCCTGATCTATCCATAGACATCTCTTCATAGGTCTTGCCTCTCCACATAAAAATCTTGAAGATCTTTTTTAATAAGGTTGCGGTCCATATACCTATGGTAAAGCTCTTTAAAAAACTCCATATCCTCTCACGCGCAAACACGCTTAGCTTCATCTTCTCAAATTCATCTCCGCCTATAAGCTTAGTGCCTTTTCTATGGTGCGGGATCCAGGACTTATCTCCATTAATACCTATAAGATTTTTCATGCTGCATGTAAGTCCTGCTTTTTTATGGGTCTTTAGTTTAGGAAGATTGATAAATAGATCCGCTTCCAGGACCTCATTAGGTATACAGTATTCATTTACCTCTGGGTTGTGATGTTTAATAAGATTATGATCATAGTCCGTGATACTGAAAAGTTTATGATATTTTATCACATCTGAAAAACTGGAGTCTTTCCCAAGATCAACTACTTTATAGTCAGTCTCTTGTCTTTTACTATTTTTAGATCTTTTAACTATTACGTTCTCTTCGTTAAATATCGATATCTCTTTTCGGAAATCTATAAGCTTTATACCTATATTATTATTTTTATAAAATTCTATCAGGTCCTTTGTTTTAGAATTTTCTATGATCTCTTCCCATACGGATGACTGAAGAGGACAATCCCCTATTATGATCTCTGTGTCTTTCCCCCCTGCTATCAATAGATAGTCTATAATAGGCCTCATAAGCGAAGCATGGGTTATCATAGAGAGCACCCCTTCTGTCCCTAAAGGGTGAGAGCCTTTTACGAAATTAGGCTTTATAAGGGCTTTTTTGCCTTTTCCAAGCATACTGCCCAGGGGATCCCAATTTGGTTTATTAATGTTTTCTTTGTCTAGCCCTAGGTTGATCAGGATATCTCTAATACTTTCATATATCTCATTTGAGGGGTCTACTTTTACTTTATAAGGAAGATTGGATAGTTCTGGATATTCTTTATTTGGAGAAAAAGGCGCCTTAGGATATCTAGCTTCTTTTAATTTATGTATAAATATATCTGGCGTCATCTTACCTCCGAAAATACGAACTGGTATTTACCTGAAGATAATTTATCTATTTTTTCAACTACCCTAAAGTTTACCTTACAATCTTCTCCCATGACTTTCTTTATATTTTTTTCTACAGTATCTAGTGCTGCCTGGTCTTTCTCTCCGCAAATCTTTAAAAAAACTTCAATATCAAGATAATCGTGCTGGACCACTCTAAAGCTCTCTACCCAAGATAGGTGGTAGAATAGATGCGTAAAGTATTCGCCATGTATGATCATCCCATCTCTTTTCTTAAAATGCGAGTTTATCCTTCCTTTTACGTTTTTAAGAGTAGAAAAAGTATAGGAATCAGGTATATCATTATAACTCTCCATATCTCCTTCTCCTATGTCCCCTATGTCAAACCGTATAAGTGGCATAGAATAATTATTTAGGCATGTTACTATTATATTGCCAGGTCCCCCCTTAATATAATTTCCAGTAGATAGGTTGCATAATTCAAGCGCTATGGAGTGAGTGAATACTTGCATGCTATCTATAGGCATGTCTATGCTAATAATGCCCACTTCTCTAGAGCCATATTGATTTAATACTTTTGAGCCTGGAAAAGCCCGCTTTATCCTCTCTTTAATATCAGGATAAAGAGTGCCAGCTGTACATATTATATTTTGAGGATTAAAAACTTTTATGTTTTTGTCTAATATAAAACGCGCTAATTCATATATTGAATCTACATATGCTAATATCTCTCTGGGCTTTTTTGAATTTATTATCTTGATGTATTGGCCCATCTTCTCAGGTGTCATGAGAAAACTATTTAATATCATCCTATTATAAAATATATTTATAAGTTTCTCTTTAAAAGAACTTTTTATCTTTAGTATCTCTCTTTCATCCCCCCAGAGCTTTATTGCTCTATCCCCGAGCATCTTGCCGTTCACCTCAGAAGAAAGTATAGTGTCAGCTACCATCTTCCTGTAATATTCTTTATCTTGGACAAACTCCACTGGCACACCAGTTGACCCGCCTGAGGTATTATTATAGCTTTCTCTTGATCCTGCATCGTTCGATAAAAGATCTTTTTTTCTAGCCCTGATGATCTCTTTTGTAAGCAGGGGTATCTTATGATATCTTTCCCAATCCACTGCATGGCCTTTAATAAGGCCTATATCATCAAACACATTTTTATAATAAACAGTGTTTTTATATGCATGGATCAGTAACTTAGAAAGCTTGTCTTTTTGGAGGTTCTTCTTGACCTCAAGAGATGAGCTGAATAGATCCCGAGCTTCTTTTAGATAATTAGATATGTCTCGATCATAACAAAGCAATGCTAATTTCGCGATCTCTCGTCGTAACATACTGTAATATCCTAGATGTTTATCTTTTCTTTAACAGTGTAAATGGGTTTATTCAAGGACTCGTAATATGTACGTGTCTCTATCTCAGCTAAAAGCCCCATAAGTATAGACTGTGCTCCGACAATAACAAGTAAGCTTGACAGTATCAAAAAAGGGCTCTGTATCATGGATATGTCGTTCGCTAGTTTGTTATAGATGAGCATAAAGACGCATAAAAAGCTCAAACCTATTAATATGACCCCAGCTCCTCCAAATATATAGATAGGCTTTGTCCTATAATTAGCAATAAACTTTACTGTCACTAGATCCAGCACTACCTTTAAGGACCTGTATAGATTATATTTTGACTTTCCGTGTTTTCTAGGCCTATGATTCACCTCCAGCTCTATGATCTTCGCGCCTAGCCATGAAGCATATATAGGAATAAACCTATGCATCTCACCATAAAGCTTCATATCTTTTAATACATCTTTTTTATAAGCCTTCAGAGTGCACCCATAATCATGCAACCTTACCCCGCTCAAACAAGATATTATCCTATTTGCAATAACAGATGGCAATATCCTGGTAAGAAAAGTATCTTTTCTATCCTTTCTCCAACCACTTACCACATCATAGCCTTCGTTCAATTTATCTATAAGTTTAGGTATGTCCAAAGGATCGTTCTGGAGATCAGCATCCATCAATACCACAGTCTCACCTTTTGCACTATTGATCCCACATACTAGAGCTGCTGTCTGGCCAAAATTCCTTGAAAAGGACAAAACTTTTATTTTTTGATCACCTGACGCGATATCTTTTAAAGATCTTAAACTTCCATCACTGCTCCCATCATTTACAAATATCACTTCATAATCTCTGTCAAGAGGTCCTAATACCTCCTTCAGTTCTTTATACAAGACTGGGATGTTTTTCTCTTCATTGTATACTGGGATGATTATTGAAAGAAGATCTTTATTCATAATAACTCCTTTTATGTTTTTTTAGCTAGCACTATTATAGGTGTCAGCCAGTCAAACCTTTTGCCCAAGAAGATAACTGGCTCTATTAATCTAAGTTTATGCATCATCTTCAGCATATCTTTAAGCCTATAAAGATATGCCCATCCAGAAAAATCAATCGTTCTAAGCCTGTGTTCCCACACATCCCATCCAAGGTCTAGGACATCTAAACTGTTATCAAAAGAAGAAGTGATCTCTTTTACTTTTTTCAATGTCAAAAACTGTAAGCTATCTATAAAGCTTGGATCCCTGCCAAACAACCTTACATAGAGTTTTGCCAGACCTTTGGGCATGTTTGGAAGCCATATCATGCCATAATGGCCTTCCCACCATGAAGCATAATTCGGTATCACAAAGAATAAAAAACCTCCTGGCTTCAGCACTCTTGTTGCTTCTTGAAAGACTCTCCTTGGATCCCTTACATGCTCTACTGAATTCGACGAATAAACTATATCAAACACATTATCTTTGTAGGGCAAGTCCTCACCTACAGCTTTATTGATAATGTCCTCTGGAAGCCCTATATCCTTTATCAGCTCTTTTGATACGCTATAACAAGTTTCATCTGGTTCAACACCTGAAGACAACACATTGTGGTTCATCCTAGAATTTATAATAAAACTTCCGAAACCAGATCCTATCTCTAAAAGCTTCTTTCCTTCTATATCAATCCCAATTTTTTTCTTTAGTAGCGATATCTCTTCCTCAGCCCTACCTATAGACAAGACATCCCCGACATATTTATCCTGAGGTATCCCTGAAAGCTTTTTATAAGTAGACTCATAATAAGAATCTATTTTTTTTCTTAGATGTTCCTTTAATTTTAGTTCCCTTATCTTGCTACTCATATTTCATTTAAACACATAAAAATAGCCCCATCATTTAGTACGCACGAAAGTCCTAGCTTTATTGACCAGACAGCGCATAAGATCAAAACTAGCGCCACAATAACAATGCCTAGCGCCTTTAAATTATTACTGCTATTGATTTTTAACCGTACATTCTCCAACGTAAGAGCAGAAAAGATGCATATAGCTGGATAAGCTGGAAGCATGTATCTTTCTTCTTTCCCCCCGACTAGCGCCAACACAGCTAAGTAAAAGAAAGCCCATAGCAGTACAAGAAGCCTTTCGTCTGTAAAAACCCTTTTTATGAAAGTATACACAGCTTCCCAATAAAAAAGCGCTAATATAGGTGATAAATATACAAAATATATAAACTGGCCATAAAAAGGCCTATTAGCGAGCATCATAAACCAGCTAGAAGCATATTCTATGCCCTCTTGCTTTGGTGTGTAAAATGGCGTCCCGTATACGGTCGCGATCTTTATATACCAAAAACCGCAAACTGCTATGCACGCTATATAAAAGAACAGGATCCTTTGAAAAAGGGGACGGTTCCCTTTTTTAATAGAAAACAAATTTTTGTTTATAAAAAAGGGAACCGTCCCCTTTTTACCCTTAAGTATAAAGAAAATAGTTATAATAGCTACGATAAACAGGCCTGAACCCTTTGTTAAACACGCTATGCCAGCAGCAATACCGCTAAATACAGTAAAATAGGTCTTTCCTCTCTTTTCACCTAACCAGAAGAATAATATAGTAAGCGCTTGAAAAAGCGCAGCCATATCATCTGCCCATATCCTCTGAGAGGTCAGGATGTCTACTGGTGCTATTGCCAAGAGAAACGCCGCTATCAAACCTACATTTTTATTAAAAAGAGATCTTCCTAATAAAAAAGTCACTGCGATCAAAGTAAGGCTAAATATAAAGCTTATCCATACAGAATAAAATTGCCCGCTAAATATAGCTGCCCTTTTATCAGCCCTCATTATCTTCGCTCCAGCCCCCCTGGGCAGATTCACCAATGTATAGAGGCCATCAGCTTTAAATATCTTATGAGAAAGCATCAATAAAAAACTATATGCTGGGGGCATATTGGAAATAGACTCTTTAGAATAATAAAGTACATTGCTTTTTTCAAGCCCTTCTAAGAGCCTGCCTTTCCTATTATCTTTAGATGGTATGACCGCGACAATAGAACCATCTTTTTCAATAAGACCTGTATTTATACTGCGCAGATTATACCCTTTCAGGCCTTCTCTTTCCAATTTCATTGCAAGGCCTATATAATAGACCTGGTCACCATGGCTATGGGGGATATAAAATGTGTGGATACGCAGGATCCCAGCAAAGATCAGGATAAGTCCTAAAATTATAAGAGTACGAAGCCTATTCTTCATATTTAGTTATAAAGATCCCGCATCTTGCCGGAATATTTTATAAGTCTCAGATGCGGGATCTGACTATGGTGCCTTTTAAACTATCTGGTCCCTTTACCTTAGCTCTTATATACTTGTCTGTATAGCCTTCCAAAAGGCCATGTGTTTTACTTCTTTCTTCTACTAGTACCTCGACTTCTTTACCTATAAAACGTCTCCTGAAGTCTTCTGATAGACTTTTTGAGAGGCCTAAAATGTCCTTTTCTCTTCTACGTACGCATTCACCTTTCATATCACCTGTAAAAGCAAATGCCTTTGTGCCAGGCCTCCTGGAAAAAGGAAAGACATGTATGCGCATAGGCTTGGCCTCTTTTAAAAAATCAAGCGTATTCAGGAACCTCTCTTCAGTCTCTCCTGGAAAACCTATCATTATATCAGTAGAGATCGCTATATCAGGCACAGCCTTTCTTAGTCTATTTACTATTCCTATATAATCCTTACTCTTATAGGGCCTGTCCATTCTCTTTAAAACAGTATCATCGCCACTCTGAAATGGCAGATGCAGGTGCTTACAGAGTTTTTTATTTTTAACTAGCTCAGCTATTAATCCCTCTGTAATATCCTTTGGCTCTATTGAGCTCAGCCTTAACCGCCACTCTCCATCCATCTTTGATAATTTCTTTATCAATTCCACAAGACTGGTCCTAGGCGACAGGTCCCTGCCATAAGCACCCAGACATATCCCTGTAAATACGATCTCCCTGGTCCCGCTTTCTATAAGTTTAGCACATTCTTTTAAAATTGCCTGGATTTTTCTACTTTTTGATACACCTCTGACTATCCTGACCTTACAGTAGCTACATCTATTATTACATCCATCCTGCACCTTTATAAAAACCCTTGTATGCTTCCCGAACTCACTTATAGAATGCTCTTCATCTTTAGGAGTTTTATCGTCGAGAAGATCTGTTATCTTATATTTATGGATATTTTTTACTATTAAGTCCACGCCTTTTATACTATTGATATCAAAGTCCTTTGATTCTATCATGCAACCTGTTGCAATAACTACCCTGTCTTTTTTGGACATGCTGCTTTTGATGGATCGCAAAGACTTAGAGTCACTTTTGGATGTGACTGTACACGTATTGACTGCTACATATTGAGCATCATCTATAGAACTTGCTTCAATATAGCCTTTTTTTAAGAATCCCTCTCTTATTACTTCGGATTCATACTGGTTTACCTTGCACCCAAAGGTCTTTATATAAAATTTTTTTGGGGGTCCTTTAGTATTCATAATTTAAACATGATAGGACATAAATGGTCGCTGTCCCTACTTTTAATACCAATGGACCTAATGATGCGACCTGTATGTTTTTCTTCTTCATCAGATCTATCTCGCTAGGACTAAAATCACCTTCTGGGCCCACGAATACAACTATGTTTTTAGGCTTTTTATCAGCCAATATCTTTTTTAAGGGTGTTTTATTTTCTATGAGGGCTGTAAACACAACAAGGTCAAAATATTCTATCTCATCTACAGCATCTTTAAAATACTTAGGAGAAGCAACTTCGGGCAAGAGACTTCTACCACACTGCTTAGAAGCTTCCTTTGCTATCCTACGCCATCTTTCTAGTCTGTTTTCACTGATATCTTTTAAAATCGTTCTTTCAGTAATAAGCGGGATTATCTTAGAGACTCCTAGTTCTACTGCTTTCTCGACGATAAGATCCATGTTTGCCTTCTTGGGTACAGCCTGGTAAAGTGTTATATTGTATGGCAGGGAGATATTTCTCTCTAAGGACTGCTTTATTTTGATAGTAATAGCCCTATCACTGATACTGTCTATGGCGCCTAAGTATTCGTTACCCCTTCCATCAAATAAGGTCACTATAAGGCCTTTTTTTAACCTCATGACATCTTTTATATGATGGATCTCATCCCTATCGCGGATCTCGATAAGATTTTTTTCTTTGTCTATAGATTCGGGATTTACATAAAATCGCATGGATTGCCTCAGATTAATCTGTTCTTTAAAAAAGCATGGCCTGAGCCTTTTTTTAAATATTTCTCAAATCTCTTTGCTTTTTCTTTAGCCTTGAATACAATATAAGTCTCTATCTGCCACGGTGCATACTTTTTGCTATATAAAGATTTCCTATTATTATGATCTTGCAATCTAAGGTTAATATCCTGAGTAAACCCTATATAAATCCTATTTGGATATTTAATGCTGCTTAAAACATAAACTATATACATATAATTGTAGACTGTTCTACTGCGCCATTCAACTTACTAATCGATGGTATGGCTTCGTAGGAACTATTCTTCGAAGCCCCACCGGAGTATTTTATACTCAAAGGGCGTAGAAGAATGGTGGAGCCACCGGGATTCGAACCCGGACCTCATCCATGCGAAGGACACGTTGTCCCATTCAACTATGGCCCCTTTTATATTTATATTGCATATTTAGTTGTTAGATGTTAGATTTTAGTTTTTGGACTACAGGTTTTAGATATTTTTCTCTTTCTAATAACTAACAACTAAAAACTAACAACTATTAATTATTATATCAGATATTATTAAAGGAGTCTATATGTGTATGGTGTGGGGGGATGGGATGTGTCCCTATTTTTTAATTAGGGAAACTCGCTATACGAGGAGCAACTCCGACTTGAAATACTAATGTTTCCCTAGCTCCTCCTCTTAATTCTTCAGAGGCTCCATCTAGATCAATGCGCACTATATTACCGTTAGTTTTAAAAATTCCGCCTACCTTAAGACGAGCGTTTTGATTTAAAACTTCATAGCCAGGGGGGTCATTGTCTATATCATCATCATAAACTACTTCTTTAGTTGATGGTATGATCTCATATTTACATGTTTTTTCCTGATGTGTATTAAATTTATCATAATGACTGAAAGACATGACCTTTCCCAGGTTTGTTATCTCTCTATCACTTCTTTCAATGATCTGAACAGATGAAAGCATCACGCGGTCCATTATATGCTGCGAGACATATTGAAGCTCATATCCGAGCATAGCTTGGTCAGTCGCCTTTAAATACAGGGTAAATGTAGCATAATTCACAGCATAGATAGCTACTGAAATAATAGATAATACTGATATTGAGAGCAAGACCTCTAGGAGGGTAAAAGCTTTTTTATGGTATAACATTCGGAACACCTGCCTCATCCCATGCTATTGTCACTTGTACTGCTTTATATGCATCGCTACCATCAGGCTCATAAACATGATAGGACATCTGGGCATTAGGCTGTTTAGTAAATAAGTCATTCCCTCTTATTATGCCTGATATCACGCCTTCTAAGGTTGTATCGCCATCGATTACTTCAGAGTATTTATAGTTTGCCCTGATAGTATCGATCGCCTCTTTAGCGAATAAAGAAGCCTGTATCCTAAAAGTAGTGTTTGTTAAAAATCTTCTAGTTGAAACAAAAGCAGCTATCACTCCAGATGTAATAGTAGCTATCAAGACTGATGAGATGACTAATTCGATTAATGTGAGGCCTTTTTTATTTGATCTGTACATTTGATATTTAACGAATAAACCAATCCTCAGGTTCTATTCCGTCATCGTCCACATCTACTACCCCTGTTTCATCAACAAAATATCCCAAGCGCTCATTATTAAAACGACCGCCATTACGTTTAGAATAAAACGTAAAATGATCTTTTCTATCCTCGCCGCCATCATCAAGGTCATCTTTAAAATCATACTCAAAATACTCGCCTGACGGATGGTCGCCTGGGTTTTCAACTTTTAGTATGTCATAAATAGCATCATTGTCAAGAGGAGGCGCAAAATTTGGGCTAGGCAATATAAAATGCCCGTACTTAAACCTGTATATCTTCTCAGCTGCCCATATCTGCTCAAGAAAAGACCTTGTGGCCTTGAACCTCTGGGCTTCTATGGACTTCACTAAACCGGGTAAAAGAAGTGAAGTAGCTATCGCCATGATAACCAAAGTTATTAAAACCTCTAAAAGAGTAAATGCAGATCTTCTTTTCTTCATCTCGCACCTTATAAATTTTATAAACCTTTTACTTTAATAGCTATCAGGGTACTTCACGTAGCCTCTTTTAGCAGGGTCAGCGTTGTCATCTTCCTGTAGCCAATACAGAGTGTAGTTAGGAGCTGAACCACCATATGAAGCATCTGTCCTTCGAGCTCTGATCCCATATCTACGATACTCTAGATCTGTATTGCTCCCTAAGGCGTTCCCATCTGGGATCGCCGTCCCATCATATATATCGTATGTATATATAGTCTCATTAGGGGCCTCTACATCTAAAGAGTTTATAGTTTGTTGCAGGTCCCCAGTCTCATACCAGTATCTGTCTATAGAGCCTCTCAATATGCTTAGACTTGTCTCAGCATCAGCCCAGCGCGATCTTTCTACTGCTTTTCTATACGCACCTATACTTAGTGCAGACAAAATTCCTAAGATAACAATTACAATTAGTATTTCAAGTAGTGTAAAGCCTCTTTTTTTTCTCATTTCGTCCTACTAACTAAACTTATAACTGACCTAGGTATGGCCAAGTATCAAGTGCTACACCCCATACTCCATCAGCATCGTCAGTATTGTCAAAAGTGTATGTAGCTGTAAAAGCGCTACCAGTAAAAGTGTCCGTACAAGCTGCTGTTGAAGCAATACCAGCTTGAGTAATATTAACAGTCCAATCTCCAGTAAAGTCACCTTCTAAAGCATCCCATTGAGCTGTAGTAGCTGGTGTTCCTTCAGCTGTTCTAACAATACGAATACGGTTTATAGCAGCTTCTATTGCAGTAAGCCC
>JBDRJN010000004.1:0-23459 GCA_043814965.1 Candidatus Omnitrophota bacterium
TATAGGTAGAGGAACTTGAGTTATTGCCCCATATGTCAGTGCTTTCACTTGTCGCGGTGGATCCCGCGGATTCTATTTCACCATAGACTTTGTTAGGCCCGGACTCATCAGCGTAGTACTCATAGGTCATCACTGAATCTGTTTTACTATTTCCTCCGAAGAGGTCTGTAGAATCAGTGACTGTTATGACCTTAGATGCTAAAGCGCGGTTATTGATGATGACAAAATCTGTAGTAGTTGATGATGTTGAATCATTACCCCATATGTCAGTGCTTTCACTCGTCGCGGTTGATCCCGCGGAACTTATCTCTCCGTATACCTTGTTAGGCCCGGACTCATCAGCGTAATAATCATAGGTCATCACTGACTGGCTAGTTGATCTGCCTCCAAAGAAATCAATTGATTCTGTATCAGTAGCGACCTTACTTGCTAAAGGACGGTTATTGATGATGACGTATTCTGTAGCGGTAGTAGAGGTAGAGTCATTACCCCAGATGTCTTTTGAACTATTTGTAGCTGCTGAATCAGCTGACTCTATCTCTCCATATACTTTATTTGGGCCTGAGCCATCTTTATAATAGGAGTAGGTCATCACTGAATCTGAAGTAGAGCTGGAGCCAAATACATCACTTGTCTTGGTCTGTGTCTTTACAGATGCTACAAGGGATTGGCCCTTTAATAATATATAGGTATTTATGGTCTTACTATACGAGTCCTCTCCAAATATAGTCTTGCTTTCGCTCTCTGAGCCACCTACAACATCTATGACCACAAACTCTGCGTCCCTTAGAGCTCCATTCACGCCTCTTCTTAATATGCCGTAGCTATTTTTAGTATAGGCGGTTGTGGTATATTTTGAGCCAAACGCATCAGTGCCCGTAGTAATAGTATCAGTCCTATCTACATATACCTGGCCTTTATAATAGGTATATGTGGTGGCGGTCTTACTGTTTGAATCTGATCCATAGATATCTGTAGAGTTATTTTCATTTCCACCCTTAGCTGATATCATGATCCAATTAGCATCCCTTAATGCGCCGAGTTGGCCTTTTTTTAGGGAATTAAACTCATAATCAGCCCATTCGTTTACAGTATAGCTTGAACCAAACGCATCGCTTCCTTCTCTTGTAGTGCGTGTACCCATAACATAAGATTGACCCTGCTTTATTGTATAGGTATTTATTGTAGTGAAGCTATAGCTTGAACCGTATATGTCGCTTCCTTCTCCGTATGAGCCGCCTCTTGTATCATTTACTACCCAGGCTGCATCCCTTAAAGCGCCTTGCTCGCCAATTCTTATAGCTCCATAGTCATACTCTACCCAGCTGGTAGTAGTAGAGGAGTTCCCGAACAGGTCTTTTTCAACATCTGTTACAGTATCGCTTCTTACTACAAAGCTCTCGCCGTTCTTATATATAAAGGTATTCTTGGTCTTAGAAACCCTCACAGTGCCGAACATGTCCTCTGCAGTACTTGTAGACTCGCTTGATACATCAAGTAATAACCCTCTATAGACACTGCCATCTCCGCTTATATATTGAGGGTCGAGCGAGCCAAGGCCTTCAGCGCCTTTTGTATAAGAATAGGTTGTGATAGATTCGTCTTTCCTTAAAGAACCATCGATCGCGCTCTGTGATTCACTGACTGACCTGGCCTCCACTACCTTGGCATTGCCATCTATGATCTCGTATCTATTGGTGGACTTTGTGATAGTTATGGTGCCAAATATATCTTCAACGCTCTGGGTCGAACTGCCTTTGGCATCGATCAACGCTCCTATACCAGTCCTTCCTGTATAAGGATCTATATAAGGGGCCTCTTCGGTTGAATAAATATATTCTGTAATAGATTGGCTCTTACTCAAATTGCCTGATATAGAAAGTGACTCTGAGATAGAAGTGCTTTTTAGAGGTTTTGCCCTGCCGTATAGGACTATGTAATCTGTGGTCTCTACTACCTTGTTGATATTTCCGAATACATCTTCAGAGCTAGATTCAGTGTTTCCTTCAGCATCCAGCAAAAGGCCTTTTATTACACGGCCGTCTTTATCTATATAATCCTTTGAAAGGCCTGATGGTGATTCTGAACCATCTGTATAGATATATCTGAGCGTAGATACTGAGGTATTAAGATTACCAGAGATACTCTCACTGGTAGTAGTGGTCTTACTCTCGGCTACCTTTGCTTCTCCATTTATTACCTTATATGTATCGTTGGATATGGACTTATAGGTATTATTAAATATATCAGTGCCAGTAGTCTCATTGGTACCTGTAGCGTTCTTTAAGACACCTTTATACACTCTGCCGGTTTCTTTGTCTATGCGGCCCGGGAATGCGCCTGGGTCTTCAGTGCCATCAGTATAGGTATATGTGACATTGCTTATGGTTGTACTTTTTGAACCATCAGGATTGGTCGAAGTAGTGGTAGTCTGGGATGAAGCGACCTTTGCCTGATTAAATATGACTTCATATATATTAGTAGTATTAGATACTGAGAATCCTCCAAAAAGGTTCTCTGCCCAGCTTGTTCCTCCCCCTACTGCGCTGATCAATCTTCCGTTTATATCATAGTCATAGTCAACCCAGCTTTCAGAATAACTCAAGGATCCATCTATCCCGATATTTGTAATAGTCTCAAAATCACCTTCATTCCTCCTATATGTACGCCTTGTTATCATGTCCCCGTAAGCTGAACGAGAAAATAGTATGGTGCTGCCTGATGTAGGTGTCACAAGAAGCTCTTCTTCTATCCTGGCCCTGATAGCTTCTTTTGTAAGGTCTTCCGGCCTCGAGGATATAGGCGCAAGGTCTTTTTCTACGCTTAGGGCTGTATAAACTGCCAAAGGAGACGCTACGTTAGTTATATCTACATCAACAGTCCTGTCGCCTATTATAGGAGCGCGCTCTGCCAATACAAATCCGCTCCAGCGCTTTAAGAAATCTATCTTTGAAATAGTGTACTTTTTTCCTCCGTCTACTATATACACATTGTCCCCATCTACGCCCAATACTACGATAGCGTGATCAAGGTCGACTTGAGCAATAAAAGGAGAAGTCATATTGTTAAGCTGTGAGCTTGTAAGATACATCGTCTCAAGGCTTATACCTCTAGCAGAGCTTATCCTCTCAAGACTAGAAAAGCTTGAATAAAGTATAGGGGTTGTCTTTGTGCTTAGATTGCCTGATAAAAGGTCGAGGAGTATCATATCTACTGCTATTTCTTCCCTGCCTACATCCTGGCCCAGCCTTGAAAGTATGGTCCTCGTAGACTCGACTGCGCAGTTGATCACGTATGTACCCATGGCGCTGAGCCACTCGATAAGTTTTTTTAAGCCTCCTATATCTTTAAGAGCTTTTCTGAACTTATCTGATAGGTCTCCCTGTTTACTTAATTGCTCTTCTAAGAATTCCTTTATAGAAGTCACTATAGTCTTACTTTCCTTTAAGGTCTTTTTGCTTATCTCGTCTTCTTTACCTAAGTCAAATAAAGCGATCTTATTGCCGTATATATCCTGAGATTCCTCGTATCTACCTTGTACAGTCACTCCTCTTGACTCTGCAGTGATAGCTATGCCTGATATATTCATTGATATTGCGCCTTCTGCAGAATCAGTATATTTTATAGTGATTTTTCCTTTTTCGCTCATATCCACTAATATGTCGTTTGCGTCACCAAACTCATCTTCCATCCTAAAGATTCCTTGTGAGATAGTCTCTTTGGCCTTGTATCTTACGACTCCGCCTCTATCTACAGGAAGTACAAGTGTTGAAAGCGCTTCTCCAGTAAATGTCATGACAGTCTGGCCTTGTAGCACATTTCTTAGATCCAGATAGCTAGATCTAGAAGCTCCCATCCCTTCAGAAGGAGCTATAGGTTGTGTCTTCTCTTTTACTATCTCATCGCCTTCCAGGGAAACCCCGGTCTCAGCATCAGGAGAAGTAGATATGTTGATCGTATAATCCATGACCTTGGATGTCCTTATAGATGTAGCAAGGCTATTAAGAGTACCTGGCATATAATAAAGGCTGGTAGAAACAGGTATGCTCTTGTCATCTGTGGCATTTATAAGTTCTGTATCAGTTATCTTGTGGAGGCTAAAACCAGTAAAAACTTGAGTCAAAAGATCGTTTGCATATTTTCTGGTAATTACAGGTATATACCCGCCCGATGCTGCATCGTATTTAAGTGTGAGATATTGAGTAAAATTGACTTCAAAATACCTTTTTGTAAGAAGATCGCTAAACATCGAGTCTTTATCCTGCTCTTCCCATTTTTTATCCCAATTTGGCTCAGGTTCGTTAGAATCTTGTTTTGCCCAATTTTCTTTTTGTTTCTCTATCCAGTCTTTTTTTGTATCTTTGTACCATTTATCAAAAAGTTTTAAAGTATTTAGAGATTTACCTTCGAGAGTCTTATTGTAGTTTACTTTATATGGGTTGTCGTTTTTAATGATATCTTCTTGGTAATCCTCTAGGTCTGGTTCATTGTACTGGATCCATATTGTTCCATCTTCATCTTCGGTTTCAGTATAAGTCTGTCCTTTTACTCTCTTTTTGGTCAGAGACACTATCAATTCTGTCTGGCCAGTTGCTTTATTGTATCGTATCTTATAATTATAATAGACTGTAAATGTGATGCTTTTTTGAACAAGAGGGATAGTCTCGCCTTTTTTATATTTCTTTGAGGTATCATAACACCAAATATTGATCGTTGTTTCACCTAAAGTCCCTCTTGTGACTTCTTCTTCAAGGAATTTTATTATAAGCTGGTCTCCTTCTTTCTTAGGAAAGGCCCAGTTTTTAGAAAGGTCTATTACAAAGTTCCCTATACCATTTACATTAACAGTAAGTTTTTCAGGTATGCCTAGTTTTACACCAAGGCCAGTATACTCATCTTCTCCGTATTTATAATAACTTTCATTTATAGAATAACCCTCGCCTTCCGGTTTATAATTTACCTCGGGCCATTCTATTCCCATGAGGTCATTTCTAAGGACATACAGGCTTCTTTCCTTTATGTCTCCTCCAATAACTCTATTAAGGCTCATTACAGCTGTAAGTATCCCCTCGTATGCAGTGATCCTTCCATCAATATTGTAGGTATTGCCTTCTCTTTCAATTCTAGCGAGTGTGATAGAGTCATTTTCAGTATTTTTGACCCAATAGTCTGCCCACTGGACACCCCTGCCATCGCCTTGATTGTAAAGCTCTGCGCTTATGATAGATGTCACGTCCTCACTCTGGCTCTTCATGTAAACATTGAGGCCATTTACTTCTGTAAGGCTCATAGAATCATCTTTATTGTTCCAGGTCTTATACCATACATAGTAATCTTTGTTGCGTACTGCGCCTATCCTTGGCGAACCGCTTCTATAGATCTCAAATCCGCCGTCTTCTGACCATTGTCTTACATGGCGATAATAGGTAAGGCCGTCTTCTGTAACATCTTCTTTTGTAAAACCGCCTGTCAGTATGTCCTTGCCGCCTTCTACCTTGTATGTACGCGAGAACCTGTTATCTCCTTCTTTCCAGGTCTCTGTATAATCTAATTTATTTCCAAGATTATCATATGTCTCCTTGATCTCTTTGCCGTTTGATTCATATTTTTTGACATATCTCTCTCTATAGACCGCCTGCCATCTTGATTCATTGTCAATATAGTCCCATTCCCAGAAAGACGCATTGCTCCACATATCACTTTTTTCATCATACCCTGAGATATTTGGAGCTTTTACGCTGTCAGGCACTTCTTTAGGAAGGTCTTTTGATGAAGGCTTATTGTCTTTTGCATTACTGCTATAAAGAGCTATGGATCTTACATCGCTTCCTTTGATCGTCTTTAAAGCCCCTTCTTCTATCTTTACCCCTCCTTCAGGCATTACTCTTGAAAGTACATTCCCCTCCCAGATGCCCAAGAAATCCACTACGCTCATTGTCTTTTCTTCGCCAGCTTCTACGTAGAGAACAAAATCAGTCGTCACTTCTTTTATAGTTATAAAGTGGCCTCCTGCCTTGGTCCTAACATGGGCAATGACCTCTTCATTTATTTCCTGTAGTTGTTCAATGGAGTTTAGATGTATGCCGCTCAGCGTCACTCCTTTTGACTCAGCGAGTTTCATTATGGAATACATTGAAAGCGAGAGATCCCCATAGCTATCCTCTGGTTTCAAGGCGCCTGTCAGGATATCTATAAGAAGGGGTTTTACGATAAGCTCTTCTTCTTTTATAGTGATACCGAGTTTGGAAAATATATTGTTTATAGCGTTAATCGCGCAGTTTATTACATTGGTCGATGACCTCTTAAGCCAATCCAGTATCTTACTGACCCCTACACTCGTAAGGTCAAATAATCCTGCTTCTATACCAATGCCTTCTTTTTTAAGCATTGCTTTTTTTGCTTCGTAACTAGCATCAACATAATCAGTCAAGAACTTCTCTACGCTGGCTACGATATTGCCAAGCGTGCCGGTAGGATTGACCATGTCTCCTGCGGTGAATGATCCGACAAGCTTTGCCTGGCCGTTGATGATCTGGTAATAATTATCTGTCCTTGTGATGGATCTGTTCCCAAACACATCTTCTGAATCCTGATATGTATAACCCTCTGCGGATATCAGTTCACCTGTAGTATCATCATATTCATAGTACGTATAACTCTCGGAATTGTTCTCTGACCCGGATAGGTCTGTAGAGTTAGTAAGCGCGATAGACTTTATCCTCTTTGCCTGTCCCGCGATCTCTTCATAATAATCAGTCGATTCTGTAGTGTAGGAATTATTGAATATATCTTCGCCTGTTACAATGGTCTTTCCAATGCCGCCTGTTATAAGATATCTCTCGTTGTAGGTATACTCGACCGTGCTTACTGAATGAGATGTCGAGCCATCGATATTATAAGCATAATAGTCAGATATGCTTTTTTTGAGGACCTGCTTTCCGTCAACGATCTCATAGACCTGTTCGGATGTGCCTTCGTTGAGATTGCCGACTTCGTCTTCCCCTTTGGAAGTGCCTTTACCGACACTAGAGATAAGTTTACCGGATGCATCATATGTATAAAAAGTAGTGTTCAAGCTCTCAGATATTGAGCCGTCCTTACTATTATCGACTTGTTTTGTAATAGCCTTTGTCATGTGGCCATTACTGTCAAATTCAGCTTCCCACTCCGTGTTTGATGTCCCAAAGCTGGATTCTGTGGACTGCTCATAGCTTTTTACATTGTCCCCTTCCCACTCTTTACCTTTCCAGGTAGAAGTTGAGATGATATTTCCTATGGCGTCTTTCATGGTCTCTGTATATTCTTTTACTCTGCTGCCCTCATAGTTTTCTCTCGAGGTCTCCCACTCGCGCTGGTTCATAACGCCGTATGAATTTTCGATTATCTCTTTATAGCTAAGCATGAGCTTTACGGCATTGGTGTCCTCTGTTGCGTAGTACTGTGAATCAGGGCTCCATGTGATGCCGTATCGATATGTCTTTGTAGCGTTACCGAAAGAATCTATGGTCTCTGAATCAGAGGACTCAAGGAGCCTGTCGCCGTAGTATTTCATGTTATACGTATTTCTGATGCTTCTCCCCCCAAAGGAGTCGACAACAGGCTCATTGAGAATTGTGGTTGGCAGTCCATCTGTAAAATATATCTTTGTACCGTCTTTTTGCAGGGTATAGCTAAACTCGCTTACGCTGGCAATTGCTTTCTGAACTTCCCCCCTGGATTTCATAAGCAACTGTTGGATGTCTTGAGCTTTTTGAGCTTTCTCTGTGGCAAGATTAAATAGATCTTGGGTCAATTTAAAATTTATATATTGCTGTCTATTCTGGGCTTCTTGGATGTCTCTAAGACGCTTGACTTCTCTCTGCTGATTGTCGATCGCCTGCTTTGTAGCTTCTAGATTATTGAAGCCCGATTGTTCTTCTTTTCTTCTTGGAGATAAAGACACGGGTGAGAAATTAGATGCCCACGCAACGTCATACGTGAGAAAAGCAATCACTACCGCGATAGCAATTGCTTTTATCCAGATTTTATCTTGCCAGTTCAACATGTACATCCACCTCCCTTGGGGGTTTGGAGATGCTTAAATACTTTGTAAGGCTTTTTATAAAAGGTTGTTTAAGTAGTACAAAAAATATCCTCATTTCTGAGTACACTAATAGTATATATTATAAAACGATGTCTGTCAATACATCTTTTTAAAAATTTTTAAAAAGTTATGAATATCAATATCTTTCCTCTTTAATAGCTAGAATATGCCTGCTATGAGGAAAACGTTTTCTTTGAAGTTTTTCTGGAAAATATGCTATGGAAAAACCTATCATTGGCCAGCAAAGCTATGTTTACTCTGCTGGCCAATGCATGATCTTGGCGGTTATACGCTAGAGCACTTGTCAAGTTTTTTAGCCATCTTTAGAAGCAGGCTTATCACTTCAGACACTGTAAAGCATATGAAGAAATATATCGCCCCTAACAAAAGGCCTATAAAACCTGTTACTCTCGGCGCATCTGGAGATCCTCCGCCAACAAATATGACTATAGAAGAAATAACCCCAAAAGCTACTGCAACAAATGCCAAAACTTTAAAGATTATTGCAGCAATACCTAAAAACTTATAAGAATCCATTCTACTTCCCCCTTTCTGATAACTTTCATAACTATATTAATCTAAAGATATTACATAAAAATTGATACTGTTTGATACGGTTAATTAACGCTTGGCTTACGGAGCAAACTAAGCGAGTAAACTTAAGTCAATGCTCGAATTGATCTCGAGTGACAATTGCTTACTACTATGCCGCTCGGAAACAATTTTTGCCTTTGGTAAAAATTGGTAGCCCTAAGGGGATTCGAACCCCTGTCTTCAGATCGAGAATCTGACGTCCTAGGCCGGACTAGACGATAAGGCCTCAAAAAGGCTTTCCTCCTAATAAACTATCAAAAGTACCAAATCGCAGAATTCTATCTTATTTTTTAAAGAACGTTTCAGTAGTACATATTAGTTTAATAATAATTTTGCAAAAGTCAAGTAAAAAGCTATCGACTATTATAATAAATGAAAAGACCGGTAATTCATTATAAGTCTTATGAGCCTATAACCTGGCCTGGTTGTGGTATCTTGCAGCTACACGAATAATGGGCCCTGGCTTGGCCCTGCCACGGCACAATCAGAAAAGATTTGGCATCCCCCCCTGCCAGTAAGGCTTATGAGTGCGCAAGGATTTAGAGCGAAGTTCGTACTTTATTATCCAGACGCTAGTTCGATTCATAGAACGAGCTCTAAACCGAAGCGCACGGCAAATCTTTTCGTGCCGGGGCAGGGCCAAGCCAGGGCTGCTATGTGCAGGCACAGATAAACCCGTTAGCGTTAGCTGTCACCGAAAGTATCACAAAAGCCATTGACAAAACCAATAATTGTGTGTATATTTTGTACAGATGGCTACTAAGATCGGTATAGGCGTAAGCACCAACTTCGATTCCTTCCGCGCAGGAAAAGATGCTTGCAAAACAGCATATTTACAGCTTGAGCAGTCTGACCCTAATATCCTGATTGTCTTTATATCGTCTATATTTGACCAAGAAGAAGCTATAAATGGCATACGTTCTGTATCAGAAGATGTCCCATTGGTCGGCATCAATTCTCCATCAAGTATCACTAATTATGGCTCTGTAGCAAACTCTATAACAGTATGCGCCATACACTCCGAAGACTTTAACTTCTCCTATGGGATATCTGACAAGATAAGTGAAAACACTCAAAACTCATCTACCCAGTTAGCAAAAAACATATCCTACAACCTAAAAGGGGCTATAAGACAGATCTATATAATGTTTGGCGACTCGCTCACCATAGATGCTCACGAGGCCTTAAAAGGGGCCCAGACAACCCTTGGGACAAGTTTTCCTATCATAGGAGGCAATTCTATAGATGGGTCAAAATTCCAGGCAAGTTATCAATACTTTAATGAAAAAGTGTTGACTGATTCCTTGATAGGGCTTCTAATAGGGGGAGATATAGGGTTAGGCATAGGCAGGTCCAATGCATGGAAACCTATAGGCCGGCCTCATGATATAACAAAATCGAGACTAAATATCATAAGGGAGCTGAATAAAAAAATAGCTGTAGAATTATACGAAGAATACATAGATAAAAGCGCTGCTGAGCTCAAAATAGAAGGTTTTGCAACGCTAGGCTCTATCTATCCGCTAGGTGTAAAGATAGGCTCTAGAAATGAGTACTTTACAAGGACACCATTAAAGATCACTGAGAGCGGAAGCCTGGTATTGACTTCAGAACTTCCAAGTTTAGAGAACATACACATAATGATGACTGACAAAAATTCTGTGCTAGAGTCCACAAAAGAGGCATGCCTGGAGGCATTAAAAAATATCGACAAAACCAGGCTAAAGTTTGCTATTATATTTAGTGATATATCCAGGTACCAGGTCCTTCAGCGCGACTCGCAAAAAGAGGTAGACATGATAAAAGACCTTCTAGGGAAAAATACACCGTTTTTCGGATGTTACACATGCGGGGAATACGCGCCTATAGACCAAGAACAATATAAAGGCCAGGCCTTTTTTCATAACCAGTGTATAACTGTCACTGTATTCTCTGAACAGTTAGATAAAAAATGATACAAAACATACAGATAATATTACTAATAATAATAGCTATGACATTAGCCTTTTACGTTTTTGAATTCTTAAAAAGGCGCTCTTTAGAAAAAGAATGCGGGAAAAATTCGCGGACCATTAAAGAGCTTGATGAGCAGGCGAAGCTTATGATATCAACTGACCTTGCTCTCAATAAGGTCCAGCAGGAGCTGGATAAAAAGATAGCTGGTTTATACGCGCTTCACGAACTTGGCAAAAAGATAAACGCTACCTTCAGCGTGGAAAACCTATTCAGCCTGGTAGATCAACCATTGATATCCAGGCTTGGGTTTTCAAAGGCCCTGGTCGCCTTGAAAGATGAAGGCGCCAAAGACCTTACCATAAAATCATCGATAGGATATACCGATGATGAGATAATTTCTATACAAAAAGAGATAAACAAAGACTCTATCTTGAATACGCTCCTTAAACAAGATGCGTTTTTCCTGGTAAATGTGGATACAAAAAAGATCGAAAATGAAGAGCTCTTATCAAAGATATTCAACACAGAATCTTTCTTGACAGTGCCTCTTGCAGTAAAGACCGATGTGTCTGGTTTTATATTTATGGGTAATTCCTATAGCTATGCAAAGGTCACGCAGGGAGATAAAGAACTGCTCTCCGTACTGGCCAGCCAGATAGGCACTGCCATAGAAAATACTAACCTTTATACAGAAATATTCAATTCATATAAAGACCTTGAAAGGCGCGTACAGGAGCGTACAAAAGAACTGGCAAAACTTAATGATGAGCTAAAGAGGCTTAATAAGATGAAGTCTGATTTCGTATCTGCAGTATCGCATGAGCTGCGTACGCCGCTTACCTCGATAAAAGGCTATGCATCGATACTTATGGCAGGCAAATTAGGGGCCGTAAGCCCTGAACAGAAAAAACGCCTTGAGAAGATCGACAAACATTCAAATGAACTGACCCATCTTGTAAATGACCTCCTAGACATATCAAGGATAGAATCCGGCAGGGTACAGATGGTATATAAAGAGATCTCTATAAAAGATATGCTTGATTATATCAGTGACATTATCATGCCCCAGGTAAAAGAAAAAAACCTATCCTTGAAGATACATATAAACACTAAAACCGACAAGGTAAAAGCTGACGCAAGCCAGTTAGAAAGGGTGTTCCTTAACCTGATAAGCAATGCTGTAAAATTTACCCCTGAAAAAGGAAAGATAAATGTATTCGCGGAAGACAGAGGTAATTCCATAGAATTCAGGGTGGAAGATACCGGCATAGGCATACCCAGGCAGGACCTTGACAAAGTATTTGAGGAATTCTTCAGGTCGAACAATGCCCAGGAACAAAAGATCAAAGGCACTGGCCTGGGGCTTTCACTTGTCAAAAAAATAATAGAAGCGCACAAAGGAAAACTCCTGGTAGATAGTGAAGTCGGCAAAGGCACTACATTTAGTTTTACAATACCGCAATCTTAGCCGAGAAAGGTACTCTTAACATGTTGAAACAAAAGATACTGATAGTAGATGATGACTATGATATATTAGATGTTATAAAGATAACTCTTGAGGCTGAAGGATATGAGATAGTAGAAGGCCACGATGGTGAAGAGGCTGTAGAATTAATAAAAAAGACCAATCCAGATCTATTAATAACAGATTTTAAGATGCCCAGGATGGATGGAGATGAAGTCTGCAGGATAATAAAAAAGGACATCCTTCTCCAGCATATACCTATCATCATGCTCACAGGTAAAGGTGAAGTCACTGATAAAGTGCAAGGCATAAAATCAGGGGCTGACGATTATATGGTAAAGCCATTTGAACCTGAAGAACTGGTAGCCAGGGTCAATATGGTCATACGTAGAACCGCGAGAGACCTTGATGCAAATCCCCTGACTAGACTGCCTGGCAATGTATCGATACTAAATGAGATGAAAAGGGTTATGGATTCCAAAGGGCTTTTTGCAGTATGCTATATTGATCTTGATAAATTCAAGGCCTTTAATGATAAATATGGTTTTGAAAAAGGCGATGAAGTCATCAGGAACACTGCAAGGATACTTATAAGTTCAGTACAAGAAAAAGGCACCCCGCAGGATTTTATAGGGCATATCGGGGGGGATGACTTTGTAGTGATCACGCTTCCTGACCGCGTCGATGAAGTATGTAAGACTATCATAGAAAAGTTCGATACGCTCATCCCAACGGTTTATAATGAAGAGGATAGGGTAAGAGGCTACATAATAGGAAAAGACAGGCAAGGCAATAAAGCGCAGGTCCCTTTCGTATCCATATCCATAGGGGTAGTGACCAATCTAAAGAGAGATATTACTCACGTCGGAGAAATAGGCGAGATAGGCGCGGAATTAAAAGAGTATGCCAAAAGCCTTGAAGGCAGTAATTACGTAACAGAGCGCAGGAAACCAGGATAAAAGGGGTCAGACACCTTTTTCCTTACCTTTTTTATCTCTTCGTAGGTCTTCCTTGCCTTAAATACTGCAATGAACGATTTAGCCTTTTCTCTAAATAAGTAATAAATTCATTGGTCCCTACTACTAATCCTCTGTTTGTTTTTGATTTAATTTCATTTGTCATATCAGTGTCACTTTCTTTTAAATAATCATGCCAATCTTTAGGCGTTATGGTATTGTAAACACCGAGTCTTATAAGTCCTTTTTTTCTATCACCAGTATGATCAGATGCGCTAGACCATTTGTATTCCCATGCATCTTTTACTAAATCAGCACGGACTGGATTATTTTCAACGTATCTTATCGCACGATAAAGGTGTGCATCATCTAATACACAAGAATAAAACCTTCCTTGCCATAAATGGCCTTTTGTTTTTCTTTGCTTATTCATATACTGAGCATGCATAGCATGAACGATTTTAAACACCTTTGCCAGACAATGTTCTTCTTTTGGTATTACTATAAAATGTACATGATTTTTCATTAAACAATACGCAAGGATTTCCAAATCATGGTGTTCAGCATAATCATCAATCCATTTGCAATACTGTTTGTAATGTTTTTCATGATCAAAGATGTCCTGCTGGTAATTACCCCTTTGAGTAATATGATGCGGCGTGTTTGGAATGACTATACGGACTTGTCTAGGCATGTTATCAGGAAAAAGGTGTCTGTCCCCTTTTTATTTATGGTGCGCGGGGTGGGACTTGAACCCACAAGCCCGAAAGCATACGCCCCTCAAACGTACGTGTCTGCCAATTCCACCACCCGCGCCCAAAAGCTGCTATATACTAAAATAGCTAATATATTTTAGCATATAAGATTAATTTATCAAGCCTATACTTAAAAGTCCATTTATTTATCCATATGTATTATCTCCTTATCTTACTTATCCACAATGTAGGTGACCCTTAAGGGTCACCTACGAGATACTAGGGTTTGAGGTTGTATGCGAAGTGTGTTATGATATCACTATGATACTTACTATAGAAAAAATAGTATATCCTGGCAAAAGCCTTGCAAGAAAAGATGGTAAGGTGATCTTTAGTGACGAGGGCCTGCCTGGAGAGACGATAGAGGCTTCTATCCTAAAAGAGACAAAAAACTATGTTCAATGTAAGACCACCGGGATAATCACTCCCTCTCCCTATCGCCAGGCCCCAGCTTGCGACCATTACGAAGCCTGCTCTTTATATCAATATATAGACTATCCCTATCAGGTTGAAATCAAAAAAGAGCAGCTCCTTGAGATGCTTACCAGGCAAGCTAAGATAGATATGCCTAATATAGATTTTCGCAGCAGTAATAAGACCTGGGGATACAGGAACAAAATAAAGCTCAATATAATATGGAAAGACAAAAGACCAGTTCTCGCCTACAATATGCCGGGGTTCATTGATCAATTTATCCCGATAGATAAATGCCTTCTCTCTCCAGAGAGAACCAACCTATTTCTAACTGAATTCATTGAGGTTGTCGCCGCAAAATCATTGGAAGCTATAAAAGAAGTGACAGTAAGAGAGAACTCAAAGAATGAACTGCTGGCCATCATCCAACATGATTCTTCTTTAAATATAGGCTCTGTCCCTTTAGCCTTTCAGCATCTTCTAAAAAAATTTCCAATTTCAGGCCTTATCCTTATAGATCAGGAAACTCTAAAAAAAACTATCGTCTCTGGTGATGACTTTTTTAAAGAAAAGATAAATGATATCGAGCTTTATATAGGCTCTGGATCGTTTTTCCAGATCAATACTGACATGCTTTCAATATTGATCAAGGACCTTAGGGGCAATCTTGGCCTAAGCTCTGAAAAAGTACTGGCTGATCTTTACTGCGGGGTCGGGACTTTCGGGAACATACTCTCATCCAATGTAAAACGCGTAATAGGCGTAGAATCCGAACCTGAAAACTTCTTTTTTATGGAAAAAAATATTAAGCTAAACAATATAAAAAATTTTGATGTCAGCTTGTGTGACTGTAGATCAGCCATAGATTCAGTTCTTAATAAAAAAATCGATATTGCTATTATTGACCCTCCCAGAAAAGGCATAGATATAAGTATCTCTCATACCCTCTCCCGATCCGGGCCGCAGGAACTTGCATATATATCCTGCAATCCTGCTACACTTGTACGCGATCTTAAGATACTGATATCCTCTTATGATATAAAAAGTCTATTTGCTTATGACTTCTTCCCTCATACCCCGCACATAGAGGTAATGGTCTTATTAAGAAAGAAATAGTATTCTGATATTACTAAGAGATAATTAATACCCTGGCTAGCATCGCTAATCAGGGTTTCTATTATCTCTCTATCTGGAATGTGGCCCATCGTATAATCATACTAAACTATAGATGTTCGGGATCATCCGGCGAAAACGGATGGCTTGCCGTGAACCCGAGTCAGCCGCAGGCGGACGAGTGGTTCATGGCTGCGCTAAGCTGTATATTCTATAACTATATCTCTTAACACAGGCAAACCTATTATATATAACATAACCTCAAATATCAAGAAAATTGGCAAATCAGAGATAAAGTTATAGCAAGAATTTGTCCAAATAAATCCGCCTATCCTCTGTGACGGAAAACCAGTTCATCCTTGCTTTTCAGCGGTAAGATTTCCACATTTTTGTCTTATCTATTCTACAATTTCTTAAGCAATTCTCTCGCTACCTTTTTACCTGCAAGAAGCATGCCGCCAAAGATAGGGCCCATGCGCGGCCCGCCGAATACTGCATTTGCGCACATCCCGCAGGCATAAAGCCCTGGACATATTTCTTTGGAATTCTTTACTATAGTATCTTCTCCTGCCTCTGCCCACATTGATTGCTCACCCATTATTTTCCCGGTCTTCGTATTAAGCTTAATCTCTGATTTCCGTTCCACGACCCGCGCGACCTCTGCAGGATGCCCGGTAGCATCAACCACGAATTTCGCTCTCATGGTAATCGGGTCAACGTGCAGGTTCGCCATTTCAACAGCAGTCCAGTTTAAAACCAAGCCACAAACACGCTTAGCCCTTACCATTACGTCTTCAACACTTAAAAGGTTAAAAATCTTTAAACCCGCGTGCACGCTTTGCGAACATATTGTTGACACGCTATCTATGGAATCCGCAAGGTAATAACCGTCTTCATATTTTCTATTCTTGACTCCAAACTCATCCAGAATTTTCTTCCCTTCTTCCTGAACTACAATCTCATTGAACATTATTCCGCCGCCCCACATGCCTCCGCCTACGGAAAGCTTGCGCTCAAATAAAACTACCTTTTTCCCAGCCTTAGCCAAATAGTATCCGCAGACCATTCCAGCAGGACCGGCTCCGGCTATAGCCACATCTACATCCAAAGCATTAATCAACTTATCATTGTAAGCCTCAATTATTGCCCGCGATATTTTTATTTCGTCTAATTCCATCTCGCTCCTCCTTTTTAATGGTTAAAAATAAAAAACCCTTATGCCAACCGCATAAGGGTATCAAATCTCCTTTCCCTCCGCTGGCATTATCCAGATCAGGTTCATCGAGTAATCCGCTTGCTTCGCGGAACTCTCAGGCCGGCTTACCGACCTCCCCGTTATTTACGCTTACAATAGTATATTAAATCATTTTCTATATCTCTGTCAACTTCTTTTAAAGATTGTGATTTTTACTTCAGGATCAACTTTATTTAGCAGCTGCGCTTTTTTTCAAGTGATTAATGCCTTTAACCACTAGAAAAATAGAAAACGCTACTATCAAAAAATCTATTACCGTATTTATAAACATCCCGTAATTGAGCGTAACTGCGGGCGTACTGGCATTTACTGCTTCTTTAAGAACTACCTTTAAATTCTTGAAATCAACGCCGCCCAGTAACAGCCCTATAGGAGGCATGATCACATCGCCCACCATAGAACTTACTATTTTTCCAAAAGAAGCGCCTATCACGATACCTACTGCCATATCCACTGCGTCGCCCTTAACGGCAAATTCCCTGAATTCTTTTACAATAGACATCATATCCCTCCTTTTGTCTTTTTCCCTTCCCAGTACTTTTCCGCTTCTTCTTCCATCACTTCAAGCCTATCGTAATAATCAGGGAACTCGTTAAGATGGGCGAGCGCTATCTTACCCGTGGTAATGCTATCGTTATTCGTGACATTTGTTTTAGGATCCCGCAAGCCATGTTCCAGTTCCACATCTTTATTCCCAGATCATCTCCGATTTTTTTAGCCTGTTCCTGCGTAAAGTATCTTTTACCGCTCATTCCTTGCCTTCCATCCTGGTTTCTTTGAATGCCTCAAGACATCTTTCTGTAATATCCTCTTTTCCCTCAATAGCCTTGAAACATCCTTTTGCCTTCTTGTAATCTTCTGTTTCATATTATTCGGATCCAGGATAGCCTACCGGCTGGGTAAGGATTATCTTCTGGTCTTTTCTGAGATTCATGATCTTAGCCAAAGCGGGCCTGTCCACGGATCCCAGGATAACTGTTGCCAGGCTTTCTGACGCGCAAAAAAGATACACATTCTGGCTCACAAATCCTGTATCAACCGCTGAATAGTATTCCCTGTCTTTTTCATCCCCGGCTGTCCTGGAATAATCAGCCACATATATGAGATCCAGAGGCGCCCTGGCCGTAAAACCCTGGAGCCCGGTAAATTCGCGTATATCCTTTGCCGCTACAGGCTCTAAGATATGCTTTTTGCGATTGTATAGATATAACCCTTTCTGCATGGCCGCATAGATATCGATTTCCTGCCAGTTCTTCGCTGTTGGAGCAGTGAGTTTCCCTGAATCAGGCCTATTGACCCCTGACGCCGCCCATAAAAGATTGGATATCACATCAAGCGGTAATTCTTTATCGCTGAAATCCCTATTAGACTGCCTTTCCTTAAGCGCCTGCATCAATAACTTCCCTCTATCCATTTGCGGCGCTGAAAGCTCTATAGACTTCAACTCTTCCGCGAAAGCTATAACGCCGGCCATGCAGATAACTATCAATAACCCCGCCGTTATTCTAATATTAATCAACATTTTATTTTTATTCATTTCTTAGCCTCCTTTAACTTTCTTCAATTATACCATAAACTTCAATGCGATACCTTATCTATGCTCATAAAATCCTATCATCCGCCTTGGCTTATCAGGAGGCGCCGTGAGTCTGCGAATCGCCTCGAATATCGCTTGAATATCTTCATCGTGCTTTTCTATTTTCCTTTCAAGCTCAGCTAACTTATACGCAAGTTCTTTGTCCATAGATAGAATCTGTTTTAGCTTCACAAAAATTGGCAAATCAGAAACAAAATTATAGCGAGAATTTGTTCAATCTGTCCGGTATTTTTTGGATATAATATCTCTAACCCTATTGACTATAAAGAGATATAACAATGCCCTAAATAAAAACCCGGACATTGGCTATATAAAGGCTCTATTAATTGCCTCTTCCTGTTTGAAATGTTTTGTATTCTAATTCTTGAAAATCTATGCTAAACTATGTCTATTATAAGTGACATGAAAACATTAAAAATATCTCACAAGCTATCACAAAGATTATTAATCACTCCTCAACTAAAGCAAGCACTCTATCTTTTACAGCTGCCTCTTCCAGCCTTAAGAAAATATATAGAACAAAAGCTGTCAGAAAATCCTTTATTGCAACCTCCTGATAAAGAACCCCTCGATGCTAAAATAAAAAAGATTCTAGATTCAAACATTAATTACTTAGATATTGGCAAGTCTGATTCTAACTATACAAATGTACAAATACAACCCATAGAGAAACAAAAACCAGATTCGCCAAATCTACAAGATTATCTCCTGCATCAATTGAGAATGACTTTTTTAAATGACGATGAGCTTGTAATCGCTGAAGAAATAATCGCTAATATAGACGACAACGGGTATCTGAAGGCCCCCTTAGATAAACTTGCTGAAGATATAAAATCCCCTTTGGATAAAATAGAAAAAGTGCTCCATGTTATACAGGCTTTAGACCCTCCGGGGATTGGTGCAAGGGATTTACAGGAATGCCTGCTTATCCAGCTTAGAAATAATCAGCGGGAAGAATCATTAGCTTTTAATATTGTTAAATCATATTTCAAAGAACTAGGCAGAAAAAAATATCAGATAATATCTAAAAAATTAAATATCGATATAGATAAAATTAAGAGCGCAATTAGAGAAATCACCTCTCTTAATCCCAAGCCTGGCGCAGCTTTCTCGAATAATGAAAACATAGATATAATACCAGACATAATAGTCAAGCCCTACAAAAATAGGTTTCGAATAATGTTTAATAAAAAATGGCAGCCTAAACTTAAAATTAATCCACAACATAGGAAAATTTTAAAAGACCCAACCGCATCCGAAGATGTCAAACAATTTATCAATGAACGATTAAAAAACGCATTATGGCTGATAAAATCTGTGGCAGAGCGGCAGAAAAATATATTAAGAGTAACGGATGCTATAGTAAAAATACAAAGATACGCTATCCTTAACGACCTATCTTATGTCAGGCCTCTGACCTTAAAAGATATTGCTGACAGAACTCATCTTCATCTTTCGACTGTAGCCAGAATAGTTGCCAATAAATATATTGCCACCCCTCAAAGAACATTTTGCCTCAAAGATCTGTTTGGCAGGTTAATTAAATCTGACAGAACAGTTCCTGTCTCAAATAAATATATACTATCAAAGATACAAAATATTATACTTCTAGAAAATAAAGGGAAACCTATCACAGACCAGACTATTTCTAACATTCTCAGCAAAAAGGGTATAAAGATATCCCGCAGAACAATTGCAAAATATAGAGATAAACTAAAAATACTCCCTTCCTATCTGAGATAATTTATTTATTACCTATTCTTATTTTTTACAGGATACGTAGTATACTTATTCTGGACATAAATATATTTTGCTATATTCTTACCTCCTTTTTTCTCATAAGTTACATCAATCAAGTCTCCGTTTTTAATATCTGTTATTTTAAGGCCCTTCCCTGCTTTGGAAATGCTTGTATTCTTATTCACTATAAACATTAAATCAGTATTTGCCTTGGTCGAAATAGTAAGCACAGAATCCTTTAAATTAATCCGGCTGATGTTCCCTGTGATATTAAAAGTTTCCTGGGTTGATGCTGTAGAAGTCTTGCCCTTTGTTTTTGCCCTTGTCTCTGCAGAAAACCCCTGAAGAGCAATGGCTAATACCGCAGCAATAATAAACATAGATAAAAATATATTTTTTTGCATATACATTTTCCTTTTTGTAAGCGCTGACATTACTTTTGTTTAAATTTTAACTCGGTTCCATCTTTTGAGCAAAACTGGACGATTTAATCGCCTCCCTTCAATCGTATCCTAGAATGCCTCAAGTTTAATTCGAGTACTTGTTTAATACTTGCCATGTTGTCTTCCCAACTACGCCATCTACCTTAAGGCCTCGTGCCTTTTGAAAAGCCCTTATTGCCTCTTTTGTCTTTGGCCCTTGCTTACCATCAATATCGCCCTTATAGAATCCAGCTTTCTTTAAAGCTATTTGAACTTGTTTCATAGGTATTTCTTTTGGAGCTTCGCTTTCTTTATATTCTATTTTTTGGTCATTTGGACTTAAAGTTACGTACTGTGTTTTTTCTAATTCGCTTTCTAAACGGTTTATTTCTTGGTTCTTTCTTTTTAATTCCAATTCAAGATAATTTACTCTGGTTTGAAGCTCTTGCGTTTGAATGCCCTGCCCTCTTTGAGTAGTTACGCATCCTGTTAAAAGCATAATAAATACTATGCCTATCGTTATATTTTTATGCATCCTGTCTCCTTTCAGTCTTTAAAATATTTATTTAACTCATTCCATGTTTTCTGTCCCACAACTCCATCCGCAATAAGCCCCTTTGATTTCTGGAATGCCTTTACAGCGCTTCTGGTTTTTAATCCAATTTTCCCATCGATATCGCCTTTATAAAATCCTGCATTTTTAAGCGCTTGCTGTATTTTCTTTATCCTGTCTTTAGACTTTAAACGATGACTTATAATTTCATCCTGAATATCGGATTTTTTCTCGGCTTCCCTGTCTTCTATTGAAGGTAAATGAATTTTCGATATCATACCTGGAATGGGTTTCTTTGATTCTTGTTTTTTATTTAATGCTGACCATGTTATTGAATCTATCCTGCCGGTAACTTTCAGGCCTTTTGATTTCTGAAATTTTCTTATTGCCATTCTTGTGTGAGCGCCCATACGTCCATCTACAGGCCCTGTTTTAAAACCATCATACTTTAAGATATCTTGTATCTCTTCGACCTTGGGATTATGTCCAGAGGTATAACCTATTATCTCTTTTTCTTTTAATTCGGCTTGTAAATTATCCTGATGTTTAAGTAAAAGATTATTTATATAACTACGCACTGGCTCAATAAACATTATAAGAGCTATAATAATTAAGAATATGATAAGCACAAATTTCAACATTTGCCCCTATGGTTATTTGATTTCTTATTGTCTATCAGCTCTTCTATTCTCTTCTTGAGATATTCCACATCAAAAGGCTTGCCTATAAAATCACTGGCGCCTAATCTATTCACTTCTTTTCTATTAAGAGTATTGGTATAAACTGTCATGGCAATAATCGGTAAAAACGGGAAAGTCTGCTTAGTCTTATGCAATATATTTAATCCGAACTCTTTAGGGGTATTGATATTTATAATTGCCAAATCAGGCTGTTTATCACTAAACATCTCTTTGAGATGATAATGGTTAAAAATAGATACGACATTATATCCTTCTTTTTCTAACATTCTTCTCAAACCATCAACTAGATTGCATTCTTGTTCAATTATTAATATCGTTTTCTTCTTTGTCATAAATGAAATACTCCTTATTCAATGGGGATAATTATCTTTTGACCGGCTTTCAATTTATTTGGGTTTTTGATTTTGTCTTTATTTAATTCATACAGATACTTCCAGCGATTTCCATTGCCAAGCTCTTTCTGAGCTATCTTCCAAAGGCTGTCACCTTTTTGAATAGCATATTCTTTGCTTGTAACCTTGATCTCGCTCTCTATCTTCTTCTCTTCTTCTACAAGGAATTTTCCTTCTTCAATCTTTTTTACCCTGGGGATATCCGGTTCTCCTTGATAGGGCAACATTACTTCTTTTACCTCAGCAATCATAAACTGAGCGTTTCTATCTTTCTGCATGCCTACAAGATCTGTTACAGGCGCTATCGCATCTAATTTTCCGCGGCTGATAATTTTAACACGCTCTTCGTTAACTCCATTACCCAGCATAAATTTCTTAACGGCATCTCCTCTACGCCTGCCTAATTTCTCATTGTAAGCCTCTGAACCGCGAATATCGCAATTACCGGTTATAAGAATGCTTGATTCAGGGTTTCTTTTTAAAGTAGAAGCTGCCTGCGTAAGTATATTTTTAGCATCGTCACGCAAATCAGCCTTATCATAATCAAAATAAATCTTCACATTCTTAATTATTTTTTTTATCAATAAAGACGGCCTAAGCTCCTGAGGCTTTGGTGCCGGAAGTTCTTCTTCCTTATAATCGTAGATTATCTTATACACATAAACATATCCTCTATTGCCCCATGGCGTCACTTGCCCAGGCTCTTTTGGCCACCACCAGTAACCTCCGCGCGTTTCATCCTTTACAGGGCCAGGCTGGGCATCAGTAGGCCACCATTGGAAGCGTTTCTGGAGTTCCTCTATATCTTGTTTTTTCTTTTCTTCTCTGGTTAAGTTGTCGGAGGCATAAGAAGGTTCAAAATAGGAAAACAATACAAGTAAAACTATCGCATAACATAAAGACTTTAATATCGCCATATATCCTCCCAAATTTTGCGAAGCAAAATTTGATCCCGAGTCCGCCATAGAACTTTGGCGGACGAGGGACGCTGCTTCGCTTCTTAATATATGCGAATTTCGTGCCATCTTAAAAGAAAAATAAAAAAGGCCTCTTAACTTATTGTAAGAAGCCGAGTTATGTAAAAAAATTATTTTTTATTGGGTCTGAGGGTTATGGACGAGTTGTAAAATTACTTTACAAGATGTAAAATATCTTTAATCTTCTTGCTGACCATCTTCTAGGCTAAACACTTTTCTTAAATTTAGCTTTTCTATCTTATCTTTAAGGGTAGGCCGGCTGATTCCTAGTAACTTTGCTGTTTGGCTTTGATTACCTTGCGATTGTTTAAGCGCTTCTCCTATTAGAGCCTTTTCTGTCTCTTCAACAATATCCTTATATAAAGAGCTGGTTTTTTGTTGAAGCCCCCTCTTGACAAACTGCGCCAATAAATCCTGTAACTGCGCTATAGAATCTTCATTCTTTGAGACAATTTTATCTATAATAAATATATGTTCCGGCAAAAT
>JBDRJN010000005.1:0-78789 GCA_043814965.1 Candidatus Omnitrophota bacterium
CGTTGCACATGGGCTGATGCCCTGCTTGAGATAGATCTATAATACTCAATCTCCTATGCCCCAACCCAACATGTGTCTTGTGGCTTGTGTCTTGTGGCTTGCCCACATACACCCCTTCATCATCAGGACCTCTATGCTCCAAAACATTACACATCTTATGGATCAGTTCTTCTGTAATGTTATTTTGACTATTTAGAGTGATTTTTCCGCAGATTCCGCACATATAAATCTATATTTTACATTAAATCTTTTTCGATTTGATCCATCTTCCTCTGAAATTCATACGCTGCAACTGGTAATTTCGAATCAGGCAGTTCTTTGATCAGATGAATGCTGTCATTTTTAAAATATTCATCTGGGTATGTTCCCAGGCTCTTCAAAAAATAAAAATTTTCATACTCATCTTCTAATTCTCCAAGGTATTTAAACATATTTTCATATGACTTTATATTTTCTTCTTGCTTAAAATACGACTCGGTCTTTGGCGCATCTACAAAATAAAATCTTATTGATTTTTGTTTTAACATATTCAATAATTTTCTAAAATATATATCTGAGATAAGGGCAGTTTTTTTATGTTTAAATAAACTGCTCTGAAAATGCACTTTTCCCTCTAATTCTTTACCTTTCTTTTCCGTAGTTATATCAAAAACCTTGCTATTAGAACAAAATAAATGTTTTTGCATATATGCACGTATATGAAGGCGATATCTGTACGAAGGAAAGATTTTATAAATCATCATTACGAAACAAAACTTAATGTCTTTATAGGGTACAAGTTCTGCGATCTCATCAAACTTCAAAAAACATCTCTGAAAATAGTTCTCAGTATAAATACCGCTCAAATCATCATCAAATGGGTTATTACCTACAAAAATCATTGCTTTAGGTTTTTTATTTTTAAGTAAATATCTCTTGGCCAAATAATACTGTCCAACCATCTCCGTACCTTTATTTGTAGCCAACGTCAGATATCCTTTTTTGTCAATATTATAACTCTCTTTCAATATTTGACGGCCTACGCTATCACCTAGTAAAACAAAGTCTATATTACTAGCTACATGCTCAATATTATATAAGGCTTCATCTGTTTCATTGCCGTCAAAAAGCTTGGAAGGTAAGATAAAAGATAGAATAACTTCTGCGCTTGTTATAATAATGATAAGCCATATTATAGCATAAGAACTAAGTTTATGATTAAATACAGTCAAAATATTTCGCATTATTTAGTTAAATAAGTTTAAAACTGAAAATAAACAAATTCTTTTGCACCCGTAACTCCAAATATCACTAATAGATAGAAGCAGACACAATAAAACAATACTCTTATCGGAAGAGCAGACTTCAATATAATCAACAAATCATTCTTCCAATATTGAATCAATTGGACGATTAGTAAGATCCATAAAATGAATAGCATGCATCCTAACTCTGCATAATAAATAAAATGAAAATTAAAAAATAGCGCTTGCAGCATCTGAAAGATTTGACTCATAGATCCTGCCCTAAATATAAGCCATCCTAGGCATACGACATTAAAGAAAAATATGACCCTTATAAAAAACCAAGTTCTATCTTTCTCAAAAAAATCTGACAAATGAAACTTTTGTAAATAAACCCTAAATAACCTATGTATTATCAAGAGTATAGCATGATATGCCCCCCACACAACAAATGTCCATGAAGCTCCATGCCAAAGGCCCCCCAGAAGCATAGTTGTCAACAGATTGGCATAGGTCCTGATTATACCTTTTTTATTGCCTCCTAATGGGATATAGATATAGTCCCTTAACCAACTTGATAGACTTATATGCCATCTTTTCCAAAATTCACTCGGATTTACAGAAAAGTATGGCAAATTAAAATTGATCATAAGGTCAAATCCCATGCATTTACCAAGGCCTCTGGCTATATTTGAATATCCTGCAAAATCACAGAATATTTGAAACGAAAAAGCATATAGTGCTATCAAAACCTCTGATCCGTTGTATGGTGCCCCGCCTGCAAATACAGGATCAACGATCTTTGCAAGATTGTCTGCTATAAAAACTTTTTGAAACAATCCCCAAAAGATCAAATAACACCCTTCTCCAAATTTATCCAGTGTTAGTTGTCTAGGAGAAAGTACTTGCGGCAAAAGATGTTTGGCCCTCTCAATAGGCCCTGCAACAAGCTGTGGGAAAAAAGCAACAAAAAGAGCAAAATCTAAAAACTTTTTAGTAGGCACCATCTCCTTACGATATATATCTATTGTATAGCTCATGGTCTGAAAAGTATAAAAAGATATGCCCACTGGAAGTATTATATTTATAAAATTAGCACCTATAGAAAATCCAAAAAAACCTAATAAGTTCTGTAAATTAGAAGTGAAAAAATTAAAATATTTAAAGAACCCTAATATAGTCAGATTTCCGATTATACTGAATATTAAAAATCTCTTTCTTTGTATTCTATTATTAGATTCGTATATCTTTATACCGCAAAAATAATCAAGGACTGTAGATATAAATATTAAAGACAAGAATCTCCAGTCCCATGACCCATAAAACACATAACTCGCGATAAGTAATAGCCTATTCTGCCACTTATGATTAAACCTAAGATAAAGGCTATAGACGATTACAAAAAAAGCCGCAAATTGTAAAGAATTAAATAGCATATTTTTTCCACAGATTCCTATAATACCAGGTAAAATATAAAAAAATTACCCACACCCAATTAGACAAAAATTTAGTCACTTTATGAAAAAAAGTCATCTCCCTAGCTAATCTAGGATTTATTTTACTCACTTCATATTTACTAAATACTTTATCTATAACACTCTTGGTTAATTTATCCTTGTATGCATCGTAAAGCAAATCTTTATTATTCATCAATTCTTCTATGCTAGGCTTTGGCATTGTCCAAGAAAAATCAGGTTCTTTATCCGGGTCATAAAAGTGCCAGGAATTATCATAAAAGATCTCTGCACAGAAATGCCCTTTTAGCGCAACTTTTCTAACTTTATAATCTTTATTTTTTAAAAGCTCCATAAAAATTATAGCCTGTTGACTACATAACGCACTGTCATGTTTTAAGATATCATCTGGAATGACTATTCCTAAAAAATCATTCCATATAAGCCTTCCTGCTAAAAAAGCAATATAATTGTCCTTAATATCATAGCACGCATACCCATGGTAAAATCTCTGTTTAACAATATCAGATGCAAGATCTACATGTTCTCTGGTATTCTCTTTTAAGCCTTTTTGTATAGTCCTTTTGTCCCAATATTCAAGAAGACCTTTCATATTGTTTATCTTGCGTAACTCCTCATTATATAGCTCGTTATGTTCTTTTGGCTTAACCTTTTCGTGCTTAGGTAAAAATTGATTCAATGTTAATAAAAAAGTCGAGATAGACAAAACTAAAAAAAGTAAATATATTTTTCTATAAAACATATGTTTTTTATTTAGGCCTAGAAAAATAAACATGCTGCTATGTTTCAAAGTGTCTTCCATGGATTCTACTCGTAAATTTAGCAAATTTTCTTTTAATCCTCGAAAAATCAAAGTGCAATAAATCGCCAGCCAATTTTATAGACATTATTTTAAACCGAGCTGTAAATTGTATGCCCTTTATCACAAAAAAGAATACAATATATATTTTTGATTTTATTACCCTTTTATCAAGTAAAATATTTTTTATCCATAAAGGACAATTATAGGATTCAAAAAACCTGAACAATGCATTAAAATATCCTAACGATGGCTGGTTATGATCTTTTAGATAGGCATTATTCCGTTCTTTTTTTATTATTCCTTCTTTTAAGGCTTTGTCAGTTATATCATTTCCAGGAAAAAATGTCAAAGAGAATAGGCTCAATTCATATGGTTTTGGTATATCGATCAATAACTTAAGGCTTTCAACAAGATCATAGTCTCTCTCATATGGATTATCAAGTATAAAATCATAAATTGGAGGTTCTAGTTCTCTTTTAAAACTATTGATAATATTAGTCGTATCTATTATCTTGTCTCTACTTATATTGCCTCTATTATATAACCTACTTGTCTTGCTACTGCCTGTCTGTATACCCATTTTAAGCTGTTTTAATCCAGCATTTACAAATAGTTTCAGTTTTTCTTTTGTAAGCGCCAATGGATGAACTCCAGAAACACGAAACGGCAAGCCTACCTTCTCCTTATACAATCTACAAAATAGCTCTATTTCTTCTATTGTTCTTGAAAACATAGCATCGTCATCAAAATATATACTCTTGATGAATGGAAACCTATGCCTCACCCCTTCAAGCTCTCTAATTATTGACTCTGAGGTCCTCCTCCTTAAAAACCCTTTTGACCCATACAATTTGTGTAGCATATTATTACAACAATAACTACACTGATATGGGCATCCACGAGAACCAAGTGTTTCATATCTGTCAGGGATATACTGATACTTCTTGAATAATGTTTCATTTACAGGATAAAAATCATTGCGATCCCATACAAAATGTCCTATAAAATCATAGTCCGGAAAAGGAAGAGAATCTAAATCCTGAATAAGCGGAGCAAGACTATTTTTTCTTACTTCCTCGTTGCTTTTAAGACATAGATTACTAACATCAGAGTAATCCCTGCCTTCTGAAATACGCGTGCATAGCTCTAGCAAGGAGCTTTCGCCTTCTCCAATGCATACCATATCAGTAAATTCAAGGCACTCCTCTGGCACAATAGTAGGGTGTATGCCTCCCCATACGATAGGTACATCTAACCGCCCCTTGATATACCCTGTCAGGGTTTTTGCTATATTAAAATAATTAGTGGATAAGGAGACTCCTATCAGATCAACATTATTTGCCTTTAAAAGACACAGAAGTTTTTTGCAAAGACTCTCCGAAGGTAAAGTGTCCATTTCTAAACAAAGAAAAAACACATAGACAGAAACATTTTTTTCTTTAAGATACCCTGACAAACTCCTTATGCCATGAGATGCGATAGATAAATAAGGCGAGATCAGAGCTATTTTCATTATATATATCCTTTAAACCAATAATAAACTATACCAAGATACTCGTGAATAATAGCACTTATCTGTTGTAGTTTGACCCCGCATGTCCTATCATAAAACTGGGGATTTTTTACTGGCGTATAAATAACCTTGAGGCCTTTAGCATATACATTAAACACCAAAGACACTCTACGCATATTATAAGGTGAAGAAACTACCAATATTGAATCCCATTTGTTTCTCTCGATAATATCTTTTGAAAATTTAACATTTTCATATGTAGAATTTGCTTTTTGCTCCAAAATAATATCTTTAGCAGAGACTCCTATAGATACAGCAAAAAGCCGCATGTTCTCGGCATCGTTGTATCTATAGGTATACCCTGATGAAAAGATTATTTTATCTGCATATCCTTTTTTATATAACTCTGTAGCATATCTTGCTCTCTCTATAGTGCTTTTACCAGGATTCCCTGTCTCGCCTACGCCGCCGCCAAACACTACTATCGCATCTGCTTGTTTAGGGGTTTGTTCTATTTTCAACGGTTCAGCCAAGAACCAAATAGCTGTTGTCTTAAATAACAAGAAATATACAAAAAAGCAAGTCAGCGCTATCTTGAGGAACTTCCTTCCGGCCTGCTTATAAAACAGCAGGAAGTTCTCTTTCCACTTTGATTCATTGTTTTCCTTCTTCTTTTCTATGGCTTCCTCTATGATCTTGCTCATTTTTTCTATGCGATTTTCCCAATTATTTTCTTTCGCGATCTCGATACGCCTATTCTTTAAGGATATTTCTTTTTCTTCAAAAGCTTTGGATATCAGATCTTGAAATTCTTCTTTATCATTAGCAATATAAACAATATCTCCGTACTGCTCATTAAAAAAAGTTATTTCTGGTAATTTTGTAGAAACCACGGGCTTTCCCATTATTAGATATTCATTTAATTTTGTCGGATAAACAGTTTTTGTATATTCGTTTAAAATATATGGTATTATACATACATCAAAAAATTTTATATATGCTGGCAGTTCTTTGTGCTCTTTCATGTCTAAAAATATAATATTCTCTATCTTTTTAAAATATAAGGCATTATCCTGTATCGGTCCTATAAAAACAAAAGTCCAGCTAGGATTATTCTCTGCTAAAAATCTTATTAATCCAAAATCTATATGCTTATGTACACCACCTATATATCCTATGATCTTTCCTTTAATGCAAACTATATCGTTAGGTCTTTTATTTGGATATCTATAATCATTAAAATTATCTACATTAACTCCAAATGGGAAAATTGATACATTTTTATTATATTTCTCGCAGTGTTTTTTTATCTCTAGTCCTTGAGCAAATACAATATCAGATTTTTCTATGATATTCCTTTCACTCTTCCTGATTTTTATAGGATTTTTTACAAGCCTTTCAAAATCTGCAATACAATAATATACTGTTAATTTATTATAAATATTGCTCAATAGATCGAAAGCTAAGGTAGTAGGTAAAAACGTCCATATAATAGGGTCTCTAAAGTCTACTGCTTTCATCCATTTATTAATAATAAACAAAATAAAACGCCGATTAAACCAAGTTGCAATACGGGAATACGGAAAAGGCAGGACTATAGGAGAAAATATATAGAGATGTTCTTCTTCCTTTCTAATACCCTTCACACCCTTAAGCCAGTTTTTTATCCTATGTTTGATGCGAGAGATATCTTTTATTCCCGGCGAACGCACTCCTGTATTCTCTATAAAAAGCACACGATTGCCGTTTTTGGCAAAAGTGGACATTATCTCCTGGTGCCCCTGCCATAAAAAATCCCAGTCTATGCTAGATATGCAGATTATATTTTGATTTTTAAGCATACAATTATAAACTGACTCCTGAATAAATATTTACTATGCCCTGTATCATATTTTCATGACTAAATCTCATCATCAGCCTTTCTTTTCCTCTCGTAGCCAAAGACTTGGCGTATCCATCATTTCTTAAAAGGGACAACATGGCTTCTTTTAGCTGTCCAACATTATAAGGAGCTACCAGTAATGCATTTTCCTTATCTGTCAATATCTCTCTAACGCCTCCTACATTAGTAGCTACGATAGGCGTTTCACACCACATGGCTTCAATTAATGTCAGAGGAAAACCTTCTGACAAAGATGGCAAAACAAATAGATCCGAACCTTTCAATAAATCTTTGACTTCAAAATCCACATCTAAAAAAAGTAGTTTCTCTTGGATATCTAGTCTTTCCACTTCTTTTTTAATATATTTTTTTTGTTCGCCATGGCCTTTAAAAATAAAGACTACATTATCTATTTCATCAAGTAACTCCTTAATAGCCCTTAATAAATATATATATCCTTTTATATGGTAAAAATTTGACACAACCGAGACGATCTTTATATCTTCTTTAAGCCCAAAACGTTCTCTGATATTTGACTCTGAAAAAATCGGATATTTAAAATCTTCAATATGATATACAGTATAAATTTTATCTGACAGTACTTTTATCCCCTTTCTAGATATAAGATCTTCCTTGACAGCAACAGATACTACTATAACTTTGTCAAATAACATATAAATAGACCTATAAAAATACGAAAGTATCTTTTTTTTAAATCTTTTTATACCTTTATAATCCAATGGAGCAAAATAATATCCATGTATTGTTGTAAAAAGTTTTTTGATGCCAGATAATCTAGCAGAAATTCCTGCAATAAAATCAGTTACAAACATATGTGTATGAATAATGTCTGGTTTTATCTCTCTTATTACCTTCATTATTAGAAACAGGCTTTTAAGATTAAAGATTCTATCTTGATCTATGCTGAAGACTTTTTCTGAACAAGCCTCAAACTTTCTTTTCATAATGCCATCTCCATGACAAATAATATAGATCTTATAGTCTCTTTCCTTTAAAGCAGTTGCCAAAAAACATAAAGCACTTTCAGCTCCTCCTATTTCAGAAGAACCTATAATATAAAGTATCTTTTTTATACTAATACGGCTATTGAGCTGCATTTACTTTTTTCCTATAACAATCAACTCTCTTGAGAGAACTCTAGGTCTATCTGTACCTCTTTCAATATAGTATATAAATCCTAATAGCTTGTACCATAACTTATTCAACATCCACCATAATATTCTTTTGGGCCGAAATTTTAACCTTATTCTATCACCACGAACCATAATATCTCTAAAACCTGCTATACGCATCACCTCATACGCGCTTCTTTCAGTAAAACCTACCTCATGAGTGAAATCAATATATCTTTGAAACAAACCGGATATACATGCCGTATTGGGAGTAGCATAAATAAATACGCCCTTATTCTTTAGAGAATAGTAAATTGTACGTAGACTGGGCAATAATTCACTTTTCAAAAGATGTTCTATTACATGATTCATTACAATAATATCATATTGCTCTTTCTTGCCTGATAAAAACTCAGATATTGAAGATATTAAGCATCCTTTTATATCCATTTTTTTTAAAAAATCTATTTGTGCCTCACCTATATCTACTCCCTCCAGGTTACAATAGCCTTTTAACTTAAGATAATGTAAGAATTGTCCTGCACCACAGCCTATTTCTAATATTTTTGCGTTTTTATTGGCAGGCCAAAGATCTGAAAAGTTATCTTCATAGGCCTCTTGATTGCCTCTATGTATCTTTAAGTGATCAGAATCTTTATCTCCGAAATAGTCCTTAAAAAAATCTTTACTATAAGTCATTTTTTAAACTCCTTTATAATATTCAGAAATTTTTCAAAGTTTACTTCTAGAGAATATTTTTCTTCTATTGTCTTTCTACCATTGATCCCAATTCTTTGCCTTAGACCAGGATCTTCGATCAAGCTAGAGATAGCCCTGATCCACTCTTCGTCAGAATCAGCCAAGAACCCATTTACCTCATGCTGTATTATTTCCTTGGTCATGCCTACCGAAGAAGCTACCACAGGTATTCCTGCAGACATATACTGGATTGCCTTAAAAGCTGCCTTACCCTTAGTCCATGGAATATCCGGCAAAGGATAGATTCCTATGTCTATGCTTTGAAAATCCTGAAGCTCCCTTTCTAATTCCCAGCTATAATTTATAACTTTTACTCCAGGAATCGAGATCTCCTCGCCAGCGCCAACGATCTTCAAGACAAAATCATAAGCCTTGCTTAATTCTCGCATAACTTTAAAGACAAGTCTCAGGTAAGATGCTGTTGTAGGGGAACCAACCCAACCTATGGTTAATTGACCGCTATCTTTTTTAATCACTCCAAAGCGTTTAGTATCGATTGGGGTAGGGATTATATCCACGGAAGGATTAAATCTAACAGCATATTCCTCCAAATATTGATTTGCCACAATAATACGCGATGCCATTTTAATGATATTTTTAGTTTTGGATGGGAATTTAAAAAATCTATATATACTATTTGCTGGATTAAAATTTTGTAAAAAAATAGCATCATCAAAATCAAATATAATAGGCTTTTTGAGTTTATATATAAGCCACTCAAAAACTGATGGCCCAAAAGGACAGCTTTCTCTGTGGATAAATACTAGATCATACTTGTAAAGCCTTATGATATCAATAATTCTTGAAAAAAAAGCCTGTACAAAATAAAGCATCTTTGTAAAATATTTACCTTTAAGATAAAGTATCTTATAAAACTTTTTGAATACAAAAGGCCTGACATCAAAATCAATATCTTCTTTTCGTAAATAGGGTAGGTACTGCTCTACTCTATACCTATTACTTGCGCCTTCAGATGAATACGGGACAATAAACAATATCTTCATAAAATAAGTCTTTTATAAACACCATAATACTGTTCAACACCGCGCTCTAAGGAAAAATCTCTTTCTGCAACATCCAAGCATCTTTTTTTAAGAGCCTCTCCTTCTTCTATCAACCTCAGCAAATTTTCAACACCTTTCACATACTCAGCATTATTAAAATCTTTAATAACAACCCCTACACGATCACTGATAACTACTTCTTCTGTATCTCCAATATTAGAATTTATTATTACAGGGAGGCCGCAGGCAAGATATTCTGCGAATTTGGTGGGACTCGATGCGCTTTTTGAAAAAACAGGCTTTATAAAAAATATACCAACATCTGCAAGCTTAATATGATCTGATATATCTTTAAACTCTACTTTATCTATTGTGATATCATCTCCCGAAATACCCCTTTTCTTACATAAATCATTGACTATTTGTAGATCTCCATGCGTTAATACTAAAAAATGCACATTACTAATTATCCCTTTTGCAATACGAAAAAGATCCAGCATCTCATCGAGTAAATACCATGTGCCAATTGAGCCGACATATAAAAAAACAAACTTACCAGATAAATTATATTTTTTCCTTAATCCTTCAGTTAGTTTACTACTTTTATTGAACCCCAACACATCAACACAACAAGGTATTATATCGATGTTTTTATTTTTATTTATCAAAACTTTTTTTATCTTCTTGGTAAGGACTATTAACTCATCAGCACTTTTCAAAAATATTTTTTCAAAATAAAAAACTAACCTATAAGAAAAACTGTCTCTTTTCCATATGCCTCCATCAACATATTCATCAGCCATTAGCCCTCTTACATCAAAAATAAACTTCTTACGAGTAACCCTTGATATCGCATATCCGATCGCTGCTGAAACAGTTCCACGCGCATGTATAATATCTATCCTTTTTGAGACACAAAGATATAAACCTACTATCACCCCGATAAGCATATCAAATAAAGTGGCAGGCAATGAAGGCCATTTATGGTACCTAAGAAAATACCATCTTATGCCATGGCTTTCTAATTCCTTTTGCAGTTTGCCTATATTCTTTCTGGTATATATTTCTTTCTGCTCAGGCTTTTCAAATGTCAAAAGAAAAGGCTTTATTCCCTTTTTAGATAGTCCCTTTAAATAGGAAATCCCTTGAGATTGCAATAAGGGTTCTAGAGCTCCGTTATAAGAGATAAACAAACTTTTTATATTCATTTTATTCATGCGCTGTGATCCGAAAATTATATTTATCCAAGCCTATCGCTATAAATATAAAACAAAATGGCAATATCATAGCTCTATGCCTAAAGAGAGTCCCTATATTAGAATCTATCAAAGCTAAAATAGCGCTCGTAATAGATATGTATATTATTATAAAAGCCCCCTGTTTAAATCTATTCTTTAAAATAAATCTTATTCCGTAGATCATGCTGGGTATACAACAATAAAATATTATCATTTCCGGCATAGCGATTATTTGACTAAAACTCCCCAATTGCCACGGAAATGGTGCCAGCCATGCTGCTATTAATGCTATAGGCAAAAATATTATAAATATAGGTATGCTTGTTATATCCCAATCAGCTAAAAATGCCAGATTACCATAAGATCTGTAGGACCTCATCCTTTGCATCCATTCTAAAAGGGATTCGTATTCAAAGATCTTAGGAAGCGATGACTTAAATTTCTGTAAATAAAAAAAAGCTACGATAAGACCTATAAATATTATCAAAAAATACATCTCTTTCCTGATAGACAGACTAAATAATATACTAAATAACAATGATACCAGAATAGCAAAAAGCGCAATTTCACGAAATTCTTTTAAAACCACCATTAAGCCAATAATCGAAAACAATAGATAAAATCTAAATCTTCTTGTCAGGTTCAAAGCTATCCACATTAGAAAACATATTAAAAAAACTACGATCGGCTCTTTATAATTCTGGATTGACCACAAAAAAGTTGACGGCCAAAAACTAGTTAAAATAGCCGCTAACATAGCAGCTTTTCTATTAGAAAGCTGTTCCGTCATCTTGTAGGTCATTATAGCTACCAATGAACCTGCCAAGCAGTTGATAAACACTAAAGAAAGAGGACTTTTTCCTGTAAAAGAATAAATTCTGGCATTATAAAAATCATGATTACCAAGAGTCCCAGTATTACTTATTTTCAGCATATTTTTAGTAACTATACTCACATTTGTAATACCAGCTTTCCACATCTTGACTATCTCGTAACCATTTTCGCTATAAGCCCATCCATCTCCTAAAAGCCCACCCGTGCCTTTATACAGAAAGACGAGATTATACAAACATAAAGAGACTAAGATCCTTAATAAAAATGCTACTATGAATAAAGTTAAAAGAAAATTAAAGTTTTTATAGTCTGAGTTTAAAAAAATTAAAAACATACCTATCGATAATCCCAAACATATGATGACAAAAGGAGACGTTGCTTCTAACGGCAAAAAACTTATCAGAAAAGCTATCACAACCCCTGTTATTATTGATGTTTTGTCTCTTTTAAAAAAATCTGAGGTTAAAGGCTTTATCAACAAACTCTTATCTCCATTGGTATAAAATGTTCCGATGATAAGGACATTTCAATATGATTATCACGTTTTGCCTTCACTATAAATCCATTCTTTAGATAAAACTTCTTAGCTATGATATTTGAATCCACGACTTTAACGGTTATCTGATTTGTGTAGTTGTTGATTATATACATACAAAGGGCCTTTATGGCCTGTGACATCAATCCTTTATTTTTGTAATCTATTTTTCCTAAAATTACATTGTAAATATCAGCTATATCGCCTAGCAATCTAAAACCAATGCACCCGACACCTAAAGAATCATATTCAATAATAAACATATGGTTATAAAGATCTTTCGTATAACCTAAAAACCACTTTCTTTGCTGTATGCTATCTATGGGATCTTGATGAAAAAATGCTTTACAATTTTCGTTTTTCCATGTCCTAAGATTTTCTATATCATCGATATTAATACTTCTTAGAACAAGACTTGATATTTTATCTGTATAAATTTTTAAATTTTTATTCATAATATATCAAAGGCGAGTTTTTTTAATTTAAGATCGAGCTTGTCAGCTGCTTCATAGCCCATTTTTATCGCAATATGGGAATTTACATACTGAAATTTACCTTGCCTGCCTGCTACAGTCAAGTTCTCTATAGAATCTACTGCATTAAATAACTTTTCTAATATATTTTCAAATCCCAATTCGTATATAGGATATGCATGTTCGGTCTTGAAGACATGCGCTTCCTTTACGATCTCCATAGATATAAACCCTTCCCTGACAAGGTCATCCAGTACAGATCTTTTGCTAAATTCATCATCTTTCCAAAAACGATCATCAGTACCACAAGAGATCTCAGCCACCAGTAATGTATGGCCTTTTGGTTCCACATCAAAACCAAAATATGATGAATCAGTGATCCTATTAAAAGAATGTTCGCGAAAATACAAAAAAGATGCTGGTAAAACTTTTTCTTTTTTTATTAAAAAGCCTACAAAAACAAGTGCCCTAAACCTTAATCTTTCTGCGTTTTGGATGATATCAGCTGAAAAATACGGATTTATCATCCTGACCAACTCATTAATGGGGGCTGTACTTATCACACCATCACAATCAAACCTCTCAAGATCCTGACCGCTGACTATGTGGGTAATAAGGTTATTTTGGCGATTAACTCCTAACACTTTTTTATTCAAAAAGATATGGCCTCTTTTTCTTTCTATCTCTTCCTTGATCTTTTCAATGATCCCAAAAAACCCTTTTCTTGTTGTGTAGAGGTTGCCTTCTACTTTTTCCACATAATTGGACGTGTTTACTCTTCTTTTTAATAATATATCTAACTTTTCAATTAATTTAAAAAGCCAGCTTAAGACAGCAAGCTGAGGTATCCTTTGTTTCGCAAATTTTGGTGAAAACTTAGAAGGAGGAATACCCCATACATGTGTTATGTAAGATTTAAAAAATAACTCATAGAGCGTCTTCCCGTATGAACGCAGTAACACTGTTTCGGAAGTCTCAGGATTATGTCTTATAATACTTCCTTTTATAAAATAAAAAATAAAACTAAAAAAGGCCCTTAATATTGTAAGAGGAGGTAATTTCTTTATAACATCTGTAGTGGATAGTGGAAAATTAAAATATCTGCCTAGAAATTTAATAAGAATGGTCCTCTCTATGCAAAACATATCATCTCCGGCAATACTCTTTATATCCGAAAGAATATCTTTATCTATTGTATGGAATATGTGCGGGCCATATTCATAGATATTCCCATTTAATTTAGCTCCTCCACAGATACCTCCCGCATCAGGTTCTTTCTCAAAAATAGACACATCGTATCCTTTTTCTATCATATGCAAAGCAGCAGCCAAGCCTGCGCATCCTCCTCCTATAACAGCAATCTTCTTTTTCGAACTTACTATAGTTTTATCCATTAAAAGCCTTTATTTTTTCTATAACATAACTTACATCTATCTCGCTTAAAGAAGGATGTATTGGAATATTGAGAGCAATATCATTAAGCTTCTCGGAGTTTGGTAATTTAACTTTGGATCTATATATTGGATTTAAATGCAATGGATGAAATCTAAGCGTTGTATATATCCCATTTTCATAAAGATACTTTGCCAGCTTATCCCTTTTTTTATTCTTCAACCTGATACAATAAGTAAAATAAGAATGCTGCTCATTACTTTCCGGCCCTTTTGGTAGGTCTAACCAATCAACCACGACAAGTTCCTTTTGATATCTTTCCCATATATTTTTTCTTATAGCCTGGTGAGTGTCTATCTTTTTCAACTGTGCTATACCCATAGAAGCGCTGATATCATCAGGTATCAGTTTTGGGAAAAAATCAACTATATTATACTCCCACCATCTATCTTTTGAAGCAGACGATTCAAAACCTGACTTACCTATACCGCAATATCTCAAGATCCGTGCCTTATCCACTAACTCCTTTTTTTTAGCTGTAAGCCCTCCTGCTTCTCCTATGCTTAAATTCTTAACAGCATCAAAGCTATATACCCCGATATCACCCATAGAACCACAATATTTATTACCTATCTTAGAATCAACTGCGTGAGCAGCATCCTCTATAATAGGTATCCCAAATTTAATGATCTCTTGCATTTTAACAGGTTTACCGGCATAGTGGACTACCATTATTGCTTTTGTTTTTTTGGTAATACACGGCTTTATGGTTTTAGCTGTTACGTTTTGCGTCTCGAGATCAACATCGCAAAATACAGGCCTGCATCCAGCCAACACTATTGCATGAGCGCAGGCGATCCATGTAAATGACGGGACAATGACCTCTGAACCCTTTGGCAATTCCAAAAGCTTTACAGCCATATATAGGCTATTAGACCCACTATTAAGCATTGTAAAGTCTGCTAGATTCAGCCTTGTCCTGAATTCATCTTCAAATCTTTTTGTCTTAGGGCCAATACCTATCCATTGGCTTTCAATACTAGTTTTGATCTCTTCTATCTCTTCCTTTCCTACATTTGAACCGAATACAGAAATCATCTTATCCCCCTTCTTCACCATAGTTTCAAAGACTCCATTAGAAATTTACCTACTCCCAACATACTGGAAGAGTTCATGAACATATAAAAATTTAGACAAAACCAAGACACCACCAAAAGAACTATCTTGCTTCTCGAAAATCTATAATATAAATAAGTCATAGAATAAGCTGCAAATATTATTAAGATCGGCTCTATAGGCAAGCGAAACCTTGGCAATCCGCTGAAGACAACTGCCAGCAGATTGCAATAAACAATAGGTATTAATAGCGCTGTTAAGCGCTTAAAACTCTTTCTTAGGAAAATCAGCCCTAGGATACTAAATGGCAGAATAAATGCTGTAGAAAAATTATATACCCCTTCTCCCCCAAGAGTCTCCCAATCAAAGATGCTCCAAAAAAACAATATCTTAAGGGGCACTAACTTCATAACCTTGTCTGGGTGTTCTCTTATGTGTTTCACTGCCTCATTGACTAAATATCTATTTCTATCTACCTCACTATCTATCTTACCTGCTTTTTCCGTCAATTCATCTTTAGGTATTATACCAAACTTTTTGCCTTCTATCGGATTATAAGAATGATACAAAACCGTTCCAAAACCTGTCGTAAAAGGCACTAATGCATTATGAACACGATAATTTCTTAAAGTCCATATAGAAATCGGTAAAACTATCATCACAATCGAGACAGTTGCCCCAATAATAAAAGACTTGATATGATTTTGTCTTTTTTTTAAGGCTCGGGTAAACCCTGTAAATAAAAATATAAATGGCAGAAAGAACATATTTGGTTTAAACATAATAGATAAAGATGAAAAACACCCAAATAAAAAAGCATCTCTTTTGGATAACTTTTCATCCCACTTGATCCAGTATAGGATAGAGGTTATTACAAAAAACATCTGCACTGAATCAGGCCGTAGTAACTGTATTGATTTTAGAAAAAAATAATGCCCCATACATAAGATAGCTGACAAAAACCCAACTCTTTTATCAAATAGTTTTCTAGCTATTTCGTATATAGCTATACACATCAAGCTATCAAGAACAGCCTGGGCTATTCTTATAGCTGCGAGACTATCCTGAAAAAATCGATAGATAAAAGCAATGAATATCGAATATCCAGGCATGATAGAAGATGTCAGGTGTTCTCCGATCATATATCCTTTCCCTAGACATAACCCTCTCCCTGAAGACTCATAAAATATTTCATCACCTGATAATATATCATTGCCTTTTAGGGCAAAGGCCGATCGTATAGCAAAGCCTAGTAGAAATATACCTACAGGGATTAAAAATTTTTCTTTTTCTCTTATATATTTTTTTATATTATACATGTACCTATTTCCTATTAAAACTCATATATATCTCTTCTAGCTGCCTGATTTGCTGTCTGATATCAAAATCTCTTTTTACTTTTAGATAGCCGGATTCTGCTATATCGGACTTTTTAAACGGGTTTTCTATTAAATCAGCTATAGCATCCGATAACGCTCTGCAAGAAGAAGGTTTAACCAGAACTCCTTCTTTTTCGTTTGTAATGATCTCTTTTATACCATCAATGTCCGAAGCTATGCAAGGTATCTTCAATGCCATTGCTTCTAGCAATACTATACCAAATCCTTCAGAATATATAGAAGGTAATATAAAAATATCAGAACATCCCACAACTTCTCTTATATCATCTCTATCTTTTAGAAAAATAATATTTTTTTCTAATTTCAAACTTTTAACTTCACTCTTAAGTTCGTTTTCCAATATTCCTTTTCCTACGATCAATAGTTTAATATTTTTATTTTCTAATTTACTTTCTTTCAGGGCTCTTATTAAAAAGGTATGGCCTTTCTGTATATCCAGCCTTCCAACAGTTACCAGGACAATATCATCTTTAGATAATGACAATCTCTGCCTTGTATCAAGTCTTTCCTTTTCAGTCAAGGCCTTGAATCTATCAAGGTCTATTGAATTATGGACCACACCTATATTTTTGAACCCTAAAATTCCTTCTGCTGACTTTTTGACAGCAGAAGAGACTGCTATGAAGGAATCATTAAACAACCTGCCTGTAAAACTATCCAACAGCCTTCTTCTTTCAAAAAAAAACCTGCTCCTAAAAATAGAATAAGGCTCATAATCTAAGCCATGTAAAGTAGTTACAATATGAGGCCTCCTGGCTATCCCTCCAGCTATTCTTCCATAGATATTTGTGCTAAATAGATGTGTATGGATTATATCTATTTTTTCTTTCCTTATGATATTCAGCAGCCTTTTTATTACTTTGATCGGCGAATAGATGTTTTTCACATGAATTGGATAGACCTTTATCTGGAATCTCGCTAAATCGCGCAAAAAATAATCTTCATTGTTTAAATAAGTAACAATATTATTAAATCTATCCTTATTTAAATAGGATAGATTGGTTGTTAAGAGCCTTTCAGCTCCACCCACGCCCAAACCTTCTATTGCATGAAGAATATTTATCTTACCCATCAAACCCTCATTTGACTAAAATCTCTTCATATTCTTTTATTATCTTAGATATGTCAAATCTCTTTACTTTCTTAAAGGCATTATATCTTATTTTTTTTCTCAACTCATTATCGGTCAAGAGAATATAAATAGCCTGGGATAATTCTTCTCCGTTTTTTGGAGCGACCAATATCCCGTCTTCACGATCATCCACTATCTCTTCCAATGCTGGAGTACATCTTGACGCGACAACGCATACGCCGCATACCATTGCTTCCAAGATAGCATTTGGAAAACCTTCGGACATTGAAGGCAAGGCAAAAATATCACATTTAGCTAAATATTTGAATGGATTTTTTTGCCATCCTAAAAACTGCACATTTTTTTCTATGCCATATTTCAAAGATAGGCTTTTAAGTCTATCTTTTTCTTCACCCTCACCCATAATAAGAACTCGTAATTGTATTTTATCCTTTAGATCTCTGACTGCCTCTAATAAATATTCTATGCCTTTTTCTTGAGAGAGCCTTGACATGATAGCAATATGATAGACATCTTTTTGAAATACCAGGTCGTCTACGCTCTCTTTGCTTAGGTTTTCTATATTTAAAATATCAATTGGATTATATATGACCCTTACCCTGTCTTTCCTGATGTAAAAAAGCCTCTTTCTTATCAATCTAGCTATATTTTCTGAGACAGCAACTATACAGTCTGCTGATCTATATAAAAAATAGATCATGATCCTATAGCCTGCAGCCCAAACTCTTTCCTTTAATGTCGTTCTTTTGAATCTTACAAGAAATGCTTCGCAATGTTCTGTGATAATTATCTTGGTGTCTATCTTGTTCAATAATCTTAATGCTAAAATTGCATAACAATTTGGTGAAAAACCAAAGGTCAATACCACGTCTGGTTTTTCTTCTTTACATACTAAAGCTATTGATCTTAATATACTCCATACGTTTTTTATCTTTCTTAAAATCCTTTTTTGTGGATTAACATCTAAATCTATTATTTTGATGTTTCTGTCTACAGGAAAATGTCTTTCAGCTATCTTTTCGATCAATAAAACGACTTCAAATCTATTCCTGTCAAAATTGTCTATTAAATTTTTCGCAACTGCGCAAACTCCATTAATTTCATATCTGGAGAGCATGATCAATACTTTTGATTTACGAGAGTTCATATTTCTTCCCTGAATGAACTAAAACTATTTCTTTTTATATTCTTCAAAAAATTATACCCCTTGGGCCTAAGTATAAATTTAGCTATAGACCGAAATAGGTCTCCAAATAATATAAAATTCAAAATTTTCGCTAGCAACAGTTCAAAAAAATTAAAATACATCTCAAAAAGCATCTTCCTCTCCATCAAGCGCAACTTTCTATGAGCATCACTATTGCTAATGCCGCCATATTGAAAAACAGAGACGATCTGCCCTGTGTACATAGCCCGTGATCTTTTTCTATACAAAGCTCTTAAAAACCACTCGCAGTCTCCAGCGATCTTAAATCTAGTATCATAATACCCTGTTTTTTCAAAAGCTGCCCTGCTAAAAAATGTGGCTGGATGGCCAATACTATCTCCAATAAAATGGATCTTCATAATAAAACGAGGGTACCTATAACGCCATGTGATCTTGGCCCTAGGGTCATGATACAACATATCGCCATAGATAAAATCCACTTTTTTTCTCTTTTTAAAAAAATCCACTGCATTTTTTACTGCATCTATGTTATAAAAATAATCATCAGAATTAAGAAAACAAAGTATCTCGCCTTTTGATGCAATGATCCCTTTATTCATTGCATCAAAAATGCCTTCATCTTGCTCACTTAACAGATAACCTATCTTGCTCTTATACTTATCTAGTATCTCTAGAGTTCTGTCTTTTGATCCTCCATCTATTATTATGTATTCTATATCTTCATAAGTCTGGGAGAGGACACTCTTGATAGTTCTTTCCAAGAACTCCTCAGAATTGAAACAAACTGTTACTACTGAGACTTTTGGTCTTTCACTTAGACTCATACCCTTAATACCTTTTCATATACCTCGTAAGTTTCTGAAACTGTCTTGTCCCATGAAAATTCTTTATGTCTATCTTTACCTTTTTTAATATATCCATCTCTAATATTATTGTCGTTAAGTATGGTTTTTATACACGAACATAGCTCATCCCTATCTTCTGGAGAAAAAAACAAGGCAGCATTGCCTGCAATTTCAGGAATAGAGCCTCCGCTAGATGCTACTACAGGGCACCCAGCACCCATCGATTCCAATATCGGCAACCCAAACCCTTCATAAAGTGACGTATGTACAAAAAGATAGGCATTTCTGTAATACCAGCATAACAAATCATCATTACCTGTGACATGCCTAACTGCGCTCCTTATTCCTCTTCTATCAAGATCTCTTTTTTCTTCCTGTGAAAAAATTTCTCCCCCAAAGCATACTAGATCAAATTCTTTTTTTAAATTCAATTTATGGAAGATTTCGAGCAATATTTTAAAATTTTTATAAAAACCTCTTTTTCCTACATAAAAAATATAGGGCCTTTTTGGTTTATCTATACTAGAAGCCTTATGAGATATTAAATCGCTCGCAAGATACACTACAGAAATTTGATCATCATCTATATTGTATATATTTTTTAAATCTTCCTTTGTCTTATCTGAAATACATATTATATGATCCGCACTTTTTATAGACTCTTTTTTCATTTTAATATGGCCTTCTTTGCCAGTATAATCAAGTAAACCCAATTCATGGATCATATCGAACACTGTCAAAACCATCCTGGCTTTTTCCCTTTCTATAGCGTTGTATGGGTAATAAGTCGGGTGGTATATATCATACCCTGATATCTTCAATCTGAGATTTAATAGCATGTTATTCAATCTAGTGAGTCTCCCGGGGGATATATTTAGGCCTTTAAACAGACCGACTTTTGCTTTATCGTATAATGACATTCTTCCGATGATCTCATGAAAATATCTTGATATGCCGCCATGTTTCTGCAGGGAAAAAATTGTACTATCGTAAAGTATTTTCATTGTATCCTTGCCGGATTATACCATTGTTCAATATAAAATCCTTTAAATAATCCGCTGTGATTCTATGTCCATAATCAGAAAGATGGCAATCATCTAAAAATATGCTATATCTATCACTTTGAGCCTTAAAAACAGCTGTAAAATCCAAAAAATAATACCCGTTATCCTGGCAAAACCTGCCTAATCTTTTAGATGGCCCAAAGGCCTCTTCTCTTGAGCTATAAACCTGAAAATCGTATGGCAGATAAGCTACCAATACATTCGAAGTCTTTTTTATTTCGTCAAAAACCTCTTTAAGCTTAGTAAATTCTTTCTCCCACATTGCATCCTTGACATCCCACTCATCAAATGCCCAATTATTATAACCTGCTTTTAATTTTACATAATTATATCTTTCTGCCAAAGTAAGATATAAAACACTTTTTGCTAGACATGACTTAAGATTGAAGTTATTTTTCTTTTTTACTGTAATGCCTCTTATGGTCATGTTGCTTTCGTCAGATATATGTTCCATATGTTCAAATCCCTCGATATCATTTAAACCAAATTGATAGATTATTAAATCAGGGCTGAATTCCATAGCACCTTTAAGAGCTTTTAAATTGTCAGATGTAGTATTTCCACCCCTACCTAAATTCATAACCTCTACATCATAGGGTATATCTTGAAGATACCTCTCTAAAATTTTAGGAAAGATGTTTTCTAACTCAACCCTATATCCTTCAGTAACAGAATCTCCTATGCATGCTATCCTAAAAATATCGATTCTTTTATCTTTTATGAACTCGCGGTCTTTCCAACCACGCGAATTTTTTTCTAACGTATATCCTGCCATAATTCGAGAATCGTAAGAATTATAGGTTTTGGATAGATGGAATATACGTGCAAAGGCTTCAGCAATTACAAGACTTAGAAGAATAGCAATAATACATATAGTTATACTCAAAAATATTGAACTATGTTTTCTCATCTATAATTTTAAAAAACGCTACCTTAGTTCAGCTAATAAAAAATCTCTCGATTTGCTACGCAATCTATCAATGCTTGAATGAACACTATAATAATCGATCTTATTCATAAATACATCATAAGGTGAACCGTTCTCATCTATCATGCAATTTGACAATCCTAGGCCATCAAGAAAACTTCCCACTTTATTTTGCCGGTAAAGCGTTTTAAACATGCAGAACTCCTTAGAATTTAAAATAGAAAAAATCATACCATGATACATGGTAGTAACAACGCAAGCACTTTTTATAAAATATCCCAACCACTCAAAAGGACTCAAACTTGCTAAGCTGATATCACACCATGGACAATCATAACCTACTGAAATTGTTTTTTTCTTAATAAAACTTGCGTATTCTAAAATTTTTTGAATCATTTTATCGTTGAAAAAACCATACACTAGAATAAAATCTTCATATTTAGGCAAAATAGCCTCACTTTTAAAATCAACTAAAAAAACAGGGTCTAATACAGTTTGTACTGGTTTAGGGCTTATGGAAGACATAATATTAGAAGAATTCTCATCCCTAACTGATATCCTGTCCAATCTGTTAAGCAAATTCACGAGTTCTTTTGGAATGCATTCGTTATCTTCGACACTACCAAAACTTGCGGCATAAGATATGATACTTCTAGCTTTAAGAAATTTAGAGAAGTAAACAGGGTCATAGCCTATCAATCTTGTCTTAAAATTCCAAACTTCATCACTTCCAATAATAATCTTATCAAAATAAAATTTTTTAAGTTTATTTTTACTAAACACCCTCCTACTGTAATTTAATTGTTTTTGCGCTCTTTTGAATTTTGCAATCTTAACTACGTTCTTTAGGATTGTTCTTATAGAAAGTAGCGGATTTAAAAAAAACTTATACTCTCTAAAAGTAAACCCTATATCTTTATAATTAATAATAGTAGGTTCTAACCCATGTTTTTTTAAGAAACCTTGAAGGGCATAAGCTTGGAAAAAACCTCCATAGTTTATCCCATTGTGAAAAGTTAAAATACCTATATCAGAGTTATAGCTCTGTTTCTTGAAAGGCATTATTAATTTCACAATACTCTTTATCTTTTTGAAATACTTAATTAAGAAATGTAACCAATTTCTTTTACAACGGTATCTTTTATAAACTTTGTCTAAAGATTTTTCTAATACCTGGGCGTTATTTGGGTCAAACCTATGTTCTGTGTAAATAGAACGGCTTAATTCTCTTATCTCATCTCTTTGTTTCATATCCCAATTGCGGAAAAAATTTAAGCGCCTACTTGGAGAAAACCTTTTTCTAGGGATATAGGTATTTCTTTTCTTATCTTTGGAAAGAAGAAATAGCCTATGCCTCAGATCGCTCCTTTTTAAAAGCATTACCCCTTTTTGCCTATCAGTTACTGCCTTCAAGGAAGCTCTATCTAGAATTATTTCTTCTCTTGAAGCTCCCTTTAATAGCAAATCTTTTATCATATTAGAACGGGCTATCACGAAGTTAGACCCTTTCGTGCCATAACTATACGGCTCTTCTATGGCATCTCCAAAAGAAACATCTGCTATCTCAGCTGTAATATCGTCGCAAAAATTACACGCATTTAATTTAAAATAATCCATCCCCCAGATCAAACTCATGCCTTCGCTCTGATAGACTTGACCTATTTTTTCTGTCCCTTCTTTAGTTTCATAAACAAATTCAAATCTATGATCAAGGTGATGCCGTTTTTCATCTTTTACTCTAAAAGCTACCCTTTTTATTTTTTCCGGATTTCTTTTTCCCAATCCACATAGGTATTCGGAAAAAAATTTACTTTTATTTTGACCACAAACTAAACCAACCAGGACCCTTATATTACTTTGCAGCTTAATATTGTGCAACATAGCTAAGCGCAATGCCTTTAGCATGCATGGTAGCCCTACTATAGCATATGTTTTGTCACTATTTAAAATATCACTGATAATTGACGAAAGATTCACCGGGTAGTAATGAGACCTCGAGGCTTTTTGAATGCCTTCCAAGGAATTGATGACTTTATAAGAAAATAGCCTGTCTGGACCGTCTTCGGGGACTACACAACATATGCTATCTACAATATTTTCTTCTATTAGTTTTTCGAGTAAATATGTAGCCAAGCCTCCACTTGCACCTAAAGATCTATGGTTCCTTATGTTTGAAAAGCCGGCAAAAAGAGCCATATAAAACCCTGTTGTAGAATTATATCTTACGCTTTCATCTTTCTTAAATAACATCTTTCCTAAGATGCTTTCATTTTCATTGTCTTTCCAAAAAGGACAAACTTTTAGACATAAGCCGCATCTACTGCATTTACCATTAACCTCTACAGGATTGTATTCACCATAATTATTCCATTCTATCTTAAGTGCCTGCATAGGACATAACCCTGCACAAACCCCGCAGCCAACACATAATTCATTCCGCACAATAACATCACATACATTACGATAACTCAAAAAAATTGACATAGCTTCTCACTTCACTACTTCGATCAGTGCTACTGCACGTGCCGCCGCCGCATAGTCTGAATCAAAAGATCTTGTCGTATGTATATTGAAATATTCGACATCACGGCACCCTTCTTCTGTGCTTATATCCCAACCATTCTTTTTATATCTATAAAAAGATATAAAAATGCTAGCACAAGAAGAAAAAGATCTAAGCAAATCTTTAAGTAAAAGGCCATTAAACTGCTCAGCAAAAGGAGTACCGTTCCATTCTATTAATTGATGCTTACCAAAAACAACAGAGGCAAGGAACTTGCCACCTGGTCTCAACACTCTAATAAGCTCTTTCACCGCCTTCTCCGCTTCTAATCCGACCTTCCCTGCCGTATTCTTTCTTGTATATATCCTATTATCCATGCCAACATGCCCCAATGTAGATATAGAACAAATCTCATCAAACCAATTATCTCTAAAAGGCAGCTCTCTTAAATCTCCATAATTATAAGAAATTCCTTTATCTAAAAACGCATTCAATTCGGGAGCAAGAGTAAAAATTGTAATATTTTTATTACTAAGTTTTGGCATTTCTATTATTTCCTTAAAGTTAAGGACTGATCCAGCATCTAGTAATCTTGTCTTTTCAATCCCTAATCTAGAAAAAACCCAAGGGTACTCTATAACCCTTTCATCATATCCATGCCCATACCCATTTGGCAAATGACCTGAAGAAAAAAATAACTCCATAAGATCTTCATTATTTAATGTTTCAACTATAAAATCAAACTTACTTGGTGTATACCCCCTAGACCAAGGTTTTTTCCCTTTCTTAATGTAGGCTGCTAGATCTTTCTGGCGTATTTTTTGTGCTATATAATTTTTAATAAACTCCGTTATTAGCCTTTTCATTTAGTTACTCCCACCAGGTAGGACATCTTTGGTCCTTTTCCCAACAACTGTAAACAATTTTCGCTTTTCACCATAAAGCTTTTGATAATGATATGATACTGTGCTCTCTTCAAAACCAAGTATACCAAGAAATTTTACAATAACCTCTGGGGATAAAACCCACCAGGTATCTTTATGTGTAAGTGTCTTGAAATCTGGCAAAAACTCCATATAAGGCACTTTATATTCATTCAAAACTTTTTTCTGAAAAAATATATTCCTCTTGATAGAAAGAATAAAACACTTAAAAAAAGAACCTGATGAGAAAGTAAGGGTATCTCTTGGAGCGATATCTGTCACTATAACAGTTTCTTTAACAAGGCTCAAAGTGCTTTGAAGCGCAAGGAATGGATTCTGCAGATGAAGCAAAATACAACAAAACGTAGCTATATCAACCTTACCGATCTCCTCTGGAATCTTGTAAACAGACCCGTAAACTGCTTTTGCCTTTGAATTGTATGCTTTATGCGCATACCAGTATGAATTTTTAAGTCTCTTGCAATATTCTTTGAATTTTTGTATGTTTCCTCTATAATCGTATTGAGAAAACGGCACCATGTCCCACTCTTGATTTTCGCCAATGTCATATGAGACTATTTCGGCTCCTCTTTTTTCCATTTCAAAACAAAGAAAACCACTTGCTGTACCTAACTCCAACACTCTCTTTGCCTTGAAATCAACGTTACCAAGATATTTGTCTACATTCCCTCTAAGATCCCATTTTCCAATAACAAGCCCATTGCCAGGGATATCCATATAATGGTAAAAATCACACTCTTTAATATCTTCAACTGGGTATGGTTTTGCATAAATATTATTTTTAAAGTTTTCGATAGTCATACCTAAACCTTTCTGTCGCCTTCTACATACACTTTGAAGGATTATTTATCTCTGTATCTATTTTTTTTACTACACAAGCGGGATTACCTGCCACCATAGTATTAGATTCTACATCTTCAACTACAACTGATCCAGCTGCTATAATTGCATTATCTCCTATTGCAACTCCCCGGAATATAGCTGAATTAAAACCTATCCATACTCGTTTACCAATGCGAATTGGTGCAGACGGAACTATAGGCCTCGTACCATGTGTATCACCCATTTGAATTCGCCAATCTTGTTCTCTTAAATATGGGTCCAGGGGATGTCCTCTTGTATCGATAATATGGACTCCATGTGCGATCATAGTTAGTTGCCCAATCTCTATATAATTTTCTGCGCTAATTATAGTATCGTCTCCTATATAGACTTCATCACCGATAAAAATGCAACCATTTCCTCTAGTGCCACACCTGAGTAACCCTCTACAAAACACTCTATTACCAAGTCTTATATCTTCACGCCTACCACTATTTACACACCATGCATTTGGTCCTATACGACAGTCTTGTCCCATAATACTATTTTTCTTAAATACTTCCCATGCTAACTGTGCTTTTTGTGTCTCAAACCATTTAATAAAAATACTAATGAACGGAAAAAGAACAGAGAGCCTTTTGTCCTCAAAAATCTTTCCCCTCGCATAAGCATGAGACGAATCTCTTGGCATTTTTTCTCCTTTATTTAATAAAAGTATACTTTATAATATCAACTCGCAGAAACCGTATTACATACAAGCTTCATGAAAGACCAATCCAATCGTAATTAAGAAGATGGCGATATTTATTCTTTATCTGAATTTGAAACATCTTATACATCCTGTCCTCAGAGAATTTTGTATTCTGAACCATCTCCTTTGCATCCATCCAAAGACGCTTTTCGTCATAATCGCCAAAAGCACTAAATACAGGGCTAAGATCGCTTGTCACCTTAGACAAAACTAAATAAATATACGAAAAAACCTTTGCCTTTTCAACCTCTATTTTGCTCAATGACTTAAAAGTGTGTACATTTTTTAGGATCGAAAAATACTCGTCCTTTGTCTTTGGTTCATGGGTAAACCCCAAACCAGAATATATAGTTTCTCCGCCTATGACGCAAGGAATGCCAAAAACAGAATATTCATATCCAGCACTGCCATGCGTTGTCAATATAACATTCACTATAGATGGCAAAGAACCTGTATTAACATTTTCTGGAAAAAGCTTGATATGTTTACAATTTTTTGCCAACCTTTTATATTCTTTCTTCGCTGTTGTCTTAACATCATTTATCTCATCCCATGGATGGGGTTTTATTAACCAATTAACATGATCAAGGGCTTTAGCTTCCATTAACGTGACTCGAAGCCATGTTAATGGATCCTTGAATAAACTCCAGCTATTCGCAAATACCACTTCTGTCATCATATTTGACATTACGCCAACAATAGGCCGATCAACATCCCATCCAAACCTGTCACATAACTCCTGACGTGAGATAACAGGATTCTCTTTTTTAAAAGCATCATAACTAACATCACTATCAATCTGTATATATTCTGACTTGAATCTTTTATTTATATATTTTCCGCCTGAACAAACTGCTTCTATTCTATGACTCTGCCATACATATTCAAAAAGCTTGCGTTCAAACCTGCCAACATCTTTAAAAGCTCTATCTATACCTTTAAATCTACATACTGTAAAACTCTTTGGCTTGCCGCCTCTAGAATACACTACGGTTCCATTTTTCAAAGCAACTTGATATACGATTGCTCCAGGCATAAACTGCCTATCAGATTGGATCAAAACAGGAAACGCGTTACAATCAAACAATTTTTTAAGATAATCCTGGTAGCATAGCGCTTCTCTCATATAACTAATAAAAACTGGCTGAATGCTGTCAGCTGTCCCGAAACCAGATGTTCTCAAATAAGTATCGTAAACTATCTTTCCTATATGGACATCTTCCAGCTTAAGATTCAAAAAATCATCAATATTTTTCAACTCTCCAAATATGTGTACAGCTTTAGAAGTATAGCGTATAAAATCCAGCGCACTATTATTTCTATCGCTCAGGTAGAAAAATTTACTAATACCGTAGGATTTGAATAAGAGTTCAAGCTTTCTGTCTCGTTTATGTAAAAGCGCTGCTCCTTGAATGCCATAAACATCCATAACATATCTTCCAATAATTAAATTCAGTAAAACATACCCCATGTGATTGACAAGGCCTTCGATCAAAACATACTGTTGGCCATTTTTAATCACTTTTTTATCAACTTGCTGCCATAAAAAAGCATTGGTATTCAAAAACTCCTGAAAAGCTTTTTCAATATCATCATTTTCTTTATCTGCTTTTGACAAAATATTAGGTCTGCTTTTAAGTTGTGCTATGCGTTTGGGTAGCGACATTAACAATAGAACAAAGTACTTAAACAGTAAGAAATAGGTTCTTAAATTATATTTAATCATGTCTGACGAAATCCTCTGAAGTTTAAGTTTTTTTCGTTATATAGTTTTTTGGCTTGTTCTGTGCACAATGACTGTCTTTTTTTAAAAAAATTGCCTATTAGCCTTGTATTTGCGTCCAATAGGCAAGAATAAAATTCTGCATCGCTTAGATCTGTAAAATTCACTGTCAATAAATCAGAGTTTAGATGCTTATTTTCATAAAAATCTTCCACATCTTTTAATAATCCTTTTTCTATAGCATAATAGTATAATGGACTGCCAGGATATGGAGTGACTGGCCTAATTGTCCTTAACTGAGAATCATCGCTATATCTCAGCAAAAATTCCAACCCTTTTTGTAAAGTTTCTTTTGTTTCACCAATATTTCCAAATATTATATTAAGGCCTGGGCTTATTCCAGAGTCAATTGTATTTCTCACTCCTTCATGAATAATTTTAACCGTAAGCCCTTTTTTCATTATATCTAGGGCCTCTTGGTCCATAGATTCAATACCGTAATTAATAAACACGCAACCTGCTTTTTTCATCAATTTTAAAACTTTTGGTTTTGCAAAATTCAGCCTTCCATTGCAATCCCACCTGAATTTTACACCCGAATCAATTATCGCTTCGCATAATTCAATCGTTCTTTTTTCGGAACTCATTAAAAGATCGTCTGAAAATTCAATAGCTGAGATGTTATAGTCTTTTTGCAAAAGCTTAATTTCCTCTAAGATATTATCGGCACTCCTTGGCCTAAAACCTTTGTCCATCCTATAACAAAAATTACATTTAAAGATACATCCTCTTCCAGATAAAACAGGCATATGCCTATCGTTATTGGCAAAACCTTTTACAGGCCTCATGAGCGCATAATGATCTATAGGAAACAGCTCATATGCTGGGAAATCTATGTCGTCAATATTTTGAATAAGCGGTCTTGGTAGGTTGATTACACATTTCCCGGAATTATTATAAGCTATGCCCTTTATCAAAGAAAGATCTTTTCTGCTCTCCAGGGCTTCTACAATCTCAAGGATAGTTATCTCTCCTTCGCCAATAACTATCGCATCAGCTTGTGTTTTTTTCATAAAATAGCTAGGTTCAGGGGCTGAGCCATGGCCTCCTAGAATATAAAAAGGTCTGTTCTTTGATTGATTGATGGCATCCGATAAAAGCAATAATTTTTTATACTGGTAATATCCGCCGATTATACTCAAGCCTACTATATCAAAATCCATATTGTTAAGATAATTCTTTAGATGAAGCTCCGACCAGTGATAAACATCCTGGTTATATATTGTTACCTCATGCCCATTTTCTTTCAAAACCCTGGCAATATATGCAATACCCTGGGGAAAATATGACACAAGTGAATCATTATCATAAACGATCAGTAATATTTTCATTTGAGTGTTTTTTGTAAATCTGGAGATTTTTTATTAACTATAAATTCTGCGAATTTGAAATCCAGTTCATCGTCTATATCAAGTGATGGAATACGCCCCATTAAATAATAAGTAGTTTTCGGAGTATAAAAGGTTCTGTATTTTAAAAAATCTGAACATCTCATTATATAAATAGCTCCATTAACGATAAATAATTTCGATAAATCCTGCTGGCTAGAATCGGCAATAAACTCTTTCAAAAACCCGCTTGCCTGAATAGTTTTCGTCAAACAGGGATTTTTGTTTATCCTACCGATTGAAATTAATGATAGCGCTTTTTTAAAATTAACAAATTTTTTAATAGCTTTATCTAAATAGGCATGGTCTCTAAATGGAGAGGTAGGTTGTAACAGACAAAAAAAATCATACTGTTTGTTTTCCTTATTATTTAACCAATTAAGGGCATGAATAATAAACTCACTGCTTGGTGAAATGTCTGTCGCAAATTTAGCGGGTCTTTTAAATGGGACCTCAATATTATATTTTTTAGCTATAGAAACGACTTCGTCTGAATCCGTAGAAACAATTATTCTATCTATATATTCTGACTTCCTGGCCGCTTCTATAGTATATGCTATTAAAGGTCTACCTCCTAAGTCCCTCGTATTCTTCCCAGTCACTCTTTTTGACCCTTTTCTTGCAGGGATCAAAGCTAACAATGTTTTTTTTCTATACATAGCAACCTGACGTCTGTTTAACTGACTATAACTTATTAAAGACTTTTTTGTACTCTTCCCATTGGCCAATATCCACGTAATCTCTTCCATTTATAGGGTACATCATGACTTTTTTATTGTTTTCTATAAGTTTTTTCACCAAATCTGTCATATCAAAATATGAATCTTTCGGTATAAACTGTAAGGATTCCTTGTTGAGTATGTAGACTCCGGCATTTACCGTAAAAGTGTACTCCGGCTTTTCTAAAATAGATTCGACTTCTCCGCCTTCCTTAAACTTTACTATCCCATAAGGAATTTTATAGTGCTGAATAGGGGATAAAATTGTCATTACTGATCTCTGTTCTTTATGAAAACTCACCACGTCTTCAAAATCAGCTTTAACAATAACATCGCAATTAGAGACTATGAATAGATCTCCTATTTTGTTTTCTAAAAGCTTTAAACTACCTGCTGTTCCTAAAAATTCCTTTTCTACTAGATATTTAATCTCATAATCTCTTTCTATTCCATTAAAATATGACTTGATTATCTCGCTTTTATGGTTTAACGTTATAAAATATTCATTGGCGCCCTGCTGTTTGAATTCCTCTATGATTATCTCGATGATAGGCTTATCGCCTATAGGGATTAAGGGCTTAGGGAGGACCTTGGTAAATGGGTCTAACCTTGAACCTTTTCCACCTGCCATAATAACCACGGGTATATTGATCTTGCCATTATTGGTTATTTTGGTTTTATCTTCAAAAAATACCTCGTTCCATGTAACAAAATCTACAACCTTATTTCCTTCATCTAATATTGGGAGTAAATCTATCCTATCCCTAATGAATATTTTTCTTACCAGATCTATTGAATAATTTTCTTTTTTGATATAATTAGGCTTCCTGTTATAGACTTCGCTGATATTGTTTTCCAAGCTTTTGCCGGTCAATATATAACGTCTGATATCCCCATCTGTTATAGTCCCCAATAATCTATTCTGGTCGTCTATCACCAGCAGAACTTTTTTCCCGCCTTCATTTAGACTTTTTAAAGCGTCTTTTATAGACTTTGATTGATAAATTAGAACATCCTTTTGGAACATTTCTATCCTCTCTGTTTAAAGTCTATATCAAAAAAAGATTTTTTTAAACTATTGGGGACATCATACCTTTTTAATATATACTTGATTTTTTTTGCAGTATTGCCATTGCCATATGGGTTAGTTATGCTTTTAAGGGATCTTTTAAATTTTTTGGAATATATCCTTTTTATAGCTTTCCTTATATCTTCTTTTTGCGGTTTGCAATCTATAACGTTCTTCGCTTTAATCCTTCCCTTCTGTCTATCCCCAATATTGACCGCTCCTATTTTGAAACTCGGGGCTTCTATAATAGCGCTGGATGAATTTCCGACTACAGCATCCATAAATCGCATTGTTGATAAATATAAGGTCTGGCCCATCGATGTAAACGCTTTAGCCTTATCTGGATTTTTAGACACATAATTATCTATCATTTTATTAATGATCCTGCCGTGGGTATCAGCATTTGATCCTGTGAAAATTATATTTGTATCATTTAACTCATCTAGCGCAGCAATCAAGTTCTGGAATTGCTTGCCTGCTGTATCGTCTTCTAGAGTAACCGGATGAAAAGTAACTAACAAATTATGCTTATTCAACTTAAAACCTAATTTCGGCTCTAATGCTTTTCTGGTTAATAATTTCAGCTGCTTTATATTATCTATTCCTATCGCTCCGACATTAAAAACTCTCTTAGGCGCTTCGCCTAATTGAATTATACGTTTTTTATACTTTTTAATGGCAGTAAAATGCAAATTACTCATTTTAGTTATAGAATGTCTTATCGCCTCGTCAATGGCCCCAAAAGTAGCCTCACCTCCATATAAATGAGCTATAGGAATCCTTGAAACCATCGCTGCTATAACTGCTGATAACATTTCAAATCTGTCTCCGATAATCACAATAATATCAGGTTTCAACCTATTATAAGCTTCACTTAAACTTATTAATCCTAATCCCATAGACTTACTCAAACCTATAGGCGTATCAGAACTTAATAAGATCTCTATTTTTTCATTTATTTTAAAGCCATCTTTTTCCAACTCTTTATAAGTTAAATTAAATTCCGGGGACATATGCATTCCAGAAACAATGAGCTGAAGCTGTAATTCTTTATCTTTTTTTATCTCATCCATTAAAGGCTTTAAAAGTCCGTATTCAGCCCTAGAACCTGTGAATATACAAATTTTTCTCTTCACCATGCCTCCTTTAGTATCATAAAGCTTTCCGCATACTTATATCCAGCTGTTGCTCCTCTGAATATAGCTAAAGCTTTTATATTCTTCAGGCTTCTTGGAAATGGGTGCTGGTTAATTTCAGTCTTAAAAATTTTAATAATATCGATCTTTTTATCCAAATAATCAGTGATATCCACGAAATAATTAGGAATAAAAGCTATTTCTTTTAAGCTTGGAGCAAATTCAGTCTCGCTAATTATTTCCATCGCCAAAATTTTCTTAATGAATGGGCAACGAAATTTCTTAGCAGAACTCCATGCTGCTTCAGAAATTATCCTATGATCACTATGTGTGTCCCCCATGAACGGCAAATAAAGTATATTTGGTTTGACTTGCTGCAAAATTTCTGAGATTTTTTTTATTACTTTATTTATAGGCCACCTCTCTACTTCTATTGTAGGAATTCCCAATTTATAAATACCATCGAAGCCATACTTTTTTGTGGCAATCTTTATTTCTCTTTCTCTTTGCAAAATCTTTTTTCTGCTAAAACCTTTCTTTTTCTTCATATCTGTGGCGATAAGCCAATAAACTTTGTCTCCATTCATCTTGTGCCTAAGTATTGTTCCGCCACAACCCAAAGTTTCATCATCAGGATGAACTGCTAATACTAAAACTTTATTCATAATAAATACTCCCCAATTTTTGGAAATTCATTAAATTCATGTTTTGTCAAAATAACTGCATTGTTATAACATTTCACTAGTATCTTATTATCGGTTATATCCAACACCTTGCCGCTTTCGATATTATCTTGAGTTAACTCTACTTCTTTTGCTTCCCAAATCTTAATATTAACATCATTGTAAAAAATATGCGCCCCTATATATGGCTTTGTCAATGCTCTTACAAGATTATAAACCCCTCTGCTAGTCATTCTAAAATCTATCTTCCCGTCTTCCTCTCTTCTTTTCCGCCAAAAATTCGCTTTTGTATTGTCTTGGGAAATCCTGCAATAAGTCTTATTTTGTAGCTTTGGCAAAAAATCTCCCATTTGGGTTAAAGCTGTATTTGTAATCTTATTATAGAGAGACTTTGCATTGTCTTCATAGGTTATATCTACATATTCTTGGCTTAAAAGATCTCCACCATCAATGCTATCATCTATAAAGAAAAACGTAGAAGCAGTTCTCTCTAGACCAAGGGCTAAGGCCCAAACAATAGGATGCCTGCCTCTGTTCTGAGGTAGGATTGCAGGATGAAATCCTACAATCCCCATCGGTGCGCTATATATAATTTCTTTTTTTAAGATCTGTGAAAATCCAAAACAGAAAATTATGTCCGGACTTAACTTTCTAATCCATTCTATATTATCCTGAGAATTGATATCGGTAACATATCTGCAGGGAATACCCTTATGGCTACAAAGATCCGACAAATCTGAAAAATCGGCGTTAAAGTCAGATTTTTCTTTGGTTAACACCCCGACAACATTTGCCTTATAGAATATCAATTGTTTCAGCATGCTTTCACCGAATTTAACTGTTCCTATAAAAACTATTCTCATTAGTTTATTTTTCAAAACATGATTTTTCGGCATTTTTTAATAGAAGACGCAAAATTTTTGTACACTATCAAACCGCATGGGCCGCTTCGCTCTGGATGAAATTGAAAAGCATGAATATTGCGATAGTGTATACTTGAACAAAATTCAATATCACCGTATCCTGACATTGTTAAGCACATGCCATGATTCTCTGGTATAACATAATACGAATGGACAAAGTACATAAACTCGCCGTTTTTTATCCCTTTTAAAAGTAATTCTTCGAATGGTTTATTGCTTAAATCTTTATTTGCTTTATATATCTGATTCCAGCCAACATGAGGAACTTTCAGCTGTGTTTCTATATCGTTAACTGGCCTGTTGAAACGAACTGTTTTTCCATTTATGATTCCCAATCCTTCATGATGCCCAAACTCAAAGCTTTCTGACATTAAAAGCTGCATCCCAAGACATATGCCCATAAAAGGCTTGGATAATGCAGCTTCTTTTAATGCTTCTACTAAACCCAGTCTTCTAATATTTTTCATTGCATCACCGAAAGCGCCCACCCCAGGCAAAATAACAGCGTCTGCAGAGTTAATATCATCTACTGACGAGGTAATTAGCCCTTCCATTCCGCTGTTTTCGCAGGCGTTTTTAACGCTGAATAGATTTCCCATACCATAATTCACAATAGCAACTCTCGGATCACTCATTTTTCATTCTCTATGCTTTCCTGCATCATATATCCGCATTTTATTCCATGTCTGGCCAAATATTTTTTGATTTCTATAGGTGTTATTTTTTGGATATTTACTGACTCCTGCCTTTTTTTAAAAAACTCTATATTTCCCTCGCTTGAAAAATCATCTTCAAAATCATATTGTTCAATAAAAGCATAATGAAGCATGGAAGCTACGCTTACAGCATCTGCTTTTCCTTTAACTATCACATCTCTGATATGATCAAAATTTCCTGCGCCGCCACAGGCTATAACTGGGATTTGTACGGATCTTGAGATCTTCTGTGTTAATTCCAGATCAAATCCACAGGCCGTGCCTTCCATGTCGATCGATGTAATCAATATCTCGCCTGCTCCTAATTTTTCTACATGCAATGCCCATTCAAAAGCATCAACACCAGTCTGTTCTCGTCCGTTTTCGATATACGCCTCATAGGAACCGTCGGCTTTTCGCTTGGCTTCAATAGATACTGTAATTGTTGAAGAACCGAATTTTCTAGCAGCTTCTTTTATAAATTCTGGTTTTCGGATTGCGATTGTATTCAAAGAGACTTTGTCTGCCCCAGCTTGTAAAACAGTTTCTATGTCTCCTAGGTTCCTTAAACCACCTCCAACTGTTAAAGGTATAAAAATTTCCTTTGAAGTCTTTTTGATAATATCTAACAAGTTGTTTCGTCCATAGAGACTGGCGACTATATCCATATATAAAAGTTCATCTGCGCCATTCTCATAATAATACCGCGCGAAACGCTCTGGTTTACCCATGACTCGTAACCCTTCTAGATTTACCCCCTTTACAAGGTTTGGCCCTTTAATATCCAACCGTGGTATAAGTCTGATGTATTGTGGCATTTTGATCACGACACCTGCTGTTTCAGTTTCCATTCATCTTTTTGTTTTTTCCATATATGAGGTAGCCTAAAACCATCTATTACTTTCCAGAAGTGCTCTTCTGTAATATCCATATATTCCAGGCATTCTTTGAAGTGTTTCTTGGGGAACTCGCCGTCATACTTCTTTACAAGAGCAACTCCTTCTTCTCTTGTTAAATGCCCGTCTCTTATTTCATGAGCTGCGTCAGATGTGGCTCGTCCAATACCAAACTTTATGAACGCCAGATAGTAATGTATACCATCCAGGCGATCATCAAGGCTAGCATATTTTGAATATGTGCCTTCGGAACGTGTAAGATTGGGCCTAAATCCAGTATATTTGCATGCATAATAATAATTCTCTTGTGGTATCCATTTTGTATAATAAGCAAAATAACGGTAATCAACCTTTACTTTTTCAAGCTCTGCCTGATCTGGTAGCATATAACATTGCAAATCACTTAACTTCATGCCATATTTTGTCCAGTATTCAGGCGCAAAGCCAGAAAAATATGTCGGAGTCATATCGTTAGAGACATTGATCGTAGACTTATCAGCATTTCTAGTTTCGCCACCGTATTCCACCTCCCCGTCTTCAGCATACATAACAAGAGGAATTCTATACTTCACAGCAATATGGAGGGGGAATGCCTTTACCCCATAAATAAATGGCTGAAAAGGATCTCCCATTTTTTCGAAGGCTAACCTGGTAACCTGCCTATGGATTTTTCCATCTGGATTCATAAAAATGTTATCAAATCCGGATTTAATGAAATTATCGTAATTCTGTTTTCCTATATCCGTATAAATATGCGGCGAAAATGTCACAGTTAGAGGATGCATGCCATATTTATGCTTGAGTTGATGTGCTATATATGCACTATCTTTGCCGCCACTGCACGGCACCACAACATCATAAGAACCATCTTTTCTTCTATATTTATCTAAAAGTTCGCAGAGCTCATCTTTTCGTTTTGCCCAATCGGTATATTCTTTTTTTCTCTCAGCATGCTGGCAAGCGCTACAAACACCTTTTTCATCAAATGTAATCCTAGGTCTTTGATTAGAAATTACACATTTTGTACAATAAAGTACTTCTGTTCCATTGATGGTTTTAGTCATTTTATCTCTCCGTTCAGACTCTAAAAGTTACAGATTTATCTTAATAAAAGCCCATGGTTGTAAAATATACCCGTTGACTTGCCAATCGCCTATCATCTTTGTTGTGTTTTGCAGACTACCTCTTTTAAAATCCTTAGAGATACTTTTTGGATCAAAATCATTATCCGCTATGATTTCCCATTTTCTGATTCCAGGTAACCTAGATAACATATGATCAATATAAGCTTTACTATAAATATTATAATAATTAAAACTTTTGGGTGAGCCATCTTTTTTAAATTCATCACCCATTCCTCGGACCTCTTTAATCCTAAAAGAGCGCTCACCGATAAGCGTTCTGATAAGAACATGTCTCCGGGAGACACGGCAGAGTTCCCTGAGCGGTTTCTCGATTGACGGCAGGTGAAGAAGAACATTATTCGACATCACTATTTCAAAAGATTTATTTTTAAATGGCAATTGGTAAATATTCCCTCTATAAAAAGCCACTCTTTTTAAACCTGAAAATACTTTTTTGGCTAATCTAATATATAAAGAACTATTATCAATGCCTGTATAGAAAAAATTACAGGTTATGCGATTTTTTATACTCTTTAGATAATGCCCTACTCCGCAACCAACATCAAGGATACTGTCGCCCTCATTAATCCATCCCGATATTATCTTTGCGGTTGCCTTGCTGCTTTCCATTTCAGGAAGTTCACCTTTAGCGCGTTTATATAACACCTTGGAGTATTTTTCATTTTTATTTTTTCCCCAACCAGCACCATTATTCCAATCCTTAGTATAAATATTCATATTTTTGGTTTCTTTGTATACTGTGTTTATATTTCCAACAATTCATCTTCTTTAAAGTTTCTTTTTGCGTACGTGCCAATAACTCTATGCCACATCATTGGACTTATGCCAGTGCCAGGCCTTTTAACAGTTATATCATCTTCTCTTATTTTATCTCCTTTTTCTATATTTCTTGATGCTACTATGCTTTTTCTGACAATAGGCTTGTTTTTGCCTTCTGAAGATGATATCTTTTTTATGCCATCGCCCATAGCTTTTTCAATATTCCTTATAGCCTCCACCATAGTCTCAAATTCATGCGGTTCCAATGATGCTCTATGGTCAGGACCCTTCATGGTTTTATCTAACGTAAAATGTTTTTCTATAACTCTTGCACCTAATGCTGCTGCTGCAATTGCTATTTCAATACCAGCAGTATGATCAGAATAACCCACCTTTATCCCAAAAACATCTCTTATTGTAAGCATAGCCCTTAGATTTACATCTTTAATAGGAGTAGGATATTCCGTATTGCAATGTAGTATGGTTATGTTTTCTTTTAGCGTCCCGGCTTTTATTAAAATATCAAGCGCGCATTTTATATCCTCCAGATCTGACATCCCTGTTGACATTATAATCTTTTTATTCAACATCCCTAGTTTTATTAAATATGGGTAATTCGTTATTTCTCCCGAAGGAATTTTAAAAATTTTAAGCCCAAGCTTGACAAGTACATCTATGCTCCCCAAGTCAAAAGGCGACGAAAGAAATAGAATACCTTTTTCCTTACAATAAGTCAAAAGCTTTATATGTGTATCTATATCTATCTCTAATTTTTTTAGCATCTCGAGTTGGGATTCAGAAACCTTGCTTACTGTTCTTTTTTGATATTGTGCTTTAGGTGCAAAACTACTCGCAACTTTCTCTGCTATAAAAGATTGGAATTTTATAGCATCAGCTCCACATGATGCTGCTATTTTTATCATCTGTTTTGCCGTTGCAATATTTCCGTTATGGTTAACACCTGCTTCTGCTATAACAAAAACCTTATTCATTTCTGACCAGCCTCTTTGCAGGAAGACCAGCATAAACCCCGCCGCCTATACCGATAGATGCTACAACAACCGAACCAGCCCCTATTACAGTATCTTCTGCTATCTTTATATTGTTCAATACCACAGCATTGCTTCCAACAAGCGTTCTTCCCCCTATAGAACAATCACCATTTATGACACTACCTGTCGAGATATGGCAGTGATCCTCTATTCTTGTGTCATGTTCTATAATAGCTCCTGTATTAATAATGCAATTTTTCCCTATATTTGCTTCAGAATTTATAAAGGCTTTATGCATTATAATCGCTCCTTCTTCTATAAAAGCTCTTTTCGATACATAAGCCAAAGGCGAGATAATTACAGGAAATTCTGCTCCTAGATTTTTCAGATATTCAAATCTTTTTTTTCTTTTGCTTCCACCTCTTATCTGGCCTATTGTTACCAAGAAATATCTATACTGTTTCACCAATTTTGGCAAATCCTCATCACTGGCTATTATTTCATACCCTGATACTTTTTGGTGCGATTTTTCTTTAAAATCTACTATTCCGGCTATCTTAAACTTATCTTCTTTTTCAATGACATCTATACATGCTTTACAATGTCCACCTCCGCCAAGCAAGACAATATTTTTCTTCATTTTTCTATTTATCCTCATATTAAATTTTTTAGCGTTTTACAAATACAATGTATGTCTTTTTTATTGTTAAGCGTAGAACCAGGCAAGCACAATCCTCTTTCGTAAATATGCTCAGCATTTTTATAAACTGTTTTTTTGTATTTTTTATACAATGGGAGCCTAGTTACTGGCATAAAAACCCTTCTTGTAGGTATTTTTTTTTCATTCAACTTTTTTTGCAAAGATACTATATCTACTTTGTTTTTAAAAATAATACATGGCAGCCACCATGAACTGCTTGCCCCATCGTATTCCTGCTGAAAATTAATAAATCTTATACCTTTCAATTCCTCTTTATATATATTATTGAAGTTCATTTTTTTCTCTAAAAAAGAATCTAGCCTCTCTATCTGAGCCAATCCTAGAGCAGCCTCTATATTCGTCATTCTATAGTTAAAACCTATTTCTGGATAATGATATTCCCTGGATTCGTCTCTGCCCTGATTTACTAGAAATTTTATGTGATCTAATCTTCTCTCATCACTCCCAACTACCATACCACCACCACCAGTAGTAATAACCTTGTTCCCGTTAAAACTAAAACATCCCAAATCTCCAAATGTCCCAGTATATCTATCGTTATACCTAGCTCCCAGACTTTCTGTTGCATCTTCTATTACATAAAGACCATTTTCTTTTGCTAAATTTATTATTGTATCCATTTCGCAAGGATTACCATAAAGATGAACAGGTATTATTGCCTTTGTCTTTTTGGTTATTTTTTTTCTAATCTCTTGAGGAGAGATGTTCCAAGTTTTAGCATCTACATCGACAAAAACAGGCTTTGCTCCAACATAAATAATAGGGTTTACCGTAGCAACAAATGTTAAAGCTGGGACAATAACTTCGTCATCTTTACCTATACCAAGTTCATATAACGCGACATGAAGCGCTGAAGTTCCACTTTGAGTTGAAACACCTTTTTTACCTCCGATATAGGCAACAAATTTTTCTTCGAATTGACTCACGAATGGGCCAACAGTAGAGACATAACCCGTTGCCAACGCCTTATTGATATATTTTCTTTCACACTTTCCGACGTTTGGAGCATCAAGAAATATCTTGTTAGACATTGTAAATATCCGGTTTATATAACGTTAGAATATCCATCTTTTTAAACCATCCAATAGTCTCTTTTAAGCCTTTATCCAAAAAATACTCTTCTTTCCAGTCAGTAAGCTTTTTTATTTTCTCATTGCTACCAACTAATCGTTTTACTTCGCTTTTTTCTGGCCTTATCCTTAAGGTATCATGTGCAATTTTTGCCTTAGGATTTATGATATTTATAATTTTTGCTGCAAGATCACCTATTGATATCTCTCCTTGGGTCGCGATATTGATTTCTTCGCCTATTGTTTTATCTGATTTCGCTATTTGTATAAATCCGCTTACAGTGTCTCTAACAAAGGTAAAATCGCGCGTAGGATACAGCGAACCGAGTTTTATTTCTTTTTTTCCGGACAAAAGTTGTATTATGATAGATGGTATTATAGCTCTGGCTGACTGTCTGGGGCCATATGTATTAAATGGCCTCACTATAGTAACAGGTATTCCAAAAGAGCGGTAAAAAGACTCGGCTATCCTATCAGCAGCTATTTTCGTAGCGCTATAGGGTGATTGTCCCTGGAATGGATGTTCTTCATCGATAGGTATATATTTTGCTGTTCCATACACTTCAGAAGTAGATGTCACTAATACCTTTGAAGTGCCTAACTCACGCGCAGCTTGTAATATGTTCAGGGTGCCTTTTATATTTGTATCTACGTACGAATCTGGCGAATGATAAGAAAATGGTATACCTATTAAAGCAGCCAGATGAAAGACAACGTCAACCCCAGCCATAGCTTTTTTAACACCGTTTGGGTCCCTGATATCTCCGGTAAATACAGTTATTTTCTTTAGTTTTTCCATGGAAAAATAATCAAGCCACCCCCAAGAATTAGAAAAGTTATAGTAACAAAAGGCTATTACCTTGCATTTGTGATCCAATAAAGATTCAACTAAATGGCTTCCTATAAACCCATCCGCCCCAGTAACTAAAACTGTTTTGTTTTTTAAGTTCATTTCAACTTTCCTTAGTAAATAAATTTATTTGTTTTTTACTATCTATAAAACTTTCCGTTTTCCATTTAAGCTGAGGCCTTAAAAATGAATATTCAAAAGTACCATATTGAACATTATTGTACCCTTTAAACTTTACCTCAAACTTTAACACCTTATTGAGGACTAAATGCTCAGTTTTAGGATAAAGTAACTGCACTGAGACATAGAAACATCTTTCACCAAAAGTATCCGGTAAGATAAAACAAGATGATTTATATGTGCCAGGCTGGTGTTCATAAAGATTAAGCTCGTCAGGATCATCTAGATTCTGGGTTATCAAAATAGGCCTATTTTCTTCATCCACTATCTGAATGACTACACGCAAATCACTAACAGGGATCAGGCATTGATAGCTTACACTTATCCCGATAGCTTCATCTGAATAAAAGATATCCTTTGGTAAACCATTTTTATCAAACAAGGCAATTTCTTTTAAGCAAATTGTAGGATTATCCTTTTTAATTACTCCTTCTATTTTTCTTTCAAAATCTTTTTCAGAAACCCTCGTTCCTTCATGCAAGTTCTGACCAAGATATTGAGAAATAGCTATTTCTGTATTTGCATCTAAGATTATCCCCCCGCCATCAAGCAAAATAGTCCTTTTGCATAGATTTTTTATAGCAGCCATATTGTGACTTACAAATAAGACCGTCCTGCCGCCTTCCGAAACCTCTTTCATCTTGCCCAAACATTTTTGCTGAAACTGCGAATCTCCAACCGCAAGGACTTCATCTACGATCAAAATCTCAGGATCCAAATAAGCTGCAACTGAAAAAGCAAGCCTCACCTGCATACCACTAGAAAATCTCTTCACGGGTGTATCAAGAAAATTCTCCACCCCTGAAAAATCGACTATTTTATCAAACTTTTTGTCTATCTCCCTTTTCTTCATTCCAAGGATAGACCCATTAAAATATATATTTTCTCTTCCTGTAAGCTCAGGGTGAAACCCTGTCCCTACCTCAAGCAGGCTCCCTACGCGACCACACAAGCGAATCTCTCCTTTAGTAGGAGAAGTAATCCGAGAAAGTATTTTTAAAAGAGTGGTTTTTCCGGCGCCATTTCTGCCAATAATACCGACTACTTCACCTTGTTTAACGTCAAATGATATGTCCTTAAGCGCCCAAAAATCTTCTTTTGAAGAAAGGGGCGCTCTATTTCTAAAGATCTCAAAAGGTTTCTTGAGACAAGCAGCCATTATATCCCTTAAGGCAAGATAGCTTTCTTGATGGGTTATTCTGTATTTTTTTGATAAGTTCTTTACTTCGATTATAGGCCTGTTCATTTTTTATTAGATTATATCTGCAAAAAATTTTTCTGTTTTTCTAAAATAAACTATTCCAAAAATAAATAAACTCAAGCTTATGAGCATAGATATAGATAAAATTTGCCAATCAACAACCCTTATACCAAGGATAGCGCCTCTAGCTGTTTCAATCACGCCAGACATGGGATTTATGGCTAGAAACCATTTGAACTTGTCTCCAAGCATGCTGACAGGATAAATAACAGGTGTAAGAAACATAAGCATTTGAATAAAGAAAGGTACTACATAACGTATATCTCTATATTTAACATTAATAGATGCAAGAAAACAACCAAGTCCAATAGAACTTAAAAATGTTATAAAAACCAAAAGAGGCATATAAAGAATTCCTTCTATGCTGGGAGTATATTGATAATATAGCATAAGCACTATTAATATTACTGACGCAATAATAAAATCCACTAAACCTACTAAAGATGAAGAAAGCGGGATGATCAATCTCGGAAAATATATCTTTTGTATAATATTTGCATTAGAGATCATGCTATTGCTGGAATTGGAAAGCCCAAAAGAAAAATAATTCCATAAAAGTAAACCAACATACACAAATATAGGATAGGGCACGCCATCCGATGGCATCTTGGCAAATCTTCCAAAAAAAAACGTAAATATCAACATTGCGATCAAAGGTTGAAAAATAACCCAAAGCGCACCTATAGCTGTTTGCTTATACCTGACCTTCAAGTCTCTCCAGACAAAAAAATACAAAAGCTCTCTATAATCCCAAAGCTCTTGTACGCCTATACTAAATAACCCCTTTTGAGGCTTTATGATAAGTTCTTTCATACCAGTCAATAGTCCTTTTCAATCCTTCCTTAAAATCTGTTTTAGCCCTAAAATCAAATTCTCTGTATGCTTTACTCGTATCTAAACATCTTCTAGGCTGGCCGTCTGGCTTAGTCTTATCCCAAATAATTTTACCTTTAAAACCAGTGAGTTTAACAATAAGGTTCACTAAATCTTTTATAGATATTTCAAATCCAGCTCCAATATTTACTGGCTCGCTCTTATTATATTTTTCTGCAGCAAGGATTATAGCTTCTGCACAATCCTCGACATATAAAAATTCACGAGTAGCTTTGCCTGTGCCCCAGACAGTTATCTCAGGGACAGTCCCCTGCGGGGACAGTCCCTGAGCTTTAGCATCAAGGCATTTCTTAATAAGAGATGGTATTACATGAGATGAGTTAGAGTCAAAATTATCACCTTGGCCATAGAGATTGACAGGCATTAAAAATATGGAATTAAAACCATATTGTTGTCTATAAGCCTGAGACTGGACTAAAAGCATCTTTTTTGCAAGGCCATAAGGCGCGTTAGTCTCCTCAGGATACCCATTCCACAGGTCCTCTTCTTTGAATGGGACTGGTGTAAACTTAGGGTAGCAACATATCGTACCTAAACCTACAAACTTTTCTATGCCAACTTTACGGCCCTCCTCCATCAGTTGTACGCCCATCATTAAATTGTCATAGAAAAATTTACCAGGATTTTCTCTATTGGCTCCTATGCCGCCTACAATTGCGGCTAAATGTATGACAATATCAGGATCACTGTCTTTATATACGCGCTTAACTGCATCGATATCTACTAGATCGTAATCTTTTATATCGGGTATAAAAAGATTACTAAATCCTCTTTCTTTCAACTGCTTTACAAGGCATGAGCCAAGAAAACCATTGCCACCTGTAATCAATATACGTTTGTTCTTTAAATTTATACTCATAAGTGATAAAACTTTATATTTTTAAACTCTTTGTTTTCCTTTAAATAATTCAACATCTTCTCCTTGTATCGAATAGAAGTAATTAATATCGCTTCCACATCCAAGGATTTAACAGACTCTGGACTTTGAATGCAAAAATTAAATACCCTTTTTCCCTGTTTACTAGGAGAGTCATCTATTATTCCAATGAGCTTAAGATCAGTCGCACATAAACAAACATAAGCTACCTCCATTACCTCGCCCGCGCCATAGAATACCAGCTTCTTTACCCCTTCTCCTGATATAAGATCAAGCTTAGAAGTAATATTATTTTTTAGAGTTACATAATAATGAACCGTATGTTGAAGAAAGTGATATGTAAGCCTGGATTTTTCGCTAAATCCTTCTGGGGTAATATAATATGCGATCCTTTTATGATTAATGCCTTTCATTTTTATATGGCCTTTTCTAGCCATTTTCTTTAAACAAGCATTAGTGACTCCCAAAGCCAGGCCAAGCTTACTTGCAAGCTTACGCTGGGATATATCAGAGTCTCTAGCAACCTCTTCTAATAATTGGAGATTTCGAAAGTCTTCGGTTGGTTTTAAAAAACTGTTTTTATAATGTACCATAATATAACGTTCTTAAATTGAACGATATATTATTTTATATTACACTTTTTTACTTGTCAACTGTTTTATGCTGTGCCTTTAGTTTTTCGAGAAAATCTGAAAAAAAGGCATACATGCTTACGATTAAAAACGCAACCATAGCAGAAAGCATTATTTTTTTTACACTTTGCTTAGGTTGTTTCATACCATAAACAGCGGGATCGAGGACTTTCGCCATAGGTTTTTGAGGAGTGACATCTAATTCACTATTAATCTTATCAAGATTTTCTACTATAAAGTTCGCTATTTTCTCGGTAAGACCGGGGTTGGTCCCTTTTACATGTATCGCAAAAGTAGACATTCCCGAACTCGTATCAATCTTATAACGAAACTTTCTCTTTTTGTTTAATTCAAACTGTTTATTGATATCTTCTATCATTCGCCTACTTTTAATTATAGAATCAATAACTGCAAAAGGAGATTCTCCTCCGATACTAGAAATACCTAAAATTTGTCCCAGGGGACCTGCCGACACCCCGGTCCCTCCTGCTGAGAGAAGCGTAACTGTCGATATATAGCTGGTTGGCTGAGACATTAAAAAAAACATTGTCAAAACTATACCTACAACAACAGCTTTAGTGATTTTTGCCTGCCATCTTTTAAACATATTAATATAATATAAAATATTAAACTCATAATTCATACTATGCTCCTTTTGTAAGTTTTCCCCATTATAACTTTATAAACGATACCTCTTGCTGATTTAAAAACATTCTTTATAAAACTAGGCAACATTCCATATATAAAAACAGACGCATGTTTTATCTTTTTTATTATATATGCCTTTGTAAAATTTCCTTTACTATAAACCTCCAGGTCAAATCTAAAAAATAGGTCTTTGATATCCTTTTTTGAAAGATTTGGAAGTTTTAAAATAGAATCTCCGTCTCCTATATAGCTAAATAGATGTCTTCCATCTTTTACATACCCCTTTTCTTCGCATAATTCTCCCAGCGGTGTTCCTGCGTATGGATAGAATATAGATACCTGGACATAGGTCGGTTTGATCTTTTTATTAAGGTCTATGGTCTTTCTTATGCTGCTTTTATCCTCTCCCGGAAACCCTATCATGTTAAAAGACATTGTTTCAATGCCTTCTCTTTTTGCACAATCAAATGCCTTTAAAATTTGCTCATCTTTTATATTTCTCCCAAGAACCGTTCTTCTTAGGTTTTCATCCCCGGACTCGATCCCTATATTGATTTTCCGGCAGCCAGATTCTTTAAGCAATTTAGCACTTTTCTCATCAAGTAATTCAGGTCGCGTATTACAAACATAAGGGATATGTACCTTATTTTTGTACTCCAGGCAGAATTCTTCAAACCAACTTTTGTTTTTATTAAAACAATCATCATCAAAACTCAGCATGTTAGGTTTATATCTCTCAACAAATATCTGTATCTCTTCTATAGCTTTTGATACACTTCTATGCCGTATCTTACTGCCTTTGTCCTTAAATATATTGTGAAATGCAGAATTACAACAATAGCTGCATGAATAAGGACAACCTCTCGAAAATGTAAAATTAGCATAATCGATAAACACCTTATCTGGGAATATGCCTCTATCGGGAAAAGGTAATTTATCCAGATCTTCTATTAACATACTGACTTTATTCTTTATAATATTCCCATTGTTGTTAAAATAAAAATTTGATGTATTTTTAAAATCCAGGCCCTGGGAGATATTATTTACGACATCCAAAAAATCATATTCTCCTTCTCCTATACAAAAACCATCTATATCCTTGCTTTCTTTGATAGACAAAGGGCAAACTATAGCATGCGTGCCGCCTACAAATATAGATATATTTTTTAATCTAGGGGAAGACTTTATTTTTCCTGATATCTCTTTTACATACTGCCAATAGTTTGATTTACATGAAAATCCTATTATATCCGTATTAAAATCAGCGATCTTTCTTGTTATATCATCTGCTTTAGTATTATTGTTTACTATGGCTAATCTTACTAAATGGCCAGCTTGTTTCAAAACTGCTGCAACTGATGCCAATCCATAATTAAAACTAGCTGCATTTTCCTGGCACGGATAGATAAAAAAGATATTCATAATATAGAAAATTTTTAATCCAAAGCTGCTATAATACCCACTCCGATAGCGATACGAGAGATCATCTCTACCATGTCCTTAAAAATATCATACGCAGGCCTTGTATATACGAATCTCTGAGGAATGACTATTGTATCACCTCTACCAACTGCCTTGGACATCATGAACTTACTGACTGCCTCGCCGTTAGCGCGAAGTACATATACGCCGGCTTTATCAGCATGCCTTGTCAAGCCGCCTGTCTTTTTAATATAATATTCTATTCCTTTGCCTTGTTCAAAAGGTATTGACGTAGGATTATTGACGCTTCCCATCACAGAAACAGCCGACGGTGTCTGGGGGATCTTTAGATTATCACCGTCTTCAAGCAAAATATCATATTTACTGTTCTTTAATTTTGAACCTGGTAAAAGTGTTATAACCATGCGGCCTGTTATCTCAACCGAACTTATAAAATCCAGCATCTGCCTTCTTGTATCCAAAGACGATGTAGTAGCGCTGCTAGCCACTATCCCAGTAGTAGACCCTCTCAACAATATTGCCTGCTGCTCTTCCAGGAGAGACCTGTTTTCTTTTTCAAGAAACTTGTCCCGCATCTTTTCCTGTAATTCTTTTATAGAAGTTCTAGTAAAAAATGCCCCATCTAGGAAAGCATCCTCTGTAAAGCCTCCTGCCCGCTCTATAAGAGAGCTTAATCTCTCGCCTCTTCTTATAGAATAATTCCCAGGATATCTTATCTCTCCCTCTATAGCAATTACTTTTCTTTCAGTAAGTTTCGGCTCTGACTTAACAAAAAGCGTATCTCCAGGCCTAAGATTGATATCTTTGTCTATAGATATATTGCCCTTCGAAAGATATTTTATAGAAATATTCCTTATAACAGGCTGATCTCCTGGGATTATATGGAACAGTTCCCCTCCTCTTATGACCTCGTCTTGTTTCACGCCCCCACCTCTAAAAACAAGATCTGATATCTTCATGTCCGGAGTAAACATATATTCTCCAGGCCTATTGACTGCTCCTTCTATCTTTACAAATAAAGGCGGCTGGACTTGCGATTCAGAATATACTATCAGGATATCCCACTCTTTTAAGTAAATATCCTCTTCTTCTTTACCTAGCTCCAAAGCCTCCAAGTTCACTGGTATGATCTGGCGATGCCTGTCTTTTGTGACCCTTGATAGCTCTGCTCGATAAAGATGAGTAGCTGGCAGGAAACCTTTTGCTGTCTTTATCAAATCGCTCACTTTCATATCTCTTGCCAGGGCATAGTCCCCTGGCCTCTCAACATTTCCTAAGATCGAGACAAAATTATGTTTTAATCTTACTATAGGAGAAATGATGACCATATCCCCGCTCTTTAATCTAGTATTTTTCATTGAAAGAGATATATCATCTGTTTTCTTGGTCTCGACATCAAACATTGTACGTATCTCATTACCCTCCACGCGTTCTATCTGCAGTCTCTGTAGATCTCCTGTGGGAGTGACACCTCCTGAAAAAGCCAATAGATCAGATAAAGTTGCTTCATCCTTTACTTCATATATCGCGGGACGCTTCACGTTCCCGGAGATAGCGACTACATCTCCTATCGTAGGGACAAATACAGTATCCCCTGATCGGATCTTTGCATAACCAACATCCTTGCCTTCCAAGAGAAATGGATAAAGATCCACTACTTCCTCTTTTCCGTCTCCATGTATAAGCTTGATCTTTCTCAATGAACCCGTCTTGATAGGCCCCCCGGCTTCATATAATGCTTGAAAAACAGTTGACTGCGAATTGATACTATATGAACCTGGCTTTCTTACCTCACCCATCACAAATATCTGTATGTCGCGTATCTTACCCATCGAGACATCAACATTGAAATTCGTATAGAACTGATTCAATCTTTCTTTGATCCTATCTTCAGCTTCTTCAAATCTTAATCCCCACAAATAAAGCGGCCCTGATTTTGGGAGCATGATCTTGCCCTCTCTATCTACTGTCACAGGAAAACTATTTTGTACGCTCCCCCAAATATTAACGACCAAGGTATCTCCGGGGCCTATGATATAGTCAGGCCCTATAGGCACAACTGACTGCTGCCCGCCTATGTCAGATTGGCTGGAAAATACTGAAGATGTAGAGCTGCTACTGCCGCCGATCACAGCCTTTAGCATACCAAGAGCGCTAAAGGCATCGATTTTTTCTTTGTCTGCAGGAACTCCTTCATTTTCGATAGGTTTCTCTGGCCTGGAAAATAAATTATAACCAAATTGCTCCAAGTCCCTGGAAGCTCCAAAAGGAATAGTTTTCAAAAAACTCGCTTCTATGCTGGACAACTCATCGCCTAATAATCCTCGTAAAAGTTTTCTTGATTCTAACACATCTCCTTCCGGGAAAAAAGTATACCCATCATATGGACATTTTATTTTTTGCCTGATCTTGTATTCTTTGGCCTCGAAAGACGCTTCTCCTGAAAAAGAGATATCTTTATCGCTAGGCCGATTAGAAATAGGCTTATTGTCAGTTCCAAATATATTAAGTAGACCACCCTTACCTATACCTATATTTTTTTCAGCTATTACGTTAGGAGAAGCACCGGCACCTCCTGAGCCTTCTTCTTTGGGGATCTCATAATTAACCCAGTGAGAATGAGGAGTCTCTCCCCCTGGTATATAATAAAACTCCATATTGCATCGCGGACAACGAACTGATCTATATGTTTCTGCTTTTTGAGCAGGGTCTGTTATCTCCAAGGCCTCATCCTGCCATGCCCCTTTACCACTTTTGACTTCCTCAGAAAATAAAGGCCCTGGGAAAATCGTTGTCAATAAGAACGCTGCGCACAATAACACATTGAAATTAATTAACTTCCTGAACATTAAAACCTCCTTTTTATCTCTATGCCTAATATATGATTTTTTCTCTTTGATGTTGTATTGTCATAGTTCTTGATATTTTCCAGGTCATAAAATATATTCATCTCCGCATCATCTATATTATACATCTTTAAAACATTTATTATACCAAAATTTATCTCTACCTCATCTATTATTTCAACATTAGCATTGCTTAGGCCTCGGCGTTTATGAGCCAGCGTAGAGCTTAGCCTATATTCATTGGGAAAATTAAATATACCAGTGACAGCTACCTCTTCAGAATCCCCTCCAAGGCCATGGCCTATAAAATTGCCTCTATGAGTATAACCTGATCTGTATTTAAAATGCGTGTACCAGATCTTGTTAAACTTGGCAAATTCTATCTTTCCATCAAAACCCGGGATATTAAAAACATCTGTAAGATACATCCCTGTGATGTAAGCTAGGTCTATAGGTGTATTACCCGCCTCATCTTCTCCGCCCCATTCTGTATAAAGCTTGGCGCCTGTAGCTATAGGGATAAATCTATCTATACGCCTTAAAAATAACTGGACGTCCCCTGAGATTATATGGTTCTCAGTCTCGCTCCCTCCTCCTGCAGCGCTAAATACTAAGGATGTGGCGCTCCAAAAATTGGCAAACCCTAATTTTTTTACTCCTTTTCCGCCAAACATCAAGATATGCCCAAATCCGAACTTTAAAAAATCACATGGAGTATAATCCAGCCTCCAACCCGAGACATATACATGAGGGACTGAACGTTTTTCCTCGAGCTTTGAGGTAAATACCTGGCCATTAAACCTGCCTATTTTTCTCAATATCCAGGGCAATCTGAAAGGCCGTACATTATTGAACCTGGCCATATCCATAGGAAAGGCATTGTCTGTCATTAAAAGTGAGCCGTGAAAACCAGGCCCCCACCACATGGAGTTCCGGCCTGCTGCTAATTCCACATTGACTTTAGGATGGGAAAATCTTATATGAGCATCCTCAAGGTCTACGTCGGTATCATTTTCAGAATATCTGACACCAGGAGTAAGCGAGGCTGCAAAAAAATTAGCTATCTTTGCCCATGTAGTCAGCTTTGCCCTCAGATTAAAACCTTCTTTCAGCTTCCAGCCTTCTTTATTTTCAAAGAACACTTCTTTAAGGTCAGTCGTGACATAGGCCTTTTCAACTTTTAATCCCGGCTTGCCGAAAAGATATCTTTTTGAGCCCGAATCGCTGATAGATACCAGGTCGACCCCTATAGTAACTAGCTCTTCCCTGAATTCATCTACTAATCCATACAAGATAGATTCTAGATAGTCCTGCTCTCCCAGCTCAAAACTCATTTCGTAATCACTGGCCTTCTCGAGAGCGCTCTTTATCATATATGCCATCTTTATGCGAGAAACAGGCCTAAAACCAATATCCGCGATATCAGCTAGGTTGAGTATCGCCAGCTTCTCAATGGCATCATAGCTCCAGTGCCTTACAGGGACATCTACCGAAGGATTTGCATAGCATTCGCTAACTGTAAAAAACAATATTAAGCATAATATTGTTCGAGCGAAGGCAAAATAGCCTCTATATAAGCTTGAAGAATATTTTGCCTGAGTCGAGAACGCTACCATTCTTTTTTCCATTCTCCTCTTATAAGTTTTTCTTTCTTTTCCCTGTTCCAATCTTTGATCTGTCTTTCTCTATTCCTCGCCTCTTCTATGTTTTCATGTTCTTCAATATAAACTATCTTTTTAACACCATGTATAGAAGTATATTTGCTTCCTAACCCTGATATGTGTTGATCATATCTCAGATCAGGCTTCCATGTCATGCCTGTATAATATGTTTCATCTTTGCATTCAAGAATATACACATACCATTTCCATGCTTCTTTCATAAGCCCATTTTTATCTTCTCGACTTCGTCCGCCTACGGCGAACTTCGCTCGAAGAATATTAAAAAGTTCTAAACCATTTTATCATCTCACTTAGCCCTTGCTCTAATTTCACCTTCGGCGGACTTCGCTCGAAGAATATTCAGGAGGCCCTGAACCAAGTTATTGTCTCTTTTAATCCTTCTTCTAGCTTGACTCTAGGCCCCCAACCTAAAAGTTTTTTTGCTTTCGATATATCAGGCTGCCTTACTTTTGGGTCATCCTCAGGGAGTTCCTTATAAGCTATGTTACTCTTACTGCCTGTAAGCCTTAAGATCACTCTTACTAGGTCTATCAGCTTCATCTCATCAGGATTGCCTAGATTTACAGGTTCATTATGATCTACCTGCGTCAACTTATAAATGCCTTCTATAAGGTCAGTCACATAACAAAAGCTTCTCGTCTGCTTTCCATTTCCATATACTGTAATAGGCTCATTTTTCAATGCTTGAGTTATAAAATTAGGTATGGCCCTGCCATCATTTTTTCTCATCCTGGGGCCAAAAGTATTGAAAATACGCACTATCCTTGTATCAACATCGTGAACTTTGTTATAAGCCATTGTTACTGCTTCTGCAAAACGCTTTGCCTCATCATATACTCCTCTTGGGCCTATACAATTGACATGGCCATAATAAGTCTCAGGTTGCGGGTGTACCTTGGGGTCTCCGTAGACCTCAGAAGTTGAGGCAAGCAGGAATTTCGCTTTTTTTGCCTTGGCAACACCTAATGCGTTATGAGTCCCGAGAGATCCTACTTTTAAAGTCTGTATAGGATATTGTAAATAATCTATAGGAGATGCTGGAGAGGCAAAATGCAAGATAAGGCTTATATCCCCGTCTATATCTATATATTTTGAGACATCGTGTTTTATAAATCTAAAATTTGGATATTTTTCAAGATGCTCTATATTGGAAAGCGAGCCTGTTATAAGGTTATCCATACAGATCACCTTATAATCTTTCTCAATAAATTTTTCGCATAGGTATGAGCCTAAAAAACCAGCTCCGCCAGTGATCAGTACTTTTTTCATGTAAACCATCCCAACCTCGTAGGTGACCCTTAAGGGTCACCTACGAGGTTTGTATTTCAATATTACGCTTCTCGACTTCGTCCGCTTGCAGCGGACTTCGCTCGAAGAATATCAGTCTATATTTAACCTCCTAATATCCTCATCCACCATCATCTTTACAAGTTCTTCAAAATTCACTTTAGGCTGCCATTTAAGGACCTTTTTAGCCTTTGAATAATCACCTTTCAGCTGATGGACCTCCGCAGGCCTGAATAGATTCTTGTCATTTTTAACATATTTTTTCCAGTCAAGGCCTACATAGCCAAAAGCAACCTCAACAAATTTCCTTACCGTGTGTGTCTCGCCTGTAGCGATCACATAATCATCCGGCTTATCCTGCTGAAGCATAAGAAACATCGCTTCGCAGTAATCTTTTGCAAAGCCCCAATCTCTTTTAGCGTCCAGATTTCCAAGCTTGAGGTCTTTGGCAACGCCTAATTTGATCTTAGCTACCGTGCTAGTAATCTTTCTGGTAACAAATTCATAGCCTCTCATAGGAGATTCGTGGTTAAAAAGAATGCCGTTACAGGCAAAGATATTATATGCCTCGCGATAGTTACGCGTGAGTTCAAATCCCGCGACTTTTGAGATGCCATACGGAGAACGCGGATAAAATGGCGTCTTCTCGGTCTGCGGCACCTCTCTTACATGACCGAATACCTCACTAGAACAAGCAAAGTAAAATTTGCACTTAGGGGCTTTTTCTTTTATCGACGACAGCATAAAATGCGTGCCGTTGATATTGGTGCTTATCGTCGAGAATTCATCCTCGAATGAATAGCTTACAAAACTCTGCGCTGCCAGGTGATAGCACTCATCAGGCTTGATCTGCTCCACTATTTTAAATAGGCTCGCGTAGCTTTCCATAGAGCCTGAATGCAGGATCACTTTATCCAATATGTCTTTCAGCCTCCAGAGCCTGTGATCAGGGTCCTCCAGCGCAACGCGCCTCACTATGCCATGGACCTCGTAGCCCTTATCTAAAAGCAATCTCGATAGATACGCTCCGTCCTGGCCTGTGATACCTGTGATCAATGCCTTCTTTTTCATAATACCTCCAATATAGAATCAAATATAAAAAATTAAATATCAAAATTACATATAAAAATGTAAAAATTTAAAATCCTATGATAAAATCTTTGTTTTTAATCTTTGATTTGTATTTTTCATTTTTGCTTTTTAATTTTTAATTTTACTAAAGTATTCTATAGTCCTTTTAAGCCCTTCTTCAAACCCTACCTTAGGATCAAAACCTATCAGTTTTTTTGCCTTAGTTATGTCTGCAAGCGTATCTTTGACATCTCCTGGCCTAGTAGGTGTAAATTTTGGCTTTATATCCTTTCCCATCAATTTATTTAGTATTTTTATTATATCTAAGACGCTGTTTGAGTTGCCGCAGGCTATATTTAACACTTCACATCTTATGCCTTTAGCTGCGGCTGATCTTATATTGGCCTGCACTACATTCTCTACATAAGTAAAGTCTCTTGTCTGTAAGCCATCTCCATGCACAGGAGGCTCTTCCCCCTTTAACATACACGTAATAAATTTAGGTATTACAACTGCGTATTCATTTTCAAGGCTTTGACGTGGGCCAAACACATTAAAATACCTGAGGCCTACTGTCTTTAGGCCATAAGCCTCACTAAATATCCTGCAATAATACTCTCCCGCAAGCTTTGTAAGGGCGTATGGGGATATAAGAAGCGGCAAAAGATCCTCTTTTTCAGGAAGCTTGTCGGTTTCCCCGTAAATAGAGCTTGAGGAAGCAAAGACAACCCTTTTGACCTTTGCGCCCCTGGCCTCTTCTAATATATTCAATGTCCCGTTTATATTGACATCATTATAGATGTGAGGATTACCTAGAGACTTAGGGACGCTTCTTAACGCTGCCTGGTGAAGCACGTAATCTACGCCTTTTACTGCTTTTTTCACTAAGCCCTTATCTCTTATATCCCCTCTTATTAGCTCTATTTTATTTCTTACAGCTTCAAGGTTTTCTTCCCTGCCTGAACTAAAATCATCTATGACTACCACATCATTATTATCTTTAATAAGCGCGTCGACTATATGTGACCCTATAAAACCAGCTCCTCCTGTGACTAAGAACTTCATCTATTTTTCCTTTCTTATTTAGAGCCCGACTACTTTTTGACTCTTTTTGAACTTTTTAAGAGTATTGCGTGTATCTACTATCAAATTAGAATTATCCATTATAAATCCGTAATCTATCGACGAGTGATCAGTGACTATAGCGACGCAATCGCTTGAAGCAAGCGCTTCTTTAGAAAGCTCTATAGAAGCTAGCTTCAGATCATCCACCTCAAAAGACTTGACCAGCGGATCGTAATAGCTCACTTTTGCATCTTTTTCTATTAAAGATTTTATGATCGTAAGCGCTGGAGATTCTCTCAGATCATTGATATCCTTTTTATACGTTACCCCTATTATTAGAATTTTAGAGCCTTTTAATGGTTTTTTCTTTTCATTAAGTACCTGGGTTATACGGTCGACTACGTAATGCGGCATATATAGGTTTATCTCATGAGCGAGTTCAATTAGTCTTGCCTCAAATCCATGGCTTCTAGCTTTCCAGGATAGATATATCGGATCGCAAGGCAAGCAGTGCCCGCCCAGGCCTGGCCCAGGATAAAACGGCATAAAACCAAATGGCTTTGTCTTCGCAGCCTCGATAACTTCCCATATATCAAGGTTCATCTTATTGCACATAAGCGCAAATTCATTGATAAGCGCTATATTTACAGCTCTGAATGTATTTTCAAGGAGCTTTACCATCTCAGCTGAGCGGGTATTGGATACAGCTATCACATCTCTTATTATTGAAGAATAAAGGAGTTTTGCCAGTTCCGTACAAGTATCAGTGATGCCCCCTACTACCTTAGGGATGTCTTTGGTCTTATATTTAGCATTGCCTGGGTCCACTCTCTCAGGTGAAAACGCAAGAAAGAAATCCTTTCCAACCTTCAGTCCATCTGCGCCGAGCCTAGTATAGATGATCTCTTCAGTAGTCCCTGGATAAGTAGTGCTTTCAAGGACGATCAATTGTCCTCTTCTCAAATTAACCTTTATATCATCTGTTGCCGCAAGGATAAAAGATATATCAGGCTCTTTGGTCTTTCGAAGGGGTGTAGGGACACATATGATGATGACATCCATTTCTTTTAATAGACTTTTATCTAAAGTAACTGTGAGTCTGTCTGAATCTAATAGGTCTTTGACATCCGAGGACGGCACATCGAGTATATAAGAAATGCCTTTTTTTATACTTGAAACCCTTCCCTTGTCAGTATCAAAGCCTGTTACCTTAAAACCGACTTTACCAAATTCAACTGCCAGAGGCAGGCCTACATAACCGAAACCTATTATTCCGATATTAGCTGTTTTATTGGTAAGCCTTCTTCTTAGTTCTTGCATGTCTTTTCCTTTGTTATCTATTTTTTTATGCTCTTCCACCAGGAGGCATTAGATGTATACCACTCCACTGTCTCTTTTATGGCGACATCAAAACTCTTCTTGGGTTTAAACCCAAGTTTTTTGATCTTAGAGCAATCCAGGGAATAACGCCTATCATGCCCCAGCCTATCCTCAACAAGTTCTATCATATCGTCATCTTTGTTGAGAAGTTTCAGTATTGTACGGGTAAGCCGTATGTTGGGTATCTCATATTCTCCGCCTATATTATAGATCTCGCCTATCTTGCCTTTATGTAATATAAGGTCTATCGCCTTACAATTATCCAAGACATACAGCCAATCCCTTACATTAAGCCCATCCCCATAAAGCGGGACTTTTTTACCCTCCAGTAGATTTGTAATAAAAAGCGGGATGATTTTCTCCGGGTATTGATATGGCCCAAAATTATTACTGCTTCTTGTAATGACAATTGGAAGCTTAAACGTAGAGTAATAGGATAGAGCTAAAAGGTCTCCTGCGGCCTTGGACGCAGAATAAGGGCTGTTAGGATGCAAAGCATCTTCTTCCTTAAAAGACCCCTCTAGTATACTGCCATACACTTCATCAGTAGATACTTGGACAAACTTATCAATACCATTCCTCCTGGCTGATTCCAAAAGGATATATACACCTTTTACATTTGTAGATATAAAATCCGATGCATCAGCGATGGACCTGTCTACATGAGTATCAGCAGCAAAATTCACTATTACACTGGAGCTTTTGACAAGCTGATTCACTATACTTTCATCGCATATATCACCCTTTACGAATTTATAGTTAGGGTTATTTTCTATGTCAGTAAGGTTATCCAGGTTCCCGCAATAGGTAAGCTTGTCTAGATTGATGATCTTATAACCAGGATATCGGCCAAGTATATGCCTGATAAAATTAGACCCTATAAAACCGCATCCCCCTGTAACTAGAATATTCATATCGACCTTATCTAGCCTCTTTTTCTGCTACTAAGTTACTGGCTTTAAGTAAAGATTCATATATACCGCAATCAGTCCACCAGCCGTCCATCATGGAAAACGTCATCTCTCCCTTGGATATATACACATTATTCACATCTGTGATCTCAAGCTCTCCCCTACTAGACGGCTTTAAAGTCTTTATTATATCAAAGACTTTTTCATCATACATATATATTCCTGTAACTGCGTATTTAGAAATTGGGGTTTTTGGTTTTTCAACTATATTGACTACCTTGTCTTCTTTTACTTCAGCTACGCCAAATCGTTCCGGGTTATTTACTTCCTTAAGGAGTATCTTTGCGCCTTTTGGCTGTTTCTTAAAATCATCCACATGCTTTTTTATATTTTTTTCTACTATATTATCTCCCAGCATGACTATTATCTTATCCCCATCAACAAAATGTTCTGCTAATCTCAGCGCCTCTGCAATACCACCCTCGCCTTTCTGGTATGCATAATTGATATATTTAAGCCCGAATTCTTCACCATTCCCCAAAAGCCTTAAAAAATCGCCAGCATGCTTTCCTCCTGTAACTATTAATATATCCTGGATGCCAGCTTCTACCAAGGTAGATATAGGATAGTATATCATTGGTTTATTGTATATAGGGAGAAGGTGTTTATTTGTTATCCTCGTCAATGGTTCAAGCCTTTTACCAAGTCCGCCAGCTAATATTATGCCTTTCATAATTCCTCCGATTTTTCTGTCGAATCACATGTTCGAAAAATCGTCCCGAGCCACCCTCGTTTTACATGTATGTGGCGAGGGACTTCATTTTTTCCAATCATACGGTATATCGTTTTTGAAAGCATCAAGCCTGTATTCATCAGGTTCTTTATAGTTATAAGGCATAGTAGGGACATTTATCACTATTGCCTCTTTATCGCCTACACATTTAAATCCATGATATACAAGTTTAGGTATCTTGACCAGCATTGGTTCTTCAATGCTTATAGTAAATTCATCTATCTCTTTATAGGTAGGCGAGGTTTCCCTTGAATCGAAAAGAGCAAGGCGCATCACGCCATTTATACATGTAAAATGGTCATCCTGCAGTTTATGATAATGCCATGCCTTGGCAATACCCGGATAGGCTGTAGTCATGTATACCTGCCCGAATCTCTCAAATATCGTCTCGTCAGACCGCAGGATCTCCATTAAACGGCCCCTATCATCCGGTATTACTTTAAGTTTTTTTACCACAACGCCTTTTATCACGTATTACCTCCCCATAGAGATATACTTAAAACCCAGCTTTTCCATTTTTATCAGCTCAAACATATTCCTGCCGTCTATTATAAAAGGTCTTCTCATAAGACCTTTTATACGCTTTAGGTCCATATTTTTGAACTCATCCCATTCTGTGACTATTAAAAGCATGTCAGTATCTTTTGCTGTCTCATAAGAGCTATCACAGAATTCAATGCCTTTTAATATATTCACTGCCTTAGGCATTGCTTTAGGGTCATAAGCCTTTACTATAGCCTTTTCCTTCTTCAGAAAATTTATGATATCTATTGACGGGGCTTTTCTCATGTCATCTGTATTGGGTTTAAATGAAAGGCCTAGTACGCCTATTTTTTTACCTTTCAGGCTTTTAACACTGTTTTTGACCTTATTTATAAAACTCTTTTTTCTCTCTATATTGACTCTTTTTGCTGCCTTTAATATGCTGAAGTCATATCCCAGCTTATCCCCTATATGTATAAAAGCATCCACATCCTTCGGAAAACAATTACCCCCGTATCCTATGCCGCTATTCAAAAAACTCCTTCCGATCCTTTTATCAAGCCCCATCCCATGCGCAACCTCTTCTATGTCAGCGCCTGTTGCCTCGCATATATCTGCTATAGAGTTTATAAAAGAGATCTTTGCCGCTAAAAACGAGTTTGAAGCGTGTTTTATGATCTCAGCGCTTTCTATGTCTGTGACCATCTTTTCACCAGGCACATCTTTATAGAGTTTTAGAAGCAACTCCTTCGCCCTCTTAGAGTCTACGCCTATCACGACCCTGTCTGGATGCATGAAGTCTTTGATAGCTGAGCCTTCCCTCAAGAATTCAGGATTACTCGCAATATCAAATTTTATACCTTTTTTAGCATTAGCTGTTATACTGCGTTTTACCCATTTTCCTGTCTCAACCGGGACTGTACTTTTTTGTACTATCAGCCTGTAGCTTGTCATATGCCTGGCTACTTCTCTAGTAACAAGTTTTACATATGACAGGTCTGTCTCTCCGTTTGATTGGGATGGCGTACCTACACATATAAAGATAACCAGTGACTTTTTTACCCCTTCTTCTATATTGGTAGTAAAAGTAAGCCTTTTTGCCAAGACGTTCTTTTTGACCAGACCCTCTAATCCCAATTCATAAAAAGGCATCTTAAGGTTTTTTAACAGCTCTATCTTTCCTTTATCATTATCCACGCAAAAGACCTTGTGCCCCAACTCGGAAAAACACGCGCCTGTCACTAGCCCGACATATCCTGCTCCTATGACACATATATTCATGTATTTTTCTCCATCATATTTCTCATCTCTTCAAGCTATATCAATGTACTTTGGGTATAGCGTAATAATCCTTAAAATCAAAAGGCACTTTAGGAGAGGCCTTTAACTTAAAAGAACACCACGCTGTTATTTCGCCGCCCCTTCCGCTATCCAGGCTCACTTCAGCTACCCAGCAGTGCAGGTCCTTTATTATAGATATGCCCCTGGTATCAAACCTATTTATTATCTTGTGGCCATTTGACTCTACTTCTTTAAGGTCGAACCTCGCAAAAAGCCTGACTGACCACGCGTTATTTAGTTTCTGCAGCAGCTCTGAAGTAAGTTCATGTTCTGTATCCTGCCAATATCTTGAGCCAAAACCAAATCTCGTATCTTCTTTTTTGTCAATAAATAGATCCAGGTTCCAATCCTCAAAATCTCTGGTAGAAGGATTGTAAGCTGTATCGGATTCAAGCATGAACCCATCGAGCGGCGTAAATTCAAGGTCAGCTTTAACTGTCTGGAACCTGCTGCCATCCTCAGGCTTATACGCATAATCCCCTGTCAATAAAAGATAACCCAGGTCTACTGTCTTTAATTTGCCGTCTATCTCCCGCTTTGTCTGAAACCTGTTCTGCAGCCCCAAGCCAAAGTTATTTTTCTTCGAGATACTGTCTATATCGTCGAACTGCTGGAGATCGCTAGACGTTATTGAAGGCTCATGCATATATTCATATTCTATGGTAGGGGTTATTATATGATGCAGTTTATTTAATTCTATGCCGAAGAATTTCCCAGCCGCATCAAATGTCTTCATGAATTTTGCGCTTAGGTCCACTCCTGTTGTAAAGGCTGTCCTGATGTCATCTCTTGAAGTTCCGGAATTATCTCTACTATAAAATGTATTCCTTGCCCCGACAAAAGGCGCAAAGCTAAATATATTAGCTATTCTTAGAGGTGAGGATAATTTGTTAAGAGTATCAAGCCTTATAGTATCGCTATCTACCCCCGTATTGGCTGTTTTACTATTCAAGCTGGATACTGTTGAATCTGTCTTAAAATATACCGGCAGGCCCAGTAGTTCCTGGTCTTTAAGGTCGAACCTTACTTCAGGCAGCCTCTCTGTAGCGCTCTGGAATCTATTGATCCTCTTACGCGCCAAAAAACTTAAAGAGTACTCACTCTCTCTATTAAGTAAGTATAGATACGACTCTGGCGAAGATTCTCTCTCGTATTCTTCCCTGTAGAAGAAATCCTTTGTCATGTCCTGGTCGCTGTATCTATGTATCTCGGAGACCATCGTAAGGTTATCCTCTATATCCCAAAGATGCCTGATCTGAACTCTATACCTTTCCTCTTCCCGCCTTGTACCTGCTTCATTTCTATCTCTATCTCTTTGATTTGTGTAATAAGTCCTTATAAGGCCTTTTCCAAGATCCTGGGAATTATATTTTAGGTCGATCCCCTCGCCAAGGCCCCAGTTCTCCCTCTCATCGATAAAAAGCGTTGCCCTCAAGTCTTCATCTAGATCATATCTATAGCTTGTAAGAGCGAATGCCCCCCATTCTTTCTTTCTTCCCGGGATCACGTTTACAGTAGGCCAGTCAGCATCGAGGGAATAGTTGTACCTGGGTAAATAAAATACCGGGATATTCCCTGCTTTAAATACTACGTTTTTAGCAACAACCTGGTTGTCAGGCGTTATTGTGACTTTCTTGGAACTTATTTTGTAGTGCGGCTCTTCAAGATCACAGCTTGTTATATAGCCTTCTTTGATGCTGATAGAGCCGTCAGGAAGAAGCCTTCCTTCATCACCTCCGCTATACCATTCTCCGGACCTTACCCTTGCGTCTATGATCTCTCCTTCTTTAGTCTCGAAATTATATTTTACTCTTTCTCCTTTCATCTCGCTGGTAGGACTGGTCAACACCACATTGCCCTCTGCCAATACATCTTTTGTGTCAGTATGTACCACTATACTGTCGCATCTTAAAGATATATCATTATAATCTATATTGATATTGCCTTTTCCTACGACCTTTTTCTCGCTGAATAGATATTCTACTTCATCACCATTGACTTCAATAGGCCCTGCCTTTTCCTCTGCATAAATGATCTTATAAAATAATAATGAGCAGAAAAAGGCAAAAATTAAAATGTAAAAATTAAAATTACAATGCAAAATACAAGATTTTGAATTTTCATATATAATTTTGATATTTGATTTTTGATATTTGATTTTAAACATTCGATTTATATTAATAATGAGGCCCCTATAATACCTGCGTTGTCACCCAGCCTTGCCTTAACGATCCTTACGTGTCTTGCCTGGTCTCTCATGGCCCTTCTTTTTACTGTTAAACGCAATGGCTTAAATATAAAACTACCTGCCTTGCTTACACCGCCTCCGATCACGATCTTATCAGGATTCAACAAATTCACTACGCCTGTAAGAGCTGTCCCCAGCTTTTCCGCAAGATCCTTCCAAATACCTTGAGCGTTTTTATTGCCTTTCCTGGCTAGATCGGTCAATCCTTCAAGTGTTATATCTTTACCAAATACTTTCCTTGATATATCTAAGATATATCTATTGCCTATATATCTTTCAAGGCATCCATAGCCTCCACAATTGCACTTTGGCCCTGTCTCATTGATAGGCATATGCCCTATCTCACCTGCGCACATAGTAGAGCCCCTGTATATCTCGTTATTTATAATAATACCTCCGCCTACGCCTGTTCCAAGCGTAAGGCAGACCAGGTTCCTGGCGCCTCTCCCAGCCCCAAATCTATGCTCCGCAAGGGTCATCACATTTACGTCGTTATCCAGCCTTACTTTTAGCCCTGTACGCTTCTTGAGTATAGAGGCTAGTGCTACATTGTCCCAGCCTTTTATATTGGGAAAATAATGGACTATCCCTTTTTCTGAATCTACTGGGCCTGGGACTCCTATTCCAAAACCAGCTATCTCATGCCTTTTGATCCCGGAAAGCCCCATGACATTAGACACACCCTGATCTATCGCGCTAAGAAGTCTCTCTCTATTGGAACTGACCGGCGTATCTATCTCTCTCCTAAAAGAGACTTTGCCAGTATCGCTCACTAAGCCTATTTTGATACGTGTTCCGCCTAGATCGATCCCAATTTTAACTCGCTTATTCATAGATAGTTATGATATCTTATTTCAGGTATGATTGCAAGAGGAAATTTAGAACATCTTTCTTCCGTAGGGGAGCCTTAAGGCTCCCCTACGGAAGAAAAACAAGGAAGAAAAACAAGTAGGCAAGGCTGACTTTAACACACTCTATTGCGGCCTGTTTCCTTGGCCTTGTATAGCGCCTTATCAGCTGATTCTATAAGGTCTTCTATACTTACACCGTCATCCGGAAACACGCTTATTCCCATACTTACTGTTATGGATATTGTCTCATCATATGCCTTTAAGACCAGCCCTTCTATACTTTCCCTGATACGTTCTGCTACCTGAAAAGCCATATCCTTGTGGGTCGCAGAAAACACTGCTATAAATTCTTCCCCTCCATATCTACCGATAAGATCCACCTCACGCAAGCTGATCTTAAGGATAGACGCCACATTCTTCAAGACAACATCCCCCACTAAATGGCCGTACTTATCATTGATCTTTTTGAAATGGTCTATATCCAACATCATGCACGACAAATTGACCTTGTGCCGCATGGACCTGTGGATCTCCTCTGTAAATCTTTCTAATAAGTACCTTCTTGTAGAGACACCTGTCAGGGAATCTGTGATAGAGATGTCCTCTATCTTTTTATACAACATGACCTTTTGGAACTGTATCGCAAATTGGCTCATCAATATCAAAAAGTTCTCATAATAAACATCCGGCAGGCCCTCGATATAAAATATACCTCCCAAGCTCTGCTCTACAAAAAGCGGGATGGATGTCAATGGCTCAAAATCCCTGGCCACCGAGAGGCGCCTTGATAAAGCGTTATTATCCGATAAGGCTATTGATCTTGCGCTTTTATCTTCGAGCATTATATCTCTTATTTCTCTATCAAAATCAGTCTCGACAGGCTTTGTAATATCCTGGCCGACATCTATCTCATGTATGCTAGCTATATCGTGGCCTTCTTTTAATAATATAAGCCTGGATGTCTTGAACCTAAAAAGTTTCTTCAGCGTATAAGAAAATATATCGAATATATCGTCGAATGAAAGAGAACTCGACATGTCTTTGGATACTTCATAAAGAGAGAGCAGCTTTTGAAGCTTTCTTTCCTTGTCCAGATTAGACCTTAATAGGTCACGGTCCTTTACCTCCAGGTCCTCATATCTTTTTTTTATATTATTAAATCTATCTTTTACGATCAGCTTCTCGCCTTCCATGATTTTTTTAAAATAAAAAGCTAAAAAAGGCATTATATTGATAAATAGTATCCCCAAGAAGTCCTGGAATGAAATACCTCCGGACTCTTTTAAAAGTATAATGATAGACATGCTTATAGATAAAGCCAGCGCCCTTTTAAGCAAGGTGCTGTAACTTACAAAAAGCACTGCTATCGATAGTATTGAGTAAATAAAAAAATCCATCTTAACCACAAACCTTGTCTCTACCCTGCCTCTTGGCCATGTAGAGCCTTTCATCAGCCTTTTGTATCAATTCGTCAATCAGTTTTGCATCTTCCGGAAAACTCGCTACCCCTGCTGAGATCGTTATATGGGTCTCGACCCGGCGCAGCTCTATAGATTCTTTTTTAATGGCCTTTCTCAGGTCTTCTGCTGCTATCTTGGCCTTTTTTTTTGGAGCAGCAGGCAGCAATACGGAAAACTCTTCTCCGCCGTATCTAGCGACTATGGCTCCTTCAAAAGTCTTTTTAAGTAACTTTGAAAGCGTAACAAGCACTATATCGCCTGCTGCATGGCCATACTGGTCATTATAATTTTTAAAATTATCGATATCTATCATAAGCAGCGAACAGCTTATATCGTCATGCAAGGCTCTCGCAATCTCTTCATGCAGCCTCTCCAAAAAATACCTACGCAGGTATAGGCCCGTAAGTCCATCCCTGATAGCAAGGTCTAAAGTCTCTTTATAAAGATTGGCGTTTTGCAGGCTCACTGCTCCCAAGTCACACAATATATCGAGGAGCCTGAGGTCTTCGGTAGTATAGTTCCCGGGTTTTATATGTTCAAGCCGTATCAATCCCAAAAAATGTTTGCCGGCGATCAGGGGGCATGATATGACAGACCTGAAATCCCTCCTATATTCATTGATGCCTTTCTCGCTAAAACGAAAGTCCTTCCTTATGTCATCGACTATAAGGCACTGCCTTTGTTTAAACACCCACTCATCCAATACATCTCCTTTTTTTGCCTTTATTTTATCTACGCTGTTTTCCATACGTGAAGAAAAAAGGCTGAGTTCTTGTTTTTCAGTGTCGACCAGGAACAGCATTATGTTCTTTGTCTTTCCTATTATCTGCAATGCATTGTCTATTATATGTTCTATCACTTCATCCAGTACAAGCGTTGAGCTCAATATAGACATGACCTTTTCGAGATGTTTATACCTATCTCCCTTCTTATCCAAAGACACTGCGTCCCTCGTGTGTTTCCTGAATTGGTCTTCCAATAAGTTGATGTTCTCCTCCGTTTCTTCTATCCTGGTAGATATCATCCGCTCATGGTACTCGACCTTTTTTAACTGTGCTTTTATAATAAAAAAAACTGTTAAAAATAGCCCGATATGCAGTAAATAATAAAAATTAGCAGCTATGGACAATATGATGGTAAGGACAATGGAGGCGATAAGAAAAGATACCCCTCTATAAAATCCAAGATAATGCAGACTTATTATGATTATAAAATTATAAAGAAATATGCTGGGATCTTTTAAAAGGTGTGTCTTGAAGACAAGGAACGAGACCAAGATAAAACCTAAACTCGAAAAAATGAATATTTTTAGTTTATTCAGATCGCCTGATCCCATCCGGGAACCATTTTCTGGTAAAAAAACTAACCTATACTATAAGCTTCTCCGTACCTATGTCAAAAAAGCGGGCCTTGCTCATATCAAATACAGCGTCAAGGTCCTGATTTACTTCAGGCTTATTATGAGAACTGATCCTTGCCACTAAGTGGCTTTTTCCGGCAGTGATATATAAAAATGCCTCTGCGCCCATCGGCTCCACTATCTCTACCGTAGCCCTCACTGTATTGTCCAGCGATGCCTCTGATACAAATAGTTTATCATATATATCCTCTGGCCTTATACCAAAGATAACATCTCTTCCTTCATGCTTAGATATCTCATCATACATATCCTCTACTATCTTTACTACAAAACTTGTCTCCTTAAAGAAAAAACCATTGCCTTTTTTAATGACCTTGCCTTCTATAAAATTCATTGGAGGGGACCCTATAAAACCCGCTACGAACTTATTTACAGGCTTATCATAGACTGTAATAGGGTCATCTACCTGCTGTATAATGCCGTCCTTCATGACTACTATCCTGTTACCCATGGTCATGGCCTCTGTCTGGTCATGAGTAACATATATCATGGTAGACTGCAGTTTAATATGCAGTTTATTGAGCTCTGTCCTCATCTGGACCCTCATCTTGGCATCCAGGTTACTGAGAGGCTCATCAAACAAAAACACCTTTGGTTTCCTTACAATAGCCCTTCCTACAGCCACTCTCTGGCGCTGGCCTCCTGATAGTTCCATTGGCCGTCTATTAAGAAGATTTTTGATGCCTAGTATCTCTGCCGCCTCTTTTACCCTCGCATCTATCTCAGGTTTAGGAAATTTCCTCAGCCTTAGCGCAAATGACATATTCTCATATACGGTCATATGCGGGTACAGCGCATAGTTCTGAAACACCATAGCGATGTCCCTGTCTTTTGCAGGCATGTCATTGACCAATTTATCCGCTATCCATATCTCACCCTTGGTTACAGTCTCAAGCCCTGCTATCATGCGCAAGGTCGTAGATTTTCCGCAGCCAGAAGGCCCTACAAATACTAAAAATTCTTTATTTTCTACTCCAAGATTAAAATCTTCGACTGCCACTACATTACCAGGAAAGACCTTTGATACATTTTTTAGGCTGACTTGTGCCATGGCTAAAGTCACTCTCTTATAAGATTTATCAATACACCATATAGTCTACTAATTGAGTTACTACATCCTTCATATTTTTGCGGCTCACTACCATATCTATCAGGCCATGCTTCAGCAAAAATTCTGACCTCTGGAATCCTTCTGGAAGCTTCTGCCTTATTGTCTGCTCTATTACCCTCGGGCCGGTAAAACCAATAAGCGCGTTTGGCTCAGCTACTATCACATCCCCTAGAGAGGCAAAACTTGCCAATATCCCTGCCATAGTAGGATTCGTCAGGATCGATATAAATAAAAGCCCGGCTTCATTGTGTCTTGCCAGGGCAGCTGATGTCTTTGCCATCTGCATCAAGGATATCATGCCTTCATACATCCTGGCCCCTCCGCCAGAGCCAGAGATGATGACAAGAGGCAGTTTATTTTTTGTGGCGTATTCCGTTATACTTGTCAGTTTTTCGCCCACTACATATCCCATAGAGCCCATTATAAAACGTGAATCAGTAACACCCAACGCAAGCTGTCTATTGTTTATGCGGCCTTTCCCTACTATTGCAGCCTCTTCCATGCCTGTAGCAAGCTTGTCTTTTTCGAGTTTTTCCTTATAGCTTTTAGGCCCCTTAAAATTCAGGATATCCCTGGGTTTCATGTCTTTATAAAATTCCTCGAAACTGCCTTCATCCAAAAACATCGATATACGCTCAAGCGCTGTCAGGATAAAATGGTAACCACATTTTGGGCAGACCTTGAGATTCTCGTCCAATGTCTTTTTATACATAAGGTCCGAGCATCCCTCGCACTTTACCCAAGTCCCGTCCGGCACGCCCTTGCGCTTTGAGACCTTTACGACCCTATATTTAGGTTTTCCAAAAATAGGCATACTATATACCGCTGTTAAATATGTTTATCACTAACCCTGTCAGGACCTTTGGATAAAAATAAGTGGACTTTTGAGGCATCCTCTGCCCCGAAAGCGCCTTATCCCTGATCTCAGTGATCTTGGTAGGATTTACTATTATTGATATAGAGGCCCTGCCTTTTTCTACTTCTTCGATAGCATAATTCAGGTCCTTAGTAAAATCTATAGAAACATCCTCTTTTCTTTTGGATGCTATTTTCTCTAACCTAGCTATGATGTCACCATGTAAGACAGTGACATCTAAAGACGCCTTATCTTTTATAGGTACAGACAATCCCAGAAAATCTCTTCCATCATACAGGACAAACCTTTTTTCCAGAGCGCTAGCCTTTGATAAAAAATCCTTTATTTCTTGTCTCTCTATGGCCTCATGCCTAAAGTCTTCTTCCAGTTTTTTTCTAAACATAGCTAAGCTGTCTTTACTTATTCCGCTGATGATCCTGTGCACAGGCAATACCACTATTCCATCTGCATAGATATCAGTAAAATAGGTAAGTATATATTTGTGATTGGGATCGTTCTTGAGCTTGCTATACATAAGGCCCACCTCATATCTATGATGGCCGTCTGCAATAAATAATTTCTTGGATTTCATCAACGAGACTATCTTGTCGACGGTAAGCCTGTCAGTGACTCTCCATAACCTGTTCCTTATGCCATGAGGGTCCACGATATCTATCGTGGGTTCATTCATTGTCTCTTTTGTAAGTATGACATGCAGGGACCTGTCTTCGTCCCCATATACTGCAAATATAGGCCCAAGATTGGCATTGATAGAACTTATCAGCTTGGCCCTGTCCTCTTTTGGGGCTTGAAGAGTGTTTTCATGAGGATAGACGCTGGATGAATCAGTATCAAAGTCCTCCAGCTTCAAAAGAGACATAAAACCCAATCTATTTTTTCTGGCGCCTTCTACCTCAAATTCCTGTGAATATACGTAGATACTTTTTTCCTCGTCTTTTTTTAATACCCCTGACTTGGTCCATTTGTTCAAAAACCCGGCTGCGCGGGTATATTTATTTTCTTTATCATCGTCTCCCGGCAGGTCTTCTCCTAAAAGCACGCGGATTATATTGTGTTCTTCGGACCCATGGAGTTTTCTTTGTTCATCCCGGGATATCACATCATATGGAGGGGCTACGACTTTTGAAAGGTCTTTTATCTTTTCCGTATTATAACGAACACCCTTAAATGGAGCAATATTTGCCATAAAAAATGACTCCTATCGTGCTACCAATGCCATCAAAAAGCATGTCCCATATACTGCACTGGCGGCCTGGGACAAATGACTGATGGAACTCATCAGACATACCATATAATATTGATATAGTTATAGCCACTAATTTAAGATTTTTCAACACAAACTCTCTTTTAGAGTTCCTGAAAGCCCTTAACGCAAGTATAGAAAAAATAGCGTATTCTACTATATGCAATACCTTGTCAAAAGAAGGTATATCTACTTCAGGCAATACCTTTGTTAAACTTGAAAGATAAAATATCAGTCCTGCGTACATATAAAGAGGGGCCCAATATTTAAAAAAATTATTTTTCAAGCTTGCAGCCGCCTTCTTTCTTATCACATCCACTGCACGGAGAAGAAGGCCTAGTGTCTTCTCTTTGCCTTTTTTTATACCCTTCACTTCTATGGTCTGTCGCGTAAAAACCTGATCCTTTAAAAATAAAACCTGCGCCGCCTCCTATAAGCCTCTTGACCTTTCCACCGCAGCCCTCCTTGGCGCATTTAGTAAGAGGTTTATCCTTTATCTGCTGGAACACTTCAAACACCTTACCGCAAGTTTTACATTCGTATTCATAGGTCGGCATACTTGCTCCTTCTCAATAACTCTTTTTGTCACAAGTTGCAAGACACAGGACACGTGTAGCTTGTGTCTTGAGACTTGTGTCCTGCTATTTTTTGAACACTCTCTTTACTTTATCCATAAAAGACGCTGCCAAGGGAGTAACGCTGTCATTGCAGGACGCTGAAAACTCCTTAAGTATGCGTTTTTGCTCTGTATTTAAATGAGTGGGGATCTCCACGACAACCTTTACTAATTCATCCCCATAACCACTGCCTCTTAATCTTTTTATACCTTTGCCCTGCAGGCGAAATACCCTTCCGCTCTGAGTCCCTTCCGGTATCTTCATGGATACATTCCCATTTAATGTAGGGACCTCTAATTCCCCGCCCAATGTAGCGACTGGAAAACCTATAGGGACTTCGCATATTATATCATAGCCATGTCTTTCAAAGATAGAGTGTTCTTTTACGTTGATATAAAGATACAGGTCCCCCCTAACGATACCTCTATTAGCCAGTTCTCCCTCGCCCTGGATCCTCAATCTTGACCCAGTATCAACACCGCTCGGGATATCGACTTCTATTTTTTTAGTGACCTTGCTCTTACCCGCGCCATAACATTTGGAACAGGGGTCCTTTATTATCCTGCCCTCGCCTCTACAAGTAGGGCAAGTCTGTTGTATGCTGAAAAAACCTGCTTGCTGGAGTATCCTGCCTTTACCTTTACAACTAGAGCATGTGACTTTCTTTGTGCCAGGTTTAGTCCCTTCCCCTTTACAGATATTACACGTCTCATATCTAGGGATATTGATCGTCTTTTTAGTCCCGAAAGCCGCGTCTATAAAAGATACCTCTAATTCGTACTCAAGGTTCCTTCCCCGGCTGGGAGCAGAGCCTCTTCCCGAAGAGTAACCTCCTCCTCCAAAGATCCCAAGATCCTCAAATATGCTCCCGAATCCCATATCCTCGAATATACTCCCGAAATCAGCTCCTTTAAATATGTCTTCTGAACTATAGCGGGAATCTATGCCAGCATGGCCGAATTGATCGTACTGGCTCCTCTTTTGAGTATCTGAGAGTACTGCATATGCCTCGGATATATCCTTAAACTTCTCCTCAGACTCTTTTTTCTTGTCAGGGGTGACCCTGTCAGGATGATATTTAAGCGCGAGGCTCCTATAAGCCTTTTTTATATCATCAGCGCTTGCGCTTTTTTGTATCCCCAGTATATCGTAATAATCTCGTTTTTTGCTCATCGTTTTCTTCGTACCCCGTAACCCTTAACCCGTACCCCGTTATTACTTTTCCTTAAACTCAGCGTCTATTACGTCCTCGCCTTTTTTATCATCGCCTTTTGTATCGCTTGATTGGTCAGGCTGAGGGCCTTGAGGGCCGGACTGGCCTTGAGCCTCCTGAGCCTTTGACTGAGCTGCCTTATAGACCTCTTCAGCTAATTTATGAGCTGATTTTGAAAGGCCTTCCATAGCCTTTTTGATCTTTTCAGTATCATCACCTTTTAAAAGCTCCTTAAGGTCATTAAGTTTTCTTTCTATGTCGAGTTTTTCATCCTGGCTGACCTTGTCTCCATAGTCCTTCAATGATTTCTCTATTGAATAGGCGAGCGTATCAGCCTGATTTTTTACCTCTACTTCTTCTTTTTTCTTTTTATCCTGATCAGAGAACTTCTCAGCCTCTTTTACCATCTTGTCTATTTCTTCTTTTGATAGTTTTGTAGGGGCTGTTATCCTGATGGTCTGTTCTTTTCCTGTCCCCAGGTCTTTAGCGCCTACATGGACTATTCCGTCCTTATCAATATTAAATGTAACCTCTATCTGAGGCACGCCGCGCGGCGCTGGAGGTATACCCACAAGGTCAAACCTCCCAAGCTCAGTATTGTCATTGGCCATCTGTCTTTCACCTTGCAGCACCCTTACTGTTACAGCCGGCTGATTGTCAGCCGCAGTAGAAAATACCTGGCTTTTCTTTGTAGGTATCGTGGTGTTTCGTTCTATTAATTTTGTGAATACTCCGCCCAGGGTCTCTATACCTAAAGAAAGAGGTGTTACGTCAAGTAAAAGCACCTCTTTAGCGTCTCCTTTTATAATAGCTGCCTGTGTCGCCGCGCCCAATGCCACGCATTCCATAGGGTCTATGCCTCTTTCGATCTTTTTGCCTACGCAGTCTTCTAAAAATTTCTGGACAATAGGCATCCTGGTAGGCCCGCCTACCATGATGATCTTATCGATATCATTCGCGGTAAGATTCGCGTCTTTCAAGGCATTCTCTACAGGGACCCTGCATCTCTCTACAGTAGCCCCTACCAGTTCTTCCAGCTTAGCCCTGTTTATCGACATGGTAAGATGCTTAGGCCCTGTTGAATCAGCTGTGATAAAAGGGAGATTAATATCTGTCGTGATAGTGCTCGACAGCTCCACTTTTGCCTTTTCAGATGCCTCTCTTAATCTCTGCATAGCCATCTTGTCATTATTTAAGTCTATCCCTGTCTCTTTTTTGAATTGCCCTGCTATATGAGCAATAAGGATGTTATCCATATCCGTACCGCCAAGATTAGTGTCTCCATTCGTAGATTTGACTTCGAATCCGCTAGCGCCATGCTCTTTGTCGTACCACATATCCATTATAGTCACATCGAGCGTTCCTCCGCCAAAATCAAATACCATTATCTTCAGTTCTTTTCCGACCTTGTCAAGTCCATATGCCAGGCAAGCTGCTGTAGGCTCATTTATGATCCTCAAGACCTTTAGGCCCGCGATCTCGCCTGCATCCTTAGTAGCCTGGCGCTGGTTATCGTTGAAATACGCCGGACAAGTGATAACGACCTCTTCTACTTTGTCCCCTAGATAACTCTCGGCATCCTGCTTTATCTTCTGCAGTATAAAAGCTGATATCTGCTGGGCTGTATATTCTTTTCCAAAGACCTTGAACTTATGGTCTGTGCCCATTTTTCTTTTTGCTGCATATATGGTCCCTTCAGGGTTCACGGATGCCTGCCGCCTTGCTGGTTCTCCTACAAGCCTTTGGCCGTCTTTTGTAAAAGCAACGAAAGATGGAAATGCCTTACCGCTCGATACACCTGCGCCTTCTGCGCTGGGGATTATGGAAGGCCTTCCTCCTTCCATGACTGATGCTGCTGAATTTGAAGTGCCTAGATCAATACCTATGACTTTAGCCATATTTTCCTCCTCCTTATTAATAGTTAATTAAAAATAAACGGTTGCAAGACACAGCAATATATTAATCAATATATAGACACATGCCACATGTGTCTTGTGGCATACAACTTGTGTCCTGCTTATTCGTTTTTATCTTCTTTTCTTTTACTGATCTTCACCTTGCTCGGCCTGATCACCCGGCCGTTCAACATATATCCTTTTTGAAATTCCTCGACTACATGGTCCTCAGGATGATCTTCTGATTCGCACTGCATCATAGCCTCGTGCTCGTGAGGATTAAAAAGTTTACCTATAGATTCTATTTCCTTCAGCCCTTTTTTAGACAAAAAATCCTTAAAATCCCTATATATCATCTCTACACCTTTATATAGAGCGTCAAAATCATGCTTGATCTTACCTGCTTCCACTGCCCTTTCAAAGTCATCGACTATCTTTAATATATCCAGGATTATCTCTTCGTTGGCAAATTTTATAAACTCTATCTTGTCCCTTTCAAGCCTCTTTTTATAATTATCAAAATCAGCCTGAAGCCTTAAGAATCTATCAAAGTATTCATCACTCTTTTTGGCCTTTTCCAAAAGAGTATTATACTCTTCTAGCTTTAATAAGATATTGTTCTTTTTTATCACTTTTTTCTCATCCAAGTTTTTCCAGCACCTTTCCCAATACCTCTGAGAGGTATTCTACGCATGTTATGACCTTACCGTATTCCATCCTGGTAGGCCCTATAGCGCCAAGCACTCCCACGATCCTGCCTCTTACCTTATAATTACTTGTTATGACACTATAATCCTGCATGTATTTACAATGGTTTTCTTTTCCGATATGCACCTTTATACCATCTTTTTCTATATCCTCGTTAAATAGGTCGAATAAGTCCTTTTTATCCTCAAAGCACCTTAAGAAAAGCCTGGTCTTTTTGATATCGCTGAATTCAGGATTTGACATTATAGAAGTTGTCCCCTCGAAATACATCCTGTCTTCCATCTTCAATAGATCCGCCGAGGAAAGTATCGTCATAGCCTTATTCAAAAAATTATAGAATGAATCTCTTTCCTGCAATAGCCTGCTGGTAAGGTGATTCCGTATCTCTCCCAAGAACATACCTTCTAGTTCCTGGTTCAAAAATTCGTTTATCCTCAAGATCTCGCTTTTAGATATCTCTTCTTCCATAGTAAAAATAGAATTTTTCACATAACCTGCCCCTGTCATCAAGACCGCCAGGATCCTTGAAGAGTTTATCTGTATAAGCTCTATATGTTTAAATGTACTTCTCTTGAGCCTTGGAGTAAGCACGACTCCAACTACATTGGTTATCATGCTGATCGCGTTAGAAGCCTTCTGCATCAGTGAATCAAAATCCTCGAACTTCCTGTTAAAGATCTTGAGGATCATGTTCTCTTCATCTTTAGTAAGATGTTTTGGGGATAATAATGAGTCAACGTAGTATCTATAACCTTTGTCTGTGGGCACCCTGCCGGCAGAAGTGTGAGGATGAGTGATCAGGCCCAACTCCTCCAGATCCACCATCACGTTCCTGATAGTAGCCGGGCTTATAGTCCATCTGAAACGCTGGGCAATAGCGCGAGAACCTACAGGAAAGGCATTCTCTACATAAGACTCCACTATGGAATATAATATTTCTCTTTTTCTTTCTTCAATATTTATTTGTCTCATTTTATTTACCAAATTATTTACCCAATGTATTTTTGCCAGATAAGAAGGTCAGGTAAGTTAGCACTCTAACACCTAGAGTGCTATTTGTCAAGAAAAAAAATTACCTACGAATTGACTCACATTAAATGTTACCGAAGCAATAATAAAATTGAATCGTTGACTCATAATTCATGTTACCCAAGAATAAGCCTAGTAGGGGAGCCTTAAGGCTCCCCTACTTTATGTCAACTGTTGTGTCAACCATTACAGGTTAACGCAGGTTACACCTATAATTCGAGGAGTTTTTTTATCTTTGAGGGGATCTCAGCTTCTATGTAGACCGACTCAGCTCTATCTTCTCTATAACTTATCCTGCCATTTTCATAGATAAGGCTTAGTTTATCCATTCTGCTGGAAGGTATCTCTAGCTTGATATCTATCATAAGATCAGAAAAGAACCTTGATATCTCATTTATAAGGCCGTCTATGCCTTCTCCTTTTAATGCGGATATCAATATAGAGTTATTAAAATCTTTCTTGATCCTTTTTCTAGCATTATTGTCCTCTATTAGATCGACTTTATTGAGGGCGTTGATAATGCTCTTCTGGTCTGATCCAAGCTCTCTTAATACATTATGCACAGCCTGGTCCAGCTCATGGATATGGCTGCTAGACGCGTCAAGTACATGTATCAAGAGATCCGCGTTCTCAACCTCTTCCAAAGTAGCCTTAAATGCCTCTATCAGGTCATGAGGAAGTTCACTTAAAAAACCTACTGTATCATGTATTATCACTTTCAGGTTATTGGGCAGCACAAGGCTTCTGCCAACAGGGTCTAAGGTTGAAAAAAGCTTATCAGCTGCAAACCGTTTGGAATCAGTAAGCTTATTTAAAAGCGTGGTCTTCCCTGCATTGGTATAACCTACTATAGCTACTGTAGGCACCCTGTTTTCTTTTCGTCTCTTTCTTAAAGAACTTCTCCTTGCCTCAAGGTCTTTCAGTTCCTTCTTTAATTTGATTATCCTTTTTCTGATCTTTCTTTTATCATACTCAAGCATGTGTTCGCCCGGCCCCCTCGTCCCTATACCTCCTCCAAGCCTGGATAAGACGACCCCAAGCCCAGAAAGCCTAGGAAAAAGATATTCTAGCTGGGCAAGCTCGACCTGGAGCTTTCCTTCCATGCTCTTTGCGTGTTGAGCGAATATATCAAGTATAAGCTGTGTCCTGTCAATGACCCTGATATTTTTGCCAAGGCCTTTTTCGAGGTTCCTTAACTGAGTAGCTGTAAGTTCGTTATTAAAGACTACCAGGTCTATCTTTTTTTCTTTACACAGTCCTATGACCTCAAGGAATTTTCCCTTGCCAAAAAACAGGTCTGGCGTCTCCCTGTCCCTCGAAGAGATCACTTCGCACTCTACTATGCCTCCGCAGGACTCAACAAGCTCCCTGAGCTCCTCGGCCCTGTCTCCTTTTGGCCATGAATATCTATGTTTAAGGTCTATTGTTATTAAAAGCGCTCTTTCCAAATTATCCTCTTATCAGCCCTGAACCAAGTCATCTGCCTCTTTGCGAAATTTCTAGTGTTCTTTTTTAACATCTCTTTTGCCTCTTCCAAGCCATAGCTTCCTTTTATATAACCCAGCACCTCTTTATATCCCAGGGCATTTCTAGCAGTAAGGCTCAGTTTCTTCCTGGAAAGGCGTTTTACTTCATCTATGACGCCTTCTCTAAACATAGAATCCACTCTCTTATTTATATCGCTGTAAAGCTTTTCCCTGGCTACAGCTACCCCATAGATATTGGTCTTATATTTTAAAGGTACTGTGGTTTTTTTTAATTCTGACGGCTTGGTCTTCTCAGTATGGTATATCTCGAGCGCCCTTATGACCCTTATGAGATTGTTGGGATGTGTCTTAGAAGCAGCAGCAGGGTCTATTTTTTCCAATTTACTATAGAGATAGCTATTCCCGTATTTTTTTGCTAGTGCTTCCTGTCTTTTCCTGAATCTTTCATTCTTTTTAGCTGATCCAAAAATACCATCTATCACCACCTTGACATACAAACCACTGCCGCCTACAAAAAGAGGTGTCTTTTTTCTTTTTAAGACATCCTCTATCTTCTCCAACGCAAGCTCCCTATACTCAGAAACGCTGAATTCTTCTGTGGGCTGAATAATATCTATCAGGTGATGCCTTATCTCTGCCCTATATTCTTTTGAAGGCTTGGATGTCAATATATCCATACCTTTATATACACACATTGAGTCGCACGAGATGATCTCAGCGTTGAGTTTTTTAGCTAATTTCATGGATATCTCGGTTTTACCTGAAGCTGTAGGGCCTATTAGGAAATAAACTGTCATATATTATTCGTCATTGGGTTATGGTTACGATGCCCGTTTCGTTAATCGGCTACGCCTGCCTGCCGGCAGGCAGGTTACCTTAACCCTTACCGATACGGGCTTCCTTACCTTAACCGTTACCCATTTTTCTTTCTCAATGATATCTCCTTCTGTGTCTCTAGCAAAATTTTATGCCTACGCTCTTTTTCTTCCTGCGGCACATCGTCTTCTAGCAGGGCTGCCTTGGTACCGCTCCTGGGAGAATATTTGAATATATACGCGGCATCGAACTTGATCTCTTTTACTGCCTTTAATGTATCTTTAAAATCCTTTTCAGTCTCTCCAGGAAAACCTATTATTAAGTCAGTAGTAAGACCTCCTCCTTTTACGATCTTCCTATAGCTGTCGATAAGGCTCTTGTAATGCTTATAAGAGTACCCCCTATTCATAAACTTAAGTATCTTGTCTGAGCCGGACTGTAAAGGCAGATGAAGGTTCTTTACAATGCTTTTTAGGCCAGCCATCGCTTTAAAAAGTTCAGTATTTGCATCTTTAGGATGGCTTGTCGCAAAATTCACCCCGATATCATTACCATCGCCATCGCTATCATTGTCATTGTCATAGTAGGGGAGCCTTAAGGCTCCCCTACATTGTGGATAACTTTTAAATATCAGCTTATCTATTTTTTGTAAAAGCCTTACAAAATCTATATTTTCCTTTAGGCCTTTGCCGTAGGAGTTGACGTTTTGGCCTAAAAGCATGATCTTTTTTACGCCTTTATCTAGCAATCTTTTTACCTCTTTGACTATATCCTTAGAAGGCCTTGACCTCTCAGGGCCTCTTACATAAGGAACTATGCAATAACTGCAAAAATTACTGCATCCTTCTATTATCTTGACATATTCAGTATCGATTCCATGGCCTGCGCAGTTACCCAAAGTAAAATCAGGGATCCTTTTTGACTTAAACCCGCCTATTTGTACAATACGGCCTGGATTAGCGCGTAATCTCTCTATGATATCAGGGACCATATCCAGGTTAGCAGGCCCACATATAAAATCTACATGTTCAAGCCTTTCAAATATCTCTTCCTTTTTAGCCTCAGCCATGCACCCCATAATGCCAAAGATAAGGCCTTTTCTTTTCTTTTTAAGCCTCTTTAAGCTTCCTACTACGCCAAACACCCTGTCTTCTGCATTTTTCCTTACGCTACATGTATTAAATATCAATATATCCGCATCACCTGGTTTCTCTACTATCGAATATCCTTTTTTTAAAAGAAGTCCTTCAACCCTGTTTGAATCGTGCATATTCATCTGGCATCCGAAGGTACG